>CACZSI010000042.1 GCA_902783775.1 uncultured Lachnospiraceae bacterium
AGAAAATGCCGCAAGGAATATGTGGTGGAGACTAATAGCTAAGAATAAAATTTAAGTATTATCTATTAAATAATTGATATCAAATATTGACAAATTTTATTAAAATCTTTATTATAAATGTTATATGTTTAAAGGCGTTGAGAAGAGAGGAGTAGCGATTACCTGCCTATAGAGAGAAGGGGATGGTGGAAGCCCTTTGGTAAGGAGTGGTGAAGGTAGCTCTTTTAGCTTACCGGTGAAATTAGTAGTCGGCTACGGTTCGTCCCCGTTATAGGATATGATGAGTAAAATAAAAGGTGGTACCGCGCATTGCGCCCTTTTAGGTACCGAGAGTTTGGACAGTTGTCTCGAGCAATCGATATAACTGTCCTTTTTTATTTTAAAAAGAGAGGTAAGAAAAATGGAAAAAAATTATAACCCAGCCCAGATTGAAGAAAAATTATATTCAAAGTGGATTGACAGAAAATATTTTCACGCTAATGTTGATAAAAGTAAGAAACCTTTTACTATTGTGATGCCACCTCCTAATATTACAGGACAGTTACATATGGGACATGCCCTTGACAATACTATGCAGGATATCTTAATTAGATTTAAGAGAATGCAGGGATATGAGGCTTTATGGCTTCCTGGAACTGACCATGCTTCAATTGCTACAGAGGCTAAGATTGTAGAGAAGATGAGAGAGGAAGGCATCTCTAAGGATGATATTGGAAGAGATGGATTTTTAGAGAGAGCTTGGGAGTGGAAAAAGCAGTACGGAGGACGTATTGTTTCTCAGCTTAAGAAAATCGGTTCTTCATGTGATTGGGACAGAGAGCGTTTCACTATGGATGAGGGATGTTCTAAGGCAGTTAAGGAAGTTTTCGTTAATCTTTATAATAAAGGACAGATTTATAAGGGTGAGAGAATTATCAACTGGTGTCCTCATTGCTTAACATCTATTTCTGATGCTGAGGTTGAGTACGAGGATCAGGCAGGTAAGTTCTGGCACTTAAGATACAAATTATCTGATGGTAGCGGATATGTAGAGTTAGCTACAACAAGACCAGAGACATTATTAGGTGATACAGCTATTGCAGTTAACCCTAACGATGATAGATATAAAGATATTATTGGAAAGACAGTTATCCTTCCATTAGTTCACAGAGAAATCCCTGTAGTAGCAGATGACTACGTAGGAATTGACTTTGGTACAGGTGTAGTTAAGATTACTCCAGCTCATGACCCTAACGATTTCGAGGTGGGATTAAGACATAATCTTCCTATCATCAATGTAATGACTGATGATGCTAAGATCGTGGATGATTATCCTAAATATGCCGGAATGGATAGATATGAAGCTAGAGAGGCAATTGTAAAAGACTTAGAAGCAGAAGGCGCTCTAGTAAAAATCGAAGATCATGATCACAATGTTGGAACATGTTACAGATGTCATACTACAATTGAGCCAAGAGTTTCAAAGCAGTGGTTTGTAAAGATGGATGAATTAGCTAAACCTGCTATCGATGCTGTTAAGAAGGGCGATACAAAGTTCGTTCCAGGATATTTTGATAAGACATATTTCCATTGGTTAGAGAATATCCGCGATTGGTGTATCTCTAGACAGTTATGGTGGGGACATCAAATTCCTGCTTTCTACTGTGATGATTGTGGAGAGATGGTAGTAACAAAAGATGAGAAGGCAGTTTGTCCTAAGTGTGGTAAGGAAATGAGACAGGATCCTGATACACTGGATACATGGTTCTCATCAGCATTATGGCCATTTTCTACATTAGGTTGGCCTGATAAGACTGAGGAAATGGAATATTTCTATCCAACTAATACATTGGTAACAGGATATGATATTATTCCTTTCTGGGTAATGAGAATGATGTTCTCAGGTTTAGAACATACAGGAGAGGTTCCATTTGATACAGTATTAATTCACGGTTTAGTTCGAGATTCTCAGGGAAGAAAGATGAGTAAATCTCTAGGCAATGGAATTGATCCACTAGAGGTTATTGATAAATATGGTGCAGATGCCCTTAGATTTACTTTGATCACAGGTAATGCTCCTGGTAATGATATGAGATTCTACTGGGAGAGAGTAGAGGCATCTAGAAACTTTGCTAATAAGGTTTGGAATGCATCAAGATTTATTATGATGAACATTCCTGAGGAAGGTATTGATTTATCTAAGAAACCAGAGCAGTTTACAGATGCAGATAAATGGATTTTATCTAAGAGCAATAAGGTTATTAAAGATGTTACAGAGAACCTTGAAAAATACGAATTAGGTATTGCTGCAGATAAGATTTATAACTTTATTTGGGAAGAATTCTGTGATTGGTATATTGAAATGGTTAAGCCTAGATTGTACAATGATAATGATGAGACTAAATATGCAGCTTTATGGACATTAGAGAAGGTATTATCAGATGCACTTAAATTATTACATCCATATATGCCATTTATCACAGAGGAAATCTTCTGCACACTTCACAAGGATGAGGAGAGCATTATGATTTCTGATTGGCCAGTGTTTGAGGATGCATATAATTTTGAAGCAGAAGAAAAAGCAATCGAGTTAATTAAAGAGGCTGTAAGAGGAATCAGAAATATTAGAACTCAGATGAATGTAGCACCTTCTAAGAAGGCTAAGGTATTCGTAGTTTCTGATAGCCAGGATGTACTTGATACATTTGAGAGAGGAACAACATTCTTTGCCACATTAGCTTACGCTAATGAGGTGGCTGTACAGAAGGATAAAGAGGGAATTGCCGATGATGCAGTTTCTGTAGTTATCCCTAATGCCAATATCTACATGCCATTTGCTGAGTTAGTAGATATCGCTAAGGAAATTGAGCGTTTAGAGAAGGAAGTAGGAAGACTTAACGGTGAGTTAAAGCGTGTTAACGGAATGCTTTCTAACCCTAACTTCGTAAATAAGGCTCCACAGGCTAAAGTAGACGAGGAGAAGGCTAAGAAGGATAAGTATGAGCAGATGTTGACTCAGGTTGAGGAACAGTTAGCTAACCTTAAGAAATAGGTAGTATGGAGGTAATACTATGATTAATTTTGAAGAAGAGTTAAAGAAATTTCATCCTAGTCTTGAGATTGAGGAGGCTGAGGATACTATTTACAATAGTAATATTTCAGATATAACAGATATTATGAGTGAGATGGTAAACGAACTTAGCAATAAGGAATAAAGGTGATTAGAATGATTTGTTATAATTGCGGAAATGCGCTAACTAACAGTGATTTCTGTAGTCACTGTGGCACAAATGTTAGTGTCTATAAAAAAATCGTTAAACTTTCAAACGGATATTACAATGCAGGACTTGTAAGGGCTCAGAACAGAGACCTTACAGGCGCTGCTGAAGTTCTTAATAGAAGTTTGAAATTAAATAAGAGAAATACTGATGCTAGAAATCTTTTAGGTTTAGTTTATAACGAGATGGGCGAGACTGTTCAGGCATTTAAGGAGTGGGTTATCAGTACAAACATTCAGCCTAATAGCAATCCGGCCAGCAGATACCTTTTAGAATTCCAGAAGGAAAAGGGAAAGGTAACTGAATTAAACAGAGTTATTAAGAAATTCAATGTAGCCTTAGAGTATGCTAGAAATAATACAGATGATATGGCTATTATTCAGCTTAAAAAAGTATTGAATTCTAATCCTAATATGTTAAAGGCATATCAGTTACTAGGTTTAATCTACATTAAGCAGGGACAGTATGAGAGAGCTAGAAGAGAGATTAGAAAATCTTTAAAAATTGATAGAAGTAATGCTTTAAGTATTAAGTATTTAAGAGAAATCGGTGAGTACTTAGACGAGGAGAAGAAGGTTGATCCGGATAAGAGAATGGAGAGACGCAGAAGTCTTAGAGGCAATATGCCACCGGACAGACCATATCTTAGTGGCAATGACGCTATTGTACCTAATGACAAGGCGGAGGCTGCTAGAGGAGCACAGAGTATTCTTCAGTTTATTCTAGGAATTCTCTTAGGTGCAGCGCTAGTTTACTTTGTGGTAACGCCTGCTAGATTAAATCATGTAAGAACAGAAAACAATAATGCTCAGGTTGAGTATAATCAGAATATTGCTGCTAAAAATTCTGCTGTATCAGAATTGCAGGAAGAGATAGATGATATTAAGAGCGAGAACGAGAAATTAAAATCTCAATTATCACAGTACACAGATACTGGAAATACTATTAGCTCAAACTATTCTAATCTTTTAGCTGCTGTTGATAGCTATATTGCAGAAAGATATGATGAGGCAGCTAAGTCATTAGAGAAGGTAGACGGTTCATTGAAGATGAATTCTAAATCTTTCACTAATGTTTATAAGACAATGACATCTAAGCTTTCTAGTAGAGTGGCTTCATCTGCTTATGATTCAGGTATGGCGGCTATGGATAAGGAAGATTACGATGAGGCAATTAAGCAGTTTAAAAAATGCTTAGAGGCTGACGAAAAGAATGACGAAGCTCTATATTATTTAGCATGGGCTTACGAGCATAAAGGAAATACAAAGAATGCCCAGAAGTATTTCCAGAAAATTGTAGATGAACACAAAGATTCAGATTACTATGATGTGGCTAAGAACAAGGTGGCGGATGATTCTGAAAATACAGATGAGGAAGCTGAGTAGTAACAATGTAGGTTTGAATCGGAACGGAGGAAAACATGGAGTTAAAAGGATCAAAAACAGAACAGAATTTGCAGGCAGCTTTTGCCGGAGAGTCTATGGCTAGAAATAAATATACTTATTTCGCATCAAAGGCTAAGAAAGACGGATTCGTACAGATTGCTAACATCTTTGAAGAGACAGCAAACAACGAAAAAGAGCATGCTAAGATTTGGTTTAAGTTATTAAACGGTGGTATCGATGATACAACAGCTAACTTAGCAGCAGCTGCAGCTGGGGAAAACGACGAGTGGACAAATATGTATCCTGAATTTGCCAAAGTAGCTAGAGAAGAAGGATTCGATGAAATCGCAGATCTTTTCGAGGGCGTGGCTGCTATTGAAAAGGAACATGAGGAAAGATATAAAAAGCTATTAAAGAATGTAGAGGATGAGATAGTATTTTCAAAGGATAATGACGTTATTTGGCAGTGTGCTAATTGCGGACATATCTGTGTTGGAAAGAAAGCACCTGAGGTTTGTCCTGTATGTAATCATCCACAGGCTCACTTCCAGGTTAAGGCTGAAAATTATTAATTTAATATCTAAAAAAATTCGATGTATCTGAGAGATTATTATTTCTCAGATACATTTATGTTGTGATAAATCATCTACAATAATGAGGAGATTAGTAATGGAAAAGAAAGTTAATATTACTAAAAACATTAGTATTGAACTTTTACCGGAAAATAATTTTAAATCAATATCTTTTAATTTTATTAAGGTTTTAATCAGTTTAGCATACTTAATGTTTTTGTTTGTACCTTTTTCAAAGGACTTTTTTAATGATCCCCAGGGATTACCTGTAGGACATATAATTGGGGCCTTTGTGATTTTTTTATGTGTAGTAAATTTTTTGTTTATTCACATTGAGTGGAACGATAAAGTAAATCTAATAACTACTATAGTAGTTACTGTTTTATTATTAGTAAGCGAACTATGGCTTATGCAATACTCTCAGGGCTATGAATTAATCATGTTTAAATTTAAGTTCTTTGCCCTAAATATGCTGGTGATATTTACTATGTTTGCTATTTTATTTGCAATCACTAACAGCGTAAAAGTTTCAATTATTGTTATTAAACTGGTATCTATAGTTTTAGCTCTTACTAATTATTTCTTATCTATATTTAGAGGTACAGGTTTTATTGGAGCGGATATTTTTTCATTCTCTGCAGCTAAAGAAGTGGCGGGAGGATATACATATACTATAAATACTAATATTTATTTTTATATTGTAATTCAGATTGCATTGTGCATTATGGTTACAGTTTTAGGAAAAAATGAATATGTAAAAGGAAAGAAAAGATTAATTTCTGCTGGTGTAGCTCTTTTACTTGTGGCAATTTTCTATTATGCATTCTTTATGTGCGATGCATTAGTTAAGCCATTGAAGGTTAAATACTTTAAGCCGCAGGAGACTTATGCATCAAAGGGGACTTACGCTAATATGACACGTTCCTTTAGAGATTTAATTGTAGAAAAGCCAAAAGGCTATTCTGTTAAAAAGGTTAAAGAAATTGTATCAAAGACACCACAGACAGAGGCTAGAATAAAAGATGAAGACAAGCCTAATGTAATTATGATTATGGATGAGGCCTTCTCAGATTTTTCTGATATTATGGATTTGAAAATCAGTGAGGATGCAATGCCATACATACATAGTATGAAGAAAAACACTGTAAAAGGTAAAATGTTTACATCAATTTTTGGCGGTGGAACAGTGGCTACAGAGTTTGAGGCATTGACTTCTAATACAATGGCATGTATTCCTAACGGAATTGTGGCATATACTACATATATTCATAAGCCAATGTATTCAATGGCTAACTTCTTAGAACAGCAAGGCTATGACGGTATGGTGGCAATGCACCCATATAAGCCTACAGGCTACAATAGACATAAAGTTTATCCGCTATTTGGATTTAGACAGTTTATTTCCCTAGCGGCATTTAGCAGATCAAAGAAGCTTAGAACCTTCGTTAGCGATGAAGGTAACTTTGATAAGATTATCTCAGAGTATGAATACTATGAGAAAAACAATGATAAGCCATTCTTTATGTTTGATGTAACAATGCAGAATCATAGTCCGTATGACAGGGATTTTCCAGACTTAAAGATGCCTATTACCACATGGGATGACGCTAAATTCCCAATGTCAAAGAGATATTTTAACTTAATAAAGAACAGTGATAATGCAGTTAAGAAGTTAACTCAGTATTTTGCAAAGAAAAAAGAAAAGACAATTATTATTTTCTTTGGTGATCATCAGCCTAAGTTAGAGGATGAGTTATATGATTTATCTAAGCAGACTACTAAGCTAGATGAAGAATATGCACATCTTTATAAATACACAACACCTTTCTTTATGTGGGCTAACTATGACATAGAGGAAAAGGAAAATGTCAATATTTCTGCCAACTATATTATGCCTACATTATTTGATGAGGTGGGACTGGCAAAGACTAGCTACTTAAATTTCATAAGCAGTGTTCAAAAAGAAATCCCAGTCCTTACTAAACATGGTTATATTGGAGCAGACGGAAAATATTATAAAGCAGACGATAAAAAATCCCCATATAAGAAGAAGTGGGATGAGTACAATATAGTGCAATATAACAACTTATTTGATGTAGATCACAGAGTAAAAGAAATCTATGAGTTAAAAAAATAATGAAAAACATTAGTTTTACTTAAAAAAATTAATAAAAACATAAAAAATACTTGTAATTATTAAAAAACATAGTTATAATTTTATTATGTGCGTGTCGCACAGTGATTGAAAAAATATATTAAGGAGGACTACAAAATGTCATATGTAGACGAGGTATTGGCTAGAATTAAAGAAAAAAATGCCAGTGAACCAGAATTTATTCAGGCTGCTACAGAGGTTTTAGATTCACTTAGACCAGTAGTAGACGCAAACGAGGATCTTTACAGAAAAGAGGCTTTATTAGAGAGAATTACAGAGCCAGAGAGACAGTTCAAGTTTAGAGTTCCTTGGGTAGATGATCAGGGAAATGTACAGGTTAACACAGGTTACAGAGTACAGTTCAACTCAGCTATCGGACCATATAAGGGAGGATTAAGACTTCATCCTTCAGTTAACTTAGGAATTATTAAATTCTTAGGATTTGAGCAGATTTTCAAGAACTCATTAACAAGCTTACCAATCGGTGGTGGTAAAGGTGGTTCTGATTTCGATCCTAAGGGTAAATCAGATAGAGAAATTATGGCATTCTGCCAGAGCTTTATGACAGAGCTTTGCAAGTATATCGGAGCTGACACAGACGTTCCAGCTGGTGATATCGGAACAGGTGCTAGAGAGATCGGATATATGTTCGGTCAGTATAAGAGAATCCGTGGAGTATTCGAGGGAGTTCTTACAGGTAAGGGATTAACATATGGTGGATCACTTGCTAGAACAGAGGCTACAGGATACGGACTTCTTTACATCACAGAAGAGTTATTCAAGAGCCACGGTGATTCTTTAGAAGGAAAGACTGCTGTAGTTTCAGGAGCAGGAAACGTAGCTATCTACGCTATCCAGAAAGCACACCAGTTAGGAGCTAAGTGTGTAACATGTTCAGATTCTACAGG
This sequence comes from uncultured Lachnospiraceae bacterium, assembly GCA_902783775.1. Classification (GTDB taxonomy): domain Bacteria; phylum Bacillota; class Clostridia; order Lachnospirales; family Lachnospiraceae; genus Eubacterium_G. The sequence continues at coordinate 8,278 of CACZSI010000042.1, forward strand.
ATGGATTTATGATCCAGAAGGAATCGATGTTGAACTTCTTAAGGAAGTTAAGGAAGTTAAGAGAGCTAGACTTACAGAGTATGCTGCAAAGAGACCATCAGCTGAATATCATGAAGGTCGTGGAGTATGGCAGATTAAGTGTGATATCGCTCTTCCATGTGCTACACAGAATGAGCTTCACTTAGAAGATGCTAAGCAGTTAGTTGCTAATGGCGTTACAGCTGTATGTGAGGGTGCTAACATGCCTACAACAATCGAAGCTACAGAATATCTTCAGGAGAACGGTGTATGGTTCATCGGTGGTAAGGCTGCTAATGCAGGTGGTGTTGCTACTTCAGCTCTTGAGATGTCACAGAACAGCGAGAGATTATCATGGACATTTGAGGAAGTTGACGCTAAACTTAAAGACATCATGGTTAACATTTATCACAACATTGATGATGCTGCTAAGAAGTACGGAATGGAAGGTAACTACGTAGCTGGTGCTAACATTGCCGGATTCGAGAAGGTAGCAGAAGCTATGCTTGCTCAGGGTGTTTGCTAATAATTAGTTAAATATAAATGAGTATATTATACCGGAACCCATTGGGTTCCGGTTTTTTTTAAGAAAAGGAATAATGGAAATGATATGTTTATTAAATAGTATAAAAAAAATAATGAGTAGAATTTATAATGATAAAGTTACTTCCGTTTTTTTTATAATTGGATTGTGCATTTCAATATTATTGTTATCTGTAGGAATCAGTTTCAGCTATGAACATTTATATGCAGGTAATATTAAGAAAAAAAATACTCCGCCTAATGGACAATTATTTGTAATATCTGGACAAAGCGATAAAACGCTTAATTCCAATGAATTTGAAATATTATTTAAAGGAATAAACAAGAATAGTGGAATTATTTTTAATGGATTAATGATTCATCCAGATTCAGCAAAAATTAATTCTTATTATCCTGTTAGTGCAGAATGGTTTTCTAGGGATGATGTATGGCATTATCCTATTAAAGCAGGTCATTATTTCAAAGTTAAAGATATAAAAAATAAAAATAAAGTTGCGCTAGTAGGATCATCTCTAGAAGAGTGTATTAAAAAAGTTAATAATAAAGAATATATTATTTTAAATAAAGAAAAATATGAAGTTGTTGGAATGATAGGTGTTAAAGGAAAGATGACCTTGTGGGATAATAGAATAGTTTTACCGATTACTGTTATTCCTGACAATCTAACTGAAGAATTAGCTTTATCAGAAGATTCAATTAATCTAATACTCTATAATATTAAAGGATTAGGAAATACAAAACATATAATAGAAAAAAATGGAAAGAAAATTGATTCTGATTTTTCAATTGAAAGTCAGGGTAAAGTTAAAACAGAGAATATGTTAAATGAATTAGCGCAAAATCAAAACCCTATTTATGCACTTGCCATTTTAGGTTATCTTGTAACTTTGATCTATTCGATTAATATAGTTATTTTTTGGATAGAGAAAAGACGTTATGAAATTGGAGTGAGAAAAGCTTTTGGTTATACTGATAAAGATATTGCTATATTGTTATTTAATGAAATATTCCAGTTGACATTAATTGCTGCCTTTTTAGCAATTATTATACAATTTTTGGCAGAAAAAACTATATCTCGAATATCTGATTATACATTAGAAATTTATTTACCAAACATATTGTTATCTATATTAATAGTCTTCATAACAGCTGTGATAATTTCAATATGTCCGGTTATAAAAGCGATGAAAATACATCCTATTGAAACTATAAAAGAAGGAGAAAGACATTGATAGAAGTTGCTAAAAATATATGGAATCGAAAATTTTTAAACTGTTTTTTGATAATTCAATTCATTCTAGTATTAACGTATTTTTTTATGACTACAGCATCAATACAAAAGGCCTTTAACTTATATATAGAAGTGCCTAAAATACTTCAAGAGAATAAAGATAGATTGATTCATATAGAAGTACAAAATGACGAAGTGGATTATGATGATTTTAAAAATATTTATAATAAAATAAAAAAAGATAATAATATTGAAGATATAGTGACTTTTGAAAATAATTATTTTCAAAGTCAGAGTTTAAATTTTGGCACAGTATCTAACCTTAGAATAGATTTAGATGTAAGTAAAATTACCGATTTTACTATTGAAGATGGAAGATTTTTTGAAAAAATTGATTATGATAATAAGAATATACCAGTTATAGTTGGAAGTGAATTAGCAAAAAAAGATCATCTAAAAGTTGGAGACAGTATTAAAGAGGACCTAACGGATAAAAAATATCAAGTGATTGGTATAATGAAGAGAAGTAATTATTGGTTTCAACAATCAATAACTGATGGACTAATATTATCTTTAGATAATCAAGTTATTACATTAATTCCTAAAAATGATAAAGATATAAAACAACATTATTATGCAATCATTGCTTCTGATTCTAATCAGAAAAAGGCTATTAATGCCATTAATAATATAACAAAGCAATCAAATGTTTACATAGAATCAACGTATATTGGAAAAGAGTTAGAAAAAAAACGTAATCAAATAATATCTGAAAATTTTTATTGGTTTGTTTTTTCTATATCTATGATTATTATGTTGTCTATAGGTACAGCCATACTGACAATTTCTCACTTATATTCTAGAAAAAAGGAAATTGGAATAAGGCTAGCGGTTGGATATTCACCTGAAAAAATATTTAACATGCTGACTAATGAGATAATAGTTATTGTGACAGCAGCATATATAATATCTTGTTTTATAGGTATAATATTGATAGGTAATGGGATTGATGATTTAGAAGGCGCAAACTTATATACAGGTTATGCATTTACTCCACAGATAGCTATTATGGGAGCGGTGGCTACTTGGATTATGTGTATTCCAACAATAATTGCAATATTTGTGAATGTCAAAAAGATACAACCTAAAAATCTGATTGGAGGAAAAGAGTAATGCATTTATTAGAATTAAAAAATATATGTAAGATATATGGTAAAGGAGAATATTCTACAGTTGCACTAGATAATATTAATTTAACAATTGAAAGTGGAGATTTTTGGTCGATTATGGGTCCTTCAGGTTCGGGAAAATCTACTCTTTTAAATATATTAGGGTGTATGGATGTGGCTAGTACTGGTGAATATTTATTAAAAGGTAATAATATTAGTTCATTATCTCGTAAAGAACTGAGTCAAATCAGAAATAAAACAATAAGTTTTATATTTCAAAATTTTGCATTGTTAAATGATTATACAGTATATGACAATATTAAATTACCGCTTAACTGCAGAAAAATGTCCAATAAGGAAAAAAGAAAAACAATAGAGTATTATATGAAACGGTTAGGTATAGAAAAACTAGCAAAGAAAAAACCTACTCAAATTTCAGGAGGACAGCAGCAAAGAGTAGCTATTGCTAGAGCCTTAGTTACACATCCGGACATAATATTAGCAGATGAACCCACAGGCGCACTAGATCAAAAAAATGGTAATGAATTAATTAAGCTTTTTTCAGAAATTAATAAAGAGGGCACTGCTATTATAATGGTTACACACGATAAAAATGTAGCTGATAAGGCTGACAAGAAGATGTATATAAGAGATGGAAAAATAGTGATTTAGGATTAAAAAAAGAAATCTGCTTAGCAATAAGCTAAGCAGATTATTTTTATTTTTTTTGGTTGAAATAAAACTACGATTTCTTACGTTTAACTTATATAAACAAAAATATGGAGGTGATTGTATTGAAAAAAATATTAACAATTATGATGATTGCATTAGGGATAGTGGTGATGACAAATGGCAATACAATAAGCGCTAAAACTAAGGCTAGTTATAAGAAAGGTATTGTGAAAATTACAGGAAAGGGAAAATATTCCAGCAAGAAGTTTAAAAATAGTAAAAAGGTTAAAAAAGTTATTGTTGGAAAAAATGTGACTAAGATTGGAAACAATGCTTTTATTGGATGTAAAAATTTAAAAAAGATTTCTTTTAATAAGAAATTAAAGACAATCGGTGAGTTTGCTTTTAAAGGCACAGCTTTGAATCATGTAGACATTCCTACTTCAGTAAAAAAGATTGGAGATGGTGCTTTTTTAATTGAATCATTAAAAGAAGTTAAGATGCCTGGAAATATGCATTGGAGTTATTCTGAAATCGAGAATGAATTGTATTTTTATACTGTGGATAAAGTAGTATTTAAGACAGCTGCTAATTATAAAACAATGCTAGGCGTTCCAGCTAGAAAATATGTAGTATCATCAAAGGATAAAAAATACACAAGCATTGATGGTGCTATATATAGAAACAGCGATTATAAGCTTATGCTTATTCCGAGAGTAAAGGAGTTTACTGTAAGTGATAAATGCCAAATTTTAGACTTATATTACATTAATCATTTTAGATATTTAAGTGATGATGATTATTTTGAAACAAATTCTGAATTGGAAAAAATTACGATTCCTGCATCAGTTAAAAAAATAGTTTATACTAATACTGATAAATTTGAGCAATATAAGAAGCAGGTTGGAAATTATCCTTATAAAGCTAATTTTCAGTTTGAGGTTCTTAATAAAAACTTAGATGAAGCTAGTACTAAATGTTTAGAAAAATGGAATGCTGACTTTATAAATATAAAATAAAAAACAGGATAGATGAAAATATATTTCATCTATCCCTGTTTTAGACTTTATTATTCGTCATCGTCCTCGTCGTCGTTGTTATAGCTGTTATATTTCTTTCCAGCATCTTCGTATACATCATCCTCATCGTCCTTATCTGTGTCCTTAATATCGGCTGTAGAACGACCTGAGTGCCATGAACAGTTGCCAGGCTGTGAGCCTTTAGCGTACCACTCAGAATATGTGGAGTAGCAGCCTGTATTAGCTACCTTTCCAGAAGAACGACAAATCTTATATTTCTTAACGTCTTTACTCATTAAGAAGTCTTTTTTCTTATACTTTTTCTTTTCATTAATCTGGTTCATTATCTTCGCCCATAATCTTTCGTGGTAAGCCTGATCACCGGATAATTCCTTGTTCTCATCATAACCTGTCCAGATAGAAGCAGTTAAGTATGGAGTAAATCCACAGAACCATAAATCGTATGCGCTAGAAGTAGTTCCTGTTTTACCGGAAACCGGCATATCCTTTAGTTTAGCGGCAGTACCTGTACCAGATGTAATTACACTAGTCATTCCCTGTGTTAACAATGAAGCAGTGCTTTCTTTTAATACAATGTGACTAGCCTGTGACTCGCTGTTTAGCAATACACGACCGTTTGGATCAACTACCTTAGAGTAGAAGCTTGGTCTCTGGTACTTTCCTAAATTAGCGATTGTAGCGTAGGCTGCAGTCATCTCTAAGTTTGTAACACCGTCTGTGATACCACCTAATGCCAATGATTGGTGAATATCAGAAGTGATAGAACCATCTTTTTCCTCGCGGCTTTCTACTAAAGTAGATAAACCAAAGTTTACTAAATAGTCAAAACCTAATTGAGGAGTAATCTCTGTCAATGTCTTTACAGCACAGATATTCATAGAATCCTGAATAGCTTTTCTCACTGTAACGCTACCACGATATCCTTTATACCAGTTCTTAACCGGACGACCGTTAGAATACTTATATGGCTCATCCACAATCTTAGTAGCCAATGTATATCCGTTAGTGTCAATTGCCGGTGCGTAAGTTGAAAGAACCTTAAAAGTAGAACCGGGCTGTCTGGTTGAATCTGTTGCTCTGTCAAATGAAAGGTTAACATTTTTCTTTCCTCGACCACCTACAATAGCTTTAACATAGCCATTGCTCTGGTCCATTATGGAGAATGAAGCCTGTGGCTGAGGTGAGTAGTAGAGGGCTTCGTATTGATCGTAGCCTAACTTTTTGCTTACACCTTTCTTATAATATTTTTTCTTTAAATGTTTCTTATATTCTTTAACACACTGTGCAGCTTCATCTTTATCGTAGAACAATAGCTGCCAATCAGAGTCTCCTAGTATCTTTGTATGATATTTTAAAATATCGTTTTCGTCATAATTGTCAACGGAGCCGTCAGGATTTTGCACTGACCATGCCCAATTTATAGAGTATCTAACGCTGTAAGGATAGTTAGCTGAGTCTGACATTTCCTTGTCACAAATTTTTTGCATATCCTCATCCTGAGTACTGTAAATCTTAAGACCACCACTGTAAACAGCGTTGTATGCCTGTGAATATGTATAGCCTTTCTGCTTTTGTAAATCGCTCATTACCTGCTTGATAACTTCATCTACAAAATAAGAATATGTATCATTAGATTTTTTCAAGAATTTTGTGTTAATCTTTTGAATTCTGGCATACACATCATCTTTTAATGCAGCATCATATTCTTTTTTAGAAATATGACCTTTTTGATATAAGTTTCTAAGAATTTTTTGGCGACGTCTTGCATTGCTCTTAGGATGTAAAATTGGATTAAATATTGATGGATTCTGAGTGATAGCAGCGATAACTCCTGCCTCAGAAATAGTAATCTTACTAACATCCTTATTAAAATATCTAAGTGAAGCGGCCTGAACACCCAATGTATTAGAGCCTAAGTTAATAGTATTTAAGTAAGTTTCTAAAATAGCTTCCTTAGATGTGATTTTTTCCAATTGAATAGCTAAATACTGTTCCTGTAATTTTCTCTTAGCAGAAGAAGTAAGAGAATCTTCATTAGTCCAGTTAGTAAATACATTGTTCTTTAAAACCTGCTGAGTAATGGTACTGGCACCCTCAGATGCGTTTCTGGAAGTGAAAGCAATCATAGCTGCACGGCCGATACCCTGAACATCAATTCCGTTATGCTGATAAAATCTGGCATCCTCAGTATCGATGAAAGCCCATTGTAAATGTTTAGGAACTTTATCCAATGAAACTTTAATTCTGTTAGAACCAGTAGTGATTAGTTTTGCAATCTGTTTATTCTTATTATTATATACTGTGGTGGAGTAGGACGAAGGAACGATGGAAACCTCGTCAATGGAAGGTGCACTATCGATAACTCCGCTTAAAACACCAAATCCAAAAAATGATGTGGTAATTATAATAAGAAGAACTAAAAATAAGAAGAACTTAAACAGCGCTATAATAGATTTAGTTTTTAGCTTGCTATTCATAGCAACTAAATTCTCCTGTTTTTCAATTGTTTGTCTATATCCGAAATTCATATTGCCTCCAAAAAATAGAAAAAATATAGTAAAAATGTTTAAAAACTCATAAACATAATCGCTTCTTATTATATCAAAAAAATACTGCAATAATCAAGCATTTAGATAAGCAACCTCTAGCTTATAAAAAAGGAATTTTGTGGTGGTTTTACCAGTAATTATTCCTGGTTGCTCTTATCACCCGTTTCATTTACAATAGATAAGGAAATGCATAAAATAGGTGGATAATTCAAGTTAAGTTTGTCGCGGTGCCATTCGTGCAGCATAGCTGCACTCATGTCGCGCTGTCGCGCTATGCATCTTCGCCGAAATGTGCCTTTTGGTGAGCAAGCTCC
>CACZSI010000043.1 GCA_902783775.1 uncultured Lachnospiraceae bacterium
AAATCTCATCTGCCATTTAACAATCTTCTTCAATAACATAGAAGTCTAGGTAATCAAAGTCGATTTTATCTATAAAACTATCCTGGTAAAATCTGGTGCGGGCGATTTTCTTAAACTCTTTTATATTGGTCTCAAGCCAAATAGGATTAGATAAATCAAGCTCATCGCAAGTTTTTTCTAATGCCCTAAAAACCTTGTGAGTTCTAGTATCAGAATCATCTATTTCAATAGTGGTATCCACAATTAATTTATTATCTTTCATTATGCGTGACCATACTCTAAACATATTAATCTCCTAGTTTTTAATTAGTTATTAAATAAGTTTACGAAAAAAAGAAAGAAATGTAAAGAGGTTATATGGTGCACTATAAAAAGTGCATAAAAAATGGTATACTAAATCTTTAGAGAATAAAATATATTGGAGATAATCATGGATAATAATAAGAAAAAGATTAGGACCTTAGTAAAGAATTTTATTAAGGCAGATGTATATATTAATATTTTGTGGTTTGTAATTTCCTTTGTATTGCTGATGATTGATAAAACAGCAGGTATCGTGGGAATTGTGCTGGCCTTTGGAATAGTTATCTTTACTGTTATCAGATATTCTATGGCTAAAAAGAAGATGACTCCGAGTCTGGTGGAGTACGGTATTGAGTACGGTCAGGTTCAAAGACAGCTTATGAAGGAGATGGAGATTCCCTATGTTTTAATTGAGATGAACGGAAACATTCTTTGGTCAAACAATGCTTTCGAGGAGTTGTCAGCAGACAGCAGGGGAAGCTCTCTATATGATATTTATCCTGAAATCGACAGGGATAATATGAAATTTAAAAAGAAAAAAAGAGTGGAGATGATGATTAACCACGGGGACAGAACTTATCGCGTGGTGGCTAAGCTCTTTGTTATGGATGACAATGTTAAGTTATCCCAGGTTAATAAAGAGGAAGATACATTGGTATTTGTATACTTCTTCGATGAAACTGATTTAGCGCAGATGACTAAGGAAAGCAAGAAGGAGCGAATTGCAATAGGTCAGATTTACATTGATAACTTTGATGAGACTCTAGAAAGTGTGGAGCCTGCTAGAAGAACTCTTTTAGTGGCGCTAATTGACAGAAGAATCAGTAAGTATTTTGCTGAGTATGACGGAGTAATTAGAAAGGTGGATGACGATAAATACTTCCTTGTTATGAAGGAGGGAAATATCAGTCGTCTTCAGAGTAATAAATTCTCTATTTTAGATGATGTTAAAAATGTTAATATCGGCAATGGAATGCCTGTAACATTAAGTATGGGTGTGGGAATTGGCGAAAAGACATTGCAGGGCAATAATGAATCTGCGGTTCGTGCCATTGACATGGCGCTGGGTCGTGGAGGTGATCAGGCCGTTTTAAGAGACGGAAATAAGATGTACTATTACGGTGGTAAAACTAAGAGTGTGGAGAAAAACACTAAGGTTAAAGCCAGAGTAAAGGCCACTGCTTTTAGAGAGTTAGTAGAGGGTAGAGATACCGTATATATTATGGGACATCACATAGGTGACAATGATTCCTTTGGCGCTTCAATTGGATTTTATGAAATATGTAAGGCTATTGGAAAGCCGGCTCATATTGTGGTGGAGCAGATGAGTAGTACTGTTTTACCTCTTTTAGACGAGTTTAAGAAATCTGAGGAATATCCGGATGATATGTTCTTAACCGGGGATGAGGCTCTAGAAAGCTTTGATAAACACGATGCCTTGATTATTGTAGACTGTAGTAGACAGGCCTATGTGGAGGTGCCGGAGTTAGTTAGAAGAGCACAGTGTCTTATGGTATTTGATCACCACAGACAGTCAGAGGATGTTATTGAAAATGCGCAGTTATCTTATTTCGAACTATCAGCTTCATCTGTTTGTGAGATGGTAGTAGAAATTATGCAATATATCAGTGAGAAGGTGCTTTTAACCAGATTGGCAGCTGAGACAATTTACAGTGGTATTATTATTGACACTAACAACTTTATTAACAGAACAGGTGTCAGAACCTTTGAGGCAGCAGCTTTTCTCAAAAAGAATGGCGCTGATGTGGCTAGGGTAAGACGAATGTTTAGAGAAAATATTAACGATTATAAAGCTAAGGCGAAGGCAATTGAGTTAGCGGAAGTTTACAGAGAACATTACGCTGTTACTATCTGTAATGCTAAGGATGTGCCATCTCCTACAGTGGTAGGTGCCCAGGTAGCCAATGAATTATTAAATGTTAATGGTATAAAGGCAGCATTTGTTTGTACTCCATATAAGAATCAGGTTTATATTAGTGCCAGATCTGTCGAAAAGGTTAATGTTCAAAGAGTTATGGAAGAGTATGACGGCGGTGGACATATTAACTTAGCCGGAGCTCAGGTTAGTGGAATGACTGCCGGAGAAGTGATTAGAAGTTTAAAGACATTAATTGATAATAAAATAAAAGAAGGAGAGTTATAATGAAGGTAATTTTAATTGAAGATGTAAAATCATTAGGTAAAAAAGGCGAGATAGTAAATGTTAATGATGGATATGCCAGAAACTATGTGCTTCCTAAGAAGCTGGGTGTGGAGGCTAACAGTAAGAATTTAAATGACTTAAAGCTACAGAAGAAAAATGATGAGAAGGTAGCTAAGGAAAAATTAGAGGATGCTAAGGCTTTAGCAGAGAAAATAGAAGCTAAAGAAATCGTAGTTAAGCTTGAGGCTGGAACTAGCGGAAAAGTTTTTGGTTCAGTTTCAACTAAGGAGATTGCAGCTGAGGTTAAAAAGCAGTTAGGACTAGAGGTGGATAAAAAGAAGATTTCTATTCCGGACGCTATTAAGTCATTAGGAAATTATAATGTTAAGGTTAAGTTACACAGAGATGTGACAGCTAATTTAAGTGTAAAAGTTGAGGCTAAATAAGACTTGATTTTGAAATTTAAGTAAAAGGAGAAAAAAATGGCTGATCAGGAAAAGGTTATAAAAAGAGTGATGCCTCACAGTTTAGAGGCGGAGCAGGCTGTAATCGGTTCTATGCTTTTAGATAATGACTGTATCTCTATTGCACAGGAAAAAATTATTGAAGATGACTTTTATAATAAGCAATTAGGCTTGATTTATAAGGCCATGATTGATTTATATAATAATAGCGAGACAGTGGATTTGATTACTACTAAGAATAAGCTTGAGGAAAATGGTGTAACATCAGATATTATTTCTGCAGAGTTTATTAAGAATATTTTAGATTTGGTGCCTACATCAGCTAATATGAAGCAGTATGCTAATATTGTCTATGAGAAGTCTATTATGAGAAAGCTTATTAGAGCTAGCCAGGATATAGAAAATGCTTGTTATGCGGCCAATGAATCTATGGAAGATTTATTAGGCCAGACTGAAAAAAAGATTTTTGATATTGTGCAAAGAGGTAATACAGGTGACTTCGTGCCGGTAAGACAGGTAGCGTTAAATGTTATCGATAAAATAGAGCAAGCTTCTAAGACTAGAGGTTCCATAACAGGTTTAGAGACAGGATTTAAGAGATTAGATATCCAGCTATCCGGTCTTCAGCCATCAGACTTTATTTTGCTAGCGGCCAGACCTTCTGTAGGTAAGACTGCCTTTGTACTTAATATTACAGAGACAATAGCAGTTAAGCACCAGCATCCTGTGGCAATATTTAGTTTGGAAATGTCAAGTGAGCAGCTAATCAACCGTGTGATTTCACAGAATTCTATGGTAAGCTCTCAGAATATTAGAAATGGTAACTTAACGGATAATGAGTGGGAGAGTGTAATGAAGTCTGCGGATATCATTGGTAACTCCACTATTATCATAGATGATACTCCGGGTATCAGCGTAGGTGAGATGCGTTCTAAATGTAGAAAGTTTAAGTTAGAGTATGATATTCAGCTAGTAATTGTGGATTACCTTCAGCTTATGTCAGGTAATGGAAAGCATAACAGCCGTGAGCAGGAAATTGCGGAGATATCTAGAACATTAAAGGGTATCGCTAGAGAGTTAAATGTTCCGGTTATTGCATTATCACAGCTTAACCGTGCTTCCGAGACTAGAGAGGATAAGAAGCCTATTATGGCCGATCTTCGTGAGTCCGGATCAATCGAGCAGGATGCCGATGTAGTTATGCTTATGTCTAGATTCTATGATAGAGAAACTAAGACAGAGGATAGAAACAGAATTATCCTAAATGTGGCTAAGCAGAGAAATGGCCCGGTAGGAGAGATTGAGTTAGTTTGGCTTCCTGAATATACTAAGTTCGAGAATGCTGAAGTTGAAAAAATATAGCAATAAAAAAGAAACTAGGTTGTGGGCAACAACTTAGTTTCTTTTTTATTAGTAATTATATAAACTACTGAGCAATAGATGCTGTAGGACAAACTCCTGCACAAGCACCACATTCGATACATGAATCTTCTTTGATAGTGTATTTACCATCATCTGTAGGCTCGATAGCTCCAACTGGACAAGCTCCAGCACAAGCACCACATCCTACACAACCATTCTCATCAATTTTGTAAGCCATAGTGTCCCTCCTTATTTTATTTTCTCTATAATATAATAATACAAAAGGTATCTTAAATCAAGAAGCGAATGCAATAATGTATAATTACTTAAATTGTTTAAGTGAAAAAATAAATTCTGTTCCAACTCCTTCAGTACTAATCACATCGATAGTTTCATTATGGGCTATTATAATGTCCTTTACGATGGCTAAACCGATACCTGAACCAGTTTTATCCTTTCCTCTAGAAGCATCCGTTTTATAGAATCTCTGCCAGATTTTATTAAGGCTGTCAGCCGGAATGCCCTGGCCGAAATCTTTTATGGAGCAATACTGTTTCTTACCTTTATTGCTAAGCTTAATAATAATACGACTATTGTTGTGACTAAACTTAATGGCATTATCTAAAAGATTATAAAAAACCTGTTCAATCTTAATTTGATCGGCTATAACATTTATATGTTTTTGTGGAAATTGAATAATCAACTGGATATTTTTCTCATCGCACTTTCCTGAGAAAGTGGCAACTGTGTTAGTGATGACATTTTCCATATCAAAAGGCTTAAAGTCGATAGTCATTCCAGCACTCCATTTATTAAGCTCTCTTAACCCATCAGTTAACTTCTCTAGTCTGTTTGATTCTGCAATTAAAATATCGAGATATTTATTATAATCAGCTGGCTCAATAACACCGTCTTTCATTGCAGATAAGTATCCCTTTATGGAAGTAAGAGGGGATCTAAAGTCGTGAGAGATATTAGAAATAAATGTTTCCTGATAATCTCTGGAGTTTTTTAATTGCTCTGCCATATAGGTTAGTGAGTTAGCTAAATCACCGATTTCATTGGATTTATTAAGATTTAGCTGGTCGTACTCAAAATTTCCTTTAGCGTATTCCATGGCCGCCTTTTTAATGGAAACCATAGGCTTAAAAATGGAAATAATAAGAATTAATAAGAATATTAGGGCCACAATAAAAATTAGTAAGAAAAATAGATAAACAAAAGATGTGACGTCCATACTCTTATTTTTAATATCGGAAGTGGCAGTATGAGCGGCCACATAACCGATAACAGTTTTATTCTTCTTAACCGGTGTGATAACAGTTAAAGTATCTGTTGGAAAGATATCATAAAAATTATCAATCTTATTTTTATCTCCGGTATAATACGAAGGCTTAAATTTCTTAAGTGAATTATAGGCATTAATTTTATTTTTTAATGATGTATAGATAATTCGGTGATGCTTATCGATGATAGTTAAATTACATTGCAATACGCTAGTAATTCTTAAATAATATTTAGATGGTAATTTCATCTTTCTGTTTTTCTCATCGAAATTATTTTCCACATAATTCGCCACCTGAGTTGTGTAGTTAGATAACTCGTTAGACTTCTTAGAAACATAGTCATTGTATACAATGGATGTTACACCGTATTGGATAGATGTAAAGCCGATAATGGCGAAAATAAAATAACCTATAATAATCTTATATAAAAGAGATGTTTTCATATAAATTACCTATTTATGCGTTGTCCTTTGTTTCAAATCTGTAACCGACGCTCCAAACTGTTCCGATAGACCATTCATCTGTATCGTGAATTTTCTCGCGGATACGTTTAATGTGAACGTCTACAGTACGAGTGTCTCCCATATATTCATAACCCCAAATCTGATCAAGGAGCTGTTCCCTGGTAAATACTTGATTAGGGGATGAAGCAAGGAAGTATAAAAGTTCGATTTCACGTGGAGTCATTTCCACATGCTCGCCCTTAAAAGTAACCTCATAGTTAGCTAGATTAATCTTAAGATCCTTATATTCAATAACCTTATTATTACTTGGTTCCTCCTTAGGAGCAGCGTTTTCGTTAAAGCGTCTAAGTACAGCTTTAACTCTGGCCACTAATTCCTTAGAATCAAAAGGCTTAATCATATAGTCATCGGCACCTAATTCTAGGCCTAGAACCTTATCGAATACCTCTGTCTTAGCAGAGAGCATAATGATAGGAACCTTTGAATCCTTACGTATTTCACGGCAGATTTCATAGCCGTCCATTCCTGGAAGCATAATATCTAATAAAATAAGATTAGGATTAAACTTCTTAAAGGCGTCAATAACCTCGTCGCCACTGTTTACAATCATAGTTTCAAAACATTCCTTAGTAAGATAAAGGGAAACTAGATTTGCGATATTCTCGTCGTCGTCCACAATTAAAATTTTCTGTTTCTCGCTCATAACTACCTCCGTTTATTTGAATTCTACTACAGTTGTTCCGTATCCGCCATCGGATGGGTCAGCTGTTCTAAAAGATTTTACATAACTTAGATTTTTCAAATGGCTCTGGATGGCATTTCGAAGAGTGCCGGTTCCCTTGCCGTGAATAATATATACAATGGATAAGTTAGCTAGATATGCATCGTCTAAATATTTATCAATGGCATTAATAGCTTCATCCACATTTTTTCCAATAACATTAATTTCAGTTTTAACACTTAATGCCTTAGACATTCTGATTTTTCCACTGCCGGTTTTAGTAAGTCCCGGTGCCTTAATGTCATTTTCAGGAATAATCTCTAAATCCTTTATATTGACATTGGAATTAAAAATACCCATCTTAACGCTTAAGTTTCCGGCATCATTAGGTGGTGTTAAAACCGTGCCCTCTAAGTTCATGCTAAGAACCTTAACCTTTGTTCCGATGGTAAAATCGGATTTCTTATAAGTCTTAGTATTAGTCTTTCTGACAATTCTAGACTTGCTTTGATTTTTCCCGATTTTAGCTCCTAAATTGCTTCTGGACTTTTCTAACTCCTTATTATTGCCCCCCTTAGAATGCTTGTTAATATTTCTAATGGCCTCATCGGCAGTCTGCTTAGCATCCTTTAGAATTTCGAGAGCCTCATCTCTAGCTTTAGTTAAGATTTTTTCTTTCTGCTCATTAAGTCTCTCAGTTTTCTTTTCATAGTCAGCCTTAAGAGATTTAATCTGAGATTTATAAACCTTAATAGTTTCTTTGTCTTTTTCTATCTGAATTCTCGAACGCTCTAATTCTGATAAGACATCCTCGAATTTAATATCCTCTGATTTAATTTTAGATTTAGCGTCATTGATAATGTAATCACTTAGGCCTAACTTAGATGAGATGGCAAAAGCATTACTCTTACCAGGAACGCCAATTAATAGTCTGTAAGTTGGCTTTAGAGTGGTTACATCAAACTCACAGCTGGCATTGCTGACATTGTCAGTGGATAATGCGAAAAGCTTAAGCTCGCTGTAATGTGTGCTGGCCATAATCTTACATCCCATATTTTTAAGGAATGTTAAAATAGAGATAGCCAATGCTGCACCCTCCACAGGGTCCGTTCCGGCTCCTAGTTCATCAAAAAGAATAAGGGAATTAGAATCCGCCTTATCAAGTATATGAACGATGTTAACCATATGTGATGAGAATGTACTTAAGTTCTGCTCAATACTCTGCTCATCTCCAATGTCCGCATAAACAGAATCAAAAAATCCAATTGTGCTTCCCTCATCTGCCGGAATCATTAAACCTGACATTGCCATAAGAGTTAAAAGTCCTACTGTTTTAAGAGATACAGTTTTACCACCGGTATTAGGGCCGGTAACAATTAACAATGAAAAATCATATCCTAAATTAACATCGATAGGCACCACCTTTTTAGGATCTAAAAGTGGATGTCTGGCCTGCTTAATTTTAATCTGATGATTAGTGTTAATTATAGGTACAGTAGCCTTGATACTTCTGGCATATCCGGCTTTAGCAAAAATAAAATCTAGCTGTGAAATGATATTTAAATCCTGCAATATCTGATCCATATATTCTGCACAGCTAGCTGATAAATTAGCTAAAATAATCTGAATCTCATCAGCTTCCTTAGCGTACAATGTTCTCATTTTATTATTTAATTCTACGATAGAGTTAGGCTCGATAAAAATAGTAGAACCGGTAGATGATTGATCATGTACAATACCGCCTACATCACTTTTATGCTCAGCCTTTACCGGCACACAATATCTGCCGTCTCTCATTGTGATTATACCGTCCTGAAGGTAGGTTCTACCAGCCTTAGATGCCACAAAAGAGGTAAGAGTAGTGTGAATTCTATCAGTTGTAATTTTCATCTGACGTCTGATGCTTTTTAGATTAGCTGATGCATCATCTGCAATCTCATCCTCTGAAATAATACAGGAATCAATATCTCTAGCCAAATATGTAAGTGGCTCAATGGCCTCAAAAAGAGCAGTTAAATCATCCTTAAAATCTTCGTCTTTATTGAGGTTTCCATAAGATTTAGCTCTTTTGGCGCTGGCTAATAATTTAGAGATAGCTATAAGCTCGGAAGTGTTTAGAAAACTTCCGATTTTTAATCGCCCAATAATAGGATTTAAATCAGCTACCCCTGAAAAATCCGGCGCACCATTTTTATTGATTCGCTTAAAGGCATCGTCAGTTAATTTAAGTTCGGACTTTAGAGTGGAGTAATCGCTAATTGGCGATAAATCTTCACACATCTTAATTCCGATTTCACTGCCTGCAAAGTCCTTTAATATATTAATTATTTTGTTGTATTCTAATGTTTTTAAATATTTTTCTTCCATAATAAGTCTCCGTAAATTGGCTATTAATAAATGCTTTATAAAAAGAGCATACACATAACTAAATTATACAACAAAATCACTACATCCTAAAGAAAAATATAATGTTAAATAGTCTTCTTTGTGATAAGATGGAATAGATATAGCCATTTAAAAGGTGGCATTGGACAACATTAAAACTGAGAGGATTTAAAAAATGAAATACATTGAAATGTTAAGAGACGGCGAGAAGGTGCAGGAAGTTTATCTATGTAAAAGAAAAACATCTGCAATGACTAAAAATGGTAAGGAATACGAAAACCTAATTTTACAGGATAAAACAGGTCAGATAGACGGAAAAATCTGGGATCCTAATTCTATGGGAATCGGAGATTTTGATGTGCTAGATTACGTCCAGGTTACAGGGGACGTGGTTTTATTTAATGGCCAAAAGCAGCTAAACATTTCTAGAACAATAAAGGTAGACGAGGCCGATGTTAAAAAGGAGGACTATCTTCCATCTACAGATAAGGATATTGACGAGATGATGGATGAACTTCTAGCTATTATAGACAGCATTGGCAATGAATATTATAAGAAGATTTTAGATTCTCTATTTAGGGAGAATGAGACTTTTGTAAATGCATTTAAGATTCATTCTGCAGCTAAAAGTGTACATCATGGATTTATCGGAGGTCTATTAGAACACACATTATCAGTGACTAAGCTTTGCGATTTCTACACAAAGCAGTATCCGATTTTAAACCGTGATTTATTATTGACAGCATCTATCTGCCATGATATCGGAAAAGTGTATGAATTATCTGCATTTCCTGAAAATGACTACACTGATGCAGGACAGTTACTAGGACATATCGTTATGGGCTCAGAAATTATTAGCGATATTATTAAAACCATTCCTGATTTTCCAAAGAAGCAGGCTAGAGAATTAAAGCATTGCATCTTAGCTCATCACGGAGAATTAGAGTATGGTTCACCTAAGAAACCGGCTCTTATCGAGGCTATTGCCCTTAATTTTGCTGATAACACAGATGCTAAAATCGAGACAATGAAAGAAGCTTTAAATAAAGAAGTAACAGCTACAAGTGATGATTGGTTAGGATTTAACAGAATGTTAGATTCTAATATTAGAAAGACTTCACCTAGCGAGTAAGGGGATGTGTCATGTATAAGAAGAATGATGTTTTAGAACTTGACATATTAGACCAGGGAAACTCCGGGGAAGGCATTGGAAAAGTGGATGGTTACGCTATTTTTATAAAAGATGCCATTATCGGAGACAGGGTTAAAGTTAAAATTATGAAGGCTAAGAAAAACTATGCTTTTGGAAAATTGTTAGAAGTTTTAAAGCCTTCTTCTTTTCGTGCTAATCCGAAGTGTGATGTGTCCACTAGTTGTGGCGGATGCCAAATTCAGGAGATGTGCTATGAGCGCCAACTAAAATTTAAGTGGGACAAGGTTTATAACAATATAAAGAGAATCGGTGGCATTGAAAATTTTAAAATGAAAGATATTATTGCCGCTGACAGTCAATATTTCTATAGAAATAAGGCACAATTTCCTGTTAGAGAGGACAGGGATGGGAATATTATCTATGGTTTTTTCGCCGGGAGAACTCATAGTATCGTGAAATGTGAAAGTTGCGCTCTAGGCTTAAAGGTGGAGGGTAAAGACTTTTACAATAAGATAATGAACATCATAATTAATTTTATGAATGAATATAAAATTAAGGCATACAATGAAATAAAAAATACCGGCCTTGTGCGAAATGTTCTTATTAGAATTGGTCAGCGCACCGGCGAAATTATGGTTTGTATCATAATAAATGGAAATAAATTGCCTAATAGTGAGAAACTGGTAAAGAAGTTATGCGAAATAGAGGCCATTAAAGACATTTCCATTAGTATCAATAAAACTAAGGGAAATACTATTATGGGTGACAAAGTGATTTCACTTTATGGTCCAGGCTACATCGAGGATTTTATTGGCAATGTAAAGTTTAGAATTTCAGCTAAATCTTTTTATCAGGTAAATCCTATGCAGACTTATAAACTTTACAGTAAGGCACTAGAATACGCGAACCTTACAGGCAATGAGTTAGTATGGGATCTTTACTGCGGAATCGGCACGATTTCTCTATTTTTAGCGAAAAAAGCAAAGAAGGTAATTGGCGTCGAAATCGTGGATGCAGCAGTTGAGAATGCAAAAGAAAATGCCAAGATTAACAATATAGAAAATGCAGAGTTTTTAGTGGGCGCAGCGGAGGATGTGGTAAGCGAGTATTACTCATCAAATAGTGATGATGCAATGAAAACTCCGGATGTTATTGTGGTGGATCCGCCTCGAAAAGGCTGCGATGAGAAACTAATAGAAACAATGCTAAAGATGAATGCTAACCGCATAGTCTACGTTAGTTGCGACAGCGCAACTTTAGCTAGAGATTTGAAAATATTGTGCGAGAATGGCTATAATATAAGGGAAGTAACGCCATGCGATATGTTTCCTAATACAACTCACGTAGAATCGGTATGTCTACTTTCCAAGGGAAACATATGCTAATAAAAGCAGCGCTAGAAATGCAATATTAAAAATACTAAACCATAGGAAATATGAGAAAATGGTACTGTCATTTTCATTAGCATAGATTTTATATGAAATAAGGCTGGCCATTGAGGCTATCATTGTGCCTAAACCACCTAAATTAACGCCAATCAAAAGAGAAGTAGCGTTATTAGTAAAGTTAGAAAGTAAAAGGGTGGCGGGAACATTGCTGATAAATTGACTTGAAAATATGGAGACTAAAACTTCGTTATCAGTAACTACATCGCCAATGGCATTTTGTACTATAGTGATTTGCCCCATATTTCCAACAAAAATAAAGAGAGCCGTAAATGTGAAAATCAAGGAATAATCCACCAGCCTAAATAGTTTCGGGTCGATAAAAGTTATTACAATTACGCAGACCATAAACGAAACTAATGCAGGTGTTATCCTTGCTACGGTAGTTATAGTTAAAATAAATAATGCAGTAAAACAGATATATTTATTAAGGTTATCTTTAAAGATACCATCGCTATTTTTGGTGATTTTATCTTCAATTACTGTTTTAGGAAAAAGGATGCTAGATGACATTAAAATCACTAAAGATATTGCACTATATGGAAACATAGTAGTGAAAAATGTCATTGCACTCATTTTAAAATTAGTGAAAATAAAGAGATTTTGCGGATTACCTATAGGGGTAAACATACTGCCTAGGTTTGCGGCAATAGTCTCTAGTACAATTAAGAAAATTAGATGTCTGTGGCTAAGTACATTTTTTATGGAATAAATCGAAAAAGGTACAAACAGTATAAGAGCCACATCATTTGTGATAATCATGCTGGTAAAATAGCATAGCAAAATAAACACAAGAGCACTAGAACGCACTGTGTGTGTTAACTGAAATAATTTATGTGACAAAATATCGAAGAAACTTACCGAGCGAAAACCTGCTACTATAATCATTAAACAAAATAGCAGTGACAAAACTCGAAAATCTATGTAATCAATATATTTTTTTGATATAGGAACTAAAAAACAAGATGCGATAGCTAACATTATGGCAATGATTAGCACGAAATCTTTTTTTATGTAATTAATAAATTTATCTTTCACAATGTAAAGCATAGAAAACCCCTTATATATTGCTGTAAACACCTTAGCATATATAAGAAAATCTTTAAAGTGTAAATTAAAAATATGCGACAGGAGGAAAAAATGAAGTATAAAAAACTGCAGTTAAAAATAGTATTAAGTTTAACATTAGCAATGCTAGTATTAATGTTTTTTACCGTGATATTTATAAAGCCAGGCAAACCAGGTGTTAACTATATTGAAGATGTAAAAACAGAGAATATCCTTAAAAGAACAAAATATAAAATAAACATTACGAAAAGCAGCAAATGCGTATGGGAAACATCTTATTTTAATTTTCGAAAGTTGAAAAGAGAAAAAACAAGAATGTATTTGGTGCCTTTATCAGCAACGGACAATAGATATATAGGAATATTAGTTGATGGCGATGGATTTTATGACAAGTATTTAAATGAACGCAGTATTAGTGGAAATGACAATTATTTATGCGGATTCACCGGTTATATAAGTGATTTTGATATAATAATGTCTCATAAAATTTCAAAGGCTATAAAGCATACTGATCTAGATTCTAACGCTTACGAAATATTACCAATGTATTTAAGCGAGGGTAAAGCAGATTCAGATGTTCTTTTTATAGAAATAATATGGGTTGCGGTTTTGGGATATATAATTTGCTCAGCACTTTTTAGTACCACTAAAAGACCTACTAGTGATCCTATAAGAACAACTGTCATTTTTGAAAAAGACTCAGACAGAAGAATTCGTTGGGATGATATGATGGAAAGAATGGAGATAAGAAAATCGAAATTTAGTAGAATTCTTAGCCCTTATGATATCGGTCGAGACGGAGATGACAAGTCCATATATTCAGCGTTGGTGCGAAAAAACTTACATGAATTATTAGTATTTGTAATTTCAGTGGCAATACTTGCTGTGATATATTTTTCAATTATAGTATCACCTAATCCTGCTAACTGGTATTGGGCATTTTACGATGATCCGGGATTTTTCACAATTCCTCTAACTATATTATTTGCATTTGGAGTTATATATTTGATATATCGCTTAATAAAAAATCTAATAAAGATTAAGCTAAGATTAAAAAAACAATCTACATATAAAAAAGATTATTTAGATGCCTGTTTATCAAAGGGAAGATTATTTGCCAGCAAGAGAGGTTTTTTATACATCACTAAAACTCATATTATAATTGGCGATGACAAGCTTTTAAAGATGATTAGATGTGATGAATTAAAAAAAGTGGAGTGGTGCATAATTGATGAAAAGATTGGTGATACCAATGCTAAGATATTGTGGGCAGTATTTACCAATGATAGAGGCGAAAACGTAGGTATAAAGATTAAAATCGAGACACTGATATCTTCAATGCGATATTGGAGAAATATTCAGTTATTGCTCAAATATTAGGAACAGCATTTGATATCTATAAATTTTTTATATGCAACAAAAAATACGCACTTAAAATAAAAAACAATACTAATTGAAATATTTAATACGACTTGACACAATCTCGTTTTCATTAGATAATAAAAGTCTAAGATGTGGACTGGGAAAATTAAATAAATTACACGGTTTTATATATCTGAAGATATATCTAAATGAATAAACGTAGAATGGAGGCAATATATGAAACTTAACATTAGAGAATTATTTCGTGAAAAAGCGAAGGATGAGACAGGTGCTATAGCTGTTATTATCGTTGTGGCTTTTACAGTACTTATGGGACTTGTGGGAATGTCAATTGACCTAGGAGCCTTATATACACAGAAACAGAAAGCACAGGCTGCATGTGACTTGGCAGCATTAGCAGGTGCGGAACATTTACCAAATCAGACTAAGGCAGAAGATACAGCTATGAAATTTGCTAAGGAAAATGGATTTAAGGAAGGCGAAATAGTTGTTACTAGTACAGCAGCACAGGTTAAAGTTAATATTACAAGAACTAACAGAACTTATTTCGTAGCTATGATGGGAATTAATAAATTAGATGCAAAAGGTGAGGCGGTTGCAGCTATCAATGTTGAATCAACACCTGAGCAAGAAGATTTTGATTATGCTATTTTCTCAGCCAACAAAGATGTAAATCTAAATTTTACAGGTAGTGGAAGTATAGTAGATGGTAAGATTCACAGTAATGCAGCTATCTCAGGTGGTGGTATTACATATAAACAGGCTTCTGCTGTAAAGGGCGGAAACTTCGGATGGGGAGCTAAGAGATTCTTAAATTGGAATAGTAACGGAACAGCTAATTCAGATGATTGGCCAAATGCTAGATGGGGATCTGTAGCAGTTCCTAATGGTGATGAAGTACCTATGCCATATTATTTAGGTGATGCTATTATGCAGACTATTAATGATGCCGCACCATCTAGAGTGCCACCTGTAAACTATGATAAGGTTTTTGAAATGACAAAGACACAGTCTGACGGTGGAAACGAGTTAAAGAGTGCCGGAGTGTTAGATCAGACAGGAAATATTAAGATTATTCCTAAGGGAGGAATCGAATTTGGATATAAATTTAATCCTAAAGCTAAGAATATCTACATTTATAATAAAAGTGGCGGTAGTATAAATATTCAGTTTGCTAAGATATCTAATATTAATGCTAATATTTTTATTGACGCTAACGGCGGAAGTGTAAGATTATATTCTGCTGAGCAGTATTCAGCAGCTACACAGTGGAATCCGGCAAGTGGAGCACCTACTGTTATTAATGGAAATGTATTCTGTAGTAACGGAAATCTACAGTTAGGTAATATGAGAATTAACGGAAATGTATATGTTGATGGAAAGTTAACTACAGATGGTGGAACTATGGAAATTAACGCTCCTGTATATGTATACGCTAAGTCTATTGGTGGTGCTAACACTATGAATATGACTGGAGCAGTAGTATCTGAAGGCGATATGACATATTCTGGTGGTAGACAGACATTTAATGGAGAAAATAATTTCTTGAGTTTATATTCAGTAAAAGGTAACATTAAGATGGGAAATGATGGTGAATTTAGAGGATTGGTTTACGCTCCTTATGGAAATATAACCACTACTGGTTCTACATCAGATTTCTATGGTAGATTGATTGCAGATACTATTACATTAGGAAACTCATTGACAGTGCATATTCCTAGTGAAATGCTTTTACCAAAAGATATGATCGACAATATTAACACATCAGCTTCCTCTTATAAGAAGGTAGCTAGATTAGTAAGCTAAGTCTATAGTATTAAAGTAGTATAAGATAATAATAAGGCTAGCTCAAAAGAAAAAATGAGTTAGCCTTAAATTATTAATAAATTGTTAACAAATATGAAATCATGACATTATTAACGGAATAATGGTAAAGTATAAATATATGTAAAATCCTTTATTTAAAAGGGTTACAGCGAAGTAAATAAAAAAGTTAACAAATTGTTAAAAAACTTTTAAAAAAACATTGACAACATCAAAAACATATGATAATCTATATGTAGATTAAATGATACGCAACTAAATTGGAAACGCATCCAATAACCAGGGGCTGACAAGTTAGCCGCTTAAAATACAGAAATATTTACTAGGAGGAGTGGTTATATGGTGGCACCTATCATTAACACCATACTCGTTAGAGTTTTGGTTGGTTTTGCTTTAGGTTTCATTCTTTCATTCTTAGCAGTTGAGATTGAAAAAGTCTTACTTAAAAGAAGAGAGTTAGAATTCACTAGAGTAAAATATGAGAAATGGATAATACCGATTATGATGGGAGTATTCGGTAGTTTGATAATGTGGCGTATGTCATATTCTATTAACGCAATATATTTATTTTTACTATTGATCATAGGTCAGGTAATAGTATTATCTGATATTCACCACAGAGTGATACCTAACGATACGTTATTAGCTATCTTGATTTTAAAGTTAGCATTCGGAATTCCTAATTTATTGGGAGTTAAAGGATTTCCGGAATTCGACGTAGTACAGTCTATAATAGGATTGTTCGTTGCATTTGCTATATTTGCTTTTCCAGCATTCATTGGAAAAAACATTGGTATAGGAGATATCAAGTTGGCTGGATGCATGGGATTTTGTTTAGGACTGATGGGAAGTATGTGTGCTATAGTTCTTATGGGATTTTTCGTAATAGCATATACATTTCTTCAGAAGAAAGAACCTGTATTGATAATGTTTAAGACATTGCTTCCGATGGGACCATTTATGGTGATAGGTATGATGATAGTATTGATATTTGGCACCAATGGTTTGTTGAATTTTTAAAAGGGAGAAGCACATGATTAAACTAATAAAAGAAGAAACCGGTCAGGGATTAGTTGAGTATGCGCTTATCATTGCACTTATTGCTACTGCTTTAGTAGCTACATTAATTGCCTTTAGAGAGAAGATTGATAAGTTTATCTCTAATTCATCTGATAAGGTTGGTAAGAGCCTTAATTAAGATTTTTGCAGCATAGAGATGCTGTTGAAATAAAATAAAATAATAATAAGTAATATTTAAGGAGGAAACATTATGTTAAAGAGATTTTTTGAAGATGAGAGCGGACAGGGAATGGTAGAGTATGCATTAATTATTGCATTAATCGCAGTTGCATTAATCGCAGCAGTAGTTGCTCTAAGAGGAAAGATTGCAAACATTTTCAATAAGGCTGGAAGCAACATGGAATAATAGCTAGTTGTTATTCAAACTAGAAAATGTAATTTATTAAAAAAATATAGGGAGGGCTTTTAAATAGTCTTCCCTGTATTTTTTTTAATCTCAAAAATTAAGAAAGGAATGCCAATGAAGAAAAGAAGAGAAAAGGGTCAGGCTATGGTTGAATTTGCTATAGTTATCCCATTATTAATTTTTATTGTATGTGGAATGATTGACTTCGGATGGATATACTCTAATGTATATAAAGTAGAAGATGCGGCATTCACAGGAGCTAGATATGCTTCAATACATGCACCGGAGCACGATGCGACTACAGACAGTACTTTGGTGGGGGAAACTAGACAGATAGTTAGAGATAGTTTACCAACAACTAAAACAGCACCTATAATTACGGTTAATATAAACCGTACTGATAAAAATATTAGAGTACATGCTGAAGCGAAAATTAAATGTTTAACATTTGTGGCAGGTACAATATTTGGAGATGAATACACAGCTAAATCAACTAGTGTATCTTCTATAGCCGAATAGGCTTAAAAAAGTATTTATATATGAATAACATATAAAAAATAAAAAATGCCACTTAAGTGGCGGAACGGAGACTATTATGAAGAAAACTTATATTTTTGCAGGACTTGCAGCAGTTGTGTTTGGTATTTTACTAGCAGTATTTCTAAGTGGAGTTAGTAACTCAGACGGAAGTATTAAGGTAGGAAGAACTAAAACAACAAAAGTTTATGTAGCTAAGAAAGATATTAACCCACACACTAAGTTAACTGAAGCGGATGTTGAAGCGATTGATATTCCAGAAGATGCTAAGCATCCAGCAGCTAAGACTAACAAATCTAATGTAGTAGGTCATTACAACACAGATAAGATTTATGAAGGCGAGCAGATAATCTCAAACAGATTAAGTGATAGTGCTACTGGTGGAAGCCAGTTATCAAGTACATTAGATGAAGAAATGGCAGCTATGACTATTCCAGTTGATGAGAAACAGGCTGTTGGTGGATTTATCACAGAAGGTGATACTATTGATATTCTTTCACCTACAGAAGGAGAAGTTATTGAGGAAGGTGTTAAAGTATTAAGAGTTGGTACAGCGGCTAGCAGTGGTGAGAACGGATTACCTTCATCATTAACATTAGCACTTACTAAAGACGCTTGTTTAAATCTTTCAAGAGTTATGAAGAGTGGAAAGATTGATATCATCTTAAATAAGAAAGATGAATAATTAAAGAAATAAAGAAACAGCGAGGTAGTGGCTTATGAAAAAAAATAGATTATTATCAATATCAAGTGCCGATAATAAAGATAGAATTGAGGCAATAATTGATAAAAAAAATTATGAAAATATGTTTGTTGAGCTAGATGTTAATAATCTAGATGACATAGTAAATATAAACGCAGACGCTATTATAGTTTATGATGAAAACTTTGAAGATAGCGATGCTAAATTTGTTGAGAAGTTATATATGTCTCGTAACGGAATTATTGTTATTCTTATCACAGGAGCATGTGATATGGATACATTATCTAAAGCTATGCAGAGTGGTGTTAAGAAAGTATTAACACTCGATATGGGAAATGAAAAAATTAATGATGAAATTGCTAGCGAGATTATTAGATCACAGAACCGTGGTATGGAGACAGGAACATCAAGAACAAACGCAAAAGTTATTTCAGTTTTCGGAACAAAGGGTGGAACTGGAAAAACTACAATGTCAGTTAATTTAGCAATGTCATTGCAGAAAACTAAAAAGAGAGTAGCTATTATTGATTTAGATTTACAGTTCGGTGATGTAGGAGTATTCCTAAATGTACCTAAATTTGATACTATTCTTGATTTAGTTTCAGAGGGTGTTTACAATGCTGTAACTGTAAATAGTTATCTTTATAAACATGATTCAGGATTAAAGATTTTATGTGCACCTAATTCACCAGAGTATTCTGAGTTAATTAAGCCGGAACATATTTCACAGATTGTAGAGGTTATGAAACCTGAATTTGATTATATTATCATTGACTTAGGACCTATTATTGACGACTGTGCATTACAGGCTCTAGATATTTCAGATAATATTTTCTTTATTACAAATCCAGAGATTTCTACACTTAAGAATACTAAGACATGTATCGGTGTGTTAGATAAGATTGATTTGAAAGAAAAAACTAAGATTATTCTTAATAAATCTGGTAACTCAGATGTTACACAGAGAGATATGGAAGCTGCATTAGGTATGGAGATGGCACTGGTTGTACCAGATGATGCTAAGAATACTATTCTTGCTATTAACAGAGGTATTCCACTGGTTATCGCAGCACCTAGATCAAAAGCTTCAAAGGCTATCACTAAATTTGTTGAGTCAGGAAATATTTAGGAGGTTAGGATATGGGTTTATTAGAAAAAATGGGGCAGATGCCTTCCTCTAAAGCCGTTGAGAAGAAGAATCCTAATTCTCTTCAGAGCCTTGTTCAGGAGAGGGCTGATGATACAGAAATTAATGAAGTAGCTGAAGAAATTGCTAAAAAGGATGAAGAGATTGCCGCTTCTAAACCAAAAGAGCGTGGTATTGGTCATAAAGACGAAAAGACTATTATGATTGAAGAGGAAACTCATACAGAGGTTGC
Organism: uncultured Lachnospiraceae bacterium; assembly: GCA_902783775.1. Classification (GTDB taxonomy): domain Bacteria; phylum Bacillota; class Clostridia; order Lachnospirales; family Lachnospiraceae; genus Eubacterium_G. Next base: position 20,068 of record CACZSI010000043.1, read on the forward strand.
CAGCCTTTTGGCTAGAAAGAGTGAAGTAGACCAGGATGAGGTTAAAGCTCTTATTGCGGAAGTAATTAATGACAATCATCCAGAGTTAAGCAGATTAGAGAAAATTGAAATCATTGATAGCGTATTCAATGAAATTACAGGTTTAGGACCTTTAGAGATTTTATTGAAAAATCCAGATATCAGTGAGGTTATGGTCAATGGACCTAATCAGATTTACGTAGAAAAAAGTGGTAAGTTAACATTATCAGATGTAAAATTCCAGGATAATGATCACGTCAAGAGAATTATTGATAGAATCGTAGCACCTTTGGGAAGACGTATTGATGACTCAAACCCTATGGTTGATGCCAGATTAAAAGACGGATCCCGTGTTAACGCTATTATTCCACCAGTTGCTCTTTGTGGACCAACTGTTACAATCAGAAAGTTCTCTGATACTCCACTTACAATTCATAACTTAATTGGTTTTAAATCATTAAACTCACAGATGGCTGGTTTCTTAGAGGCAGCCGTTAAGGGAAAATTAAATATCCTTGTATCAGGAGGTACTGGTTCAGGTAAAACAACACTTCTTAACGTTTTATCAGCCTTCATACCTTCTGATGAGCGTATTGTAACAATAGAGGATGCGGCCGAGCTTAAACTTTTACAGGACCATGTAGTTTCATTGGAGAGTAGACCGGCCAACCTTGAAGGAAGAGGAGCTATCACAATCAGAGATTTGGTTAAGAACTCATTGAGAATGAGACCGGACCGAATCGTTGTAGGTGAGGTTAGAGGTGGTGAGACACTCGACATGCTTCAGGCTATGAATACAGGTCATGATGGATCACTAACTACAGCCCATGCTAACTCTTCAAGAGACGCGTTATTGCGTGTGGAGACAATGGTTATGATGTCCGGAATGGAATTACCTGTAACTGCTATTAGACAGCAGATCGCAGGAGCCTTGGACTTAATTGTACAGCAGACCAGACTTAGAGATGGTTCTAGAAAGGTAACCAGCATCACTGAGGTAACAGGAATGGAAGGAGATATTATTACAACACAGGATATCTTTAAATACCAAAGTGAGGGTTACAACGAAAATAATAAAGCTGTTGGTAAATTTGTTCATACTGGAGTTAGACCTCAGTGTGCAGATAAGATGATTACTAACGGTGTTAAAATTGATGACAGCTGGTTCTATTAAAATAGAATTGGTTGGGAAAACGAGGTAACATATGAATATAGTTTTATTAGTATTTACAGTATTATTTGGAATGATATTTTTATTTCTATTCATATATTCAGCTTCAGAAACCATCGTTGGAGGACGTGCTCAGATTGAAAACCGTGTTAAAGGTTTGGAAGTCGAAAAACCATCTAAAAAAGATGAGTTTATGATGGAAGATGAAGAAAAAATTACAATATATGACAGATTAAAGATTGATTCTAAGACTAGAAGAAAAATTGAAAGTTATGAGGAAGAATTATTCCAGTTAGGTATTAAGATGCCTATCCAGACTTTCGTAGCTTCATGGGCTGTTGTAACAATTCTAGTACCATTGTTGCTCTCAGTATTTATAGGATTTTTAGGAAGTGTAATCTTGATGGGAATCATCGCTGTAGCACCTTTCCTATATTTAAAGCATAAAAGAAAAAAGAGAACAGCAGAATTAGAAGAACAGTTAGTTGATGCTATTGGCGTTATGATTAACGCTCTTAAGGCAGGACATTCATTCCAGTCAGCTATGAGCAATATTGCAGAGGATATGGATGGCCCTGTAGCACAGGAATTTGGACGTGTGTTCAGAGAGACACAGCGAGGAATGAGTTTAGAGGAAAGTATGACTAGAATGGTAGAGCGTACAGGTAGTGACGATTTATCAATTATGTGTACAGCAATCTTAATTCAGAGACAGGTAGGTGGAAATCTATCTAAGGTATTAGAGAATATTTCTGCCACTATTAAAGAAAGAATACACCTTAAAGGGGAGATCAAAACTAGAACTTCACAGGGTAGAGTATCAGGATATATCGTAGGTGGTATTCCGGTATTGATTGTTCTAGGTTTAAGTTTAATTAATCCAGCTTATATGGAACCGATGCTAAATACATCAAATGGACATATTTTATTAGCTATTGGTGTTGGAATGGAAGTTGTAGGTTTCTTTGTAATTAACAAAATTGTGGATATTAAATACTAGTTTTACATTCTAGAAATGGAGGAAAATATTATGCAAACGTTATTATTTATTTTAACAATAATGTCAGGCGTCGCAATGGTTGGATTAGTTACTTATATTTTAGTAGGAATGTTTGATACATCTATTGCTACTAAAAAAAGACTTGAAGCCGTAAGTGGCGAATTACAGCGTAAAAAAGAAAAAGAAGAAGAGAGAAAATCATTAGCAGAAGAATACAGAGCTCAGAAAAAACAGGGAAAAGAAACTAAAAATTCTCTTAAAGTTGAAGCTATGTTAGAAATGGCTAATGTAAACATGACTTATCAGCAGTTTACAATGCTTAAGGTTGTAGCTGTTGTGGGACTATTATTCTTTACATTGATTATCTTCTTTAGTTTAGGATTTGAAACAACTACAGTATTATTTATTGCAGTTTTAGCAGGTATTATAGGTTTTGTAGGACCTGGAATGTTCCTAAATTCAAGAGTTAAAAAGAGAAAGAGTAATCTTTTAAATCAGTTACCTGATATTATGGATTTGTTAAATGTATCTGTTGAGGCTGGTTTAGGACTAGATGCAGCTTTAGTTAGATTATATGAAAAGAACAAATCTGATATGATGACAGAATTAATGCAGGCCACACGAGATATTCAGCGTGGTATGAAGAAGAAAGACGCATATAATGCGCTAGCAGAACGATGCGATGTTAAAGAATTGACATCATTCCTTACAGCTTTAGTACAGGCTGAGGAATTAGGTATTTCAATTAAGTCTGTACTTACATTACAGGCTGAAGCAATGAGAGAGTCTAGAAGACAGAGAGCTGAGGAAAAAGCGTTAAAAGCACCAGTATTAATGCTTTTACCAATGGTAGGATTTATCTTCCCGGTTATCTTTATTATGCTTTTAGGACCAGCTATTTTAACAGTTATGGAAACAACATCATTTTAATTGAGGTACTTAAAAATGAAACAGAAAGATTGGTTTATTAATGACCGAAATGTCGGTAAGATATATATCGCGGACAATTTCTTTCTGAGATTAAGAGGTTTAATGGGTCGAGACCCAGTGGAAATGGGAGCACTGCTGATAAAGCCGTGCTCTCAAATACACACCTTTTTTATGTCAGATGCCATTGACGTAATATATATTGATAGAGAGTGGAATGTTATTTTTGTTGATGTGGATGTCAAACCATCTAAAATATGCAAAGGCGTAAAGGGGGCGAGATGCGTCATTGAAATTCCTAAAATGAAATCAATTGAATTAAACATCCAGATCGGAGACAAAATACTTGTAGAATAATACTAAGAGAAAGGTGGTTTAATATTATGTCTGAAGATATGAAAGAGAATATTTCGATAGAGCAGCTCAGAAGTGAAGTGGAAAACGAGCACAGATTTAAAACTGTTATGCGTGGTTTCGATAAGAGAGAAGTTAATGCGTATATCGAAGAATTGAAGAAGAATGGGGATCAGTCAAACTCAGAAGATAAGAAAAAAATTGAAGAGTTAAAAGGTGAGATTGAAAAACTAAAGAAGGCTAAGGCCGAGAGTATTGATAAAATTAAGGCGTTAAAGGAACAGGTGGCTAAGGGCGCAGGCGCTGAAGATAAGAGCAGTGAGTATATTAAGGCCATTGATGAATTAAAAACTGAAAATGCTAAAAAAGAAGAAGAAATTAATAAGTTAAATTCTCAGTTAGAAGCAGCTGCAAAAGACAATGATGAAGTCAATGAATATATGCAGATGGTAGAAGAATTAGAGAAAGAAAATGCTAAGAAAGAAGAAGAGATAAAGCAGTTATTGGCTAGCAGTGGTGATGCTGATGAACTTAAGAAAGTTACAGCTAAAAAAGATGAAGAGATTGCTAAGCTAAAGGCTCAGTTAGAAGAGGGAGCAGCTGCAGCAGTTGATACAAGTGAATACGAGAAAAAAATAGCTGAATTAGAGGAAAAACTAAGTAATAATGACAAGATGGATGGTGACACAAAGAAGATGCTTAGAAAGAAAGATTCTGAGATTGAAGCTTTACAGATTAAGATAGAATCATTTAATGATATTATTGCTAAGAATAGTGAGTATGCCAGTGAAATCGAAACTCTTAAGGCTAGTACTAGTCAGAAAGAGTCAGAGATTAAGGTTCTAAGAAAGAAATTAGATGCTAACTTAGATATAGAATTAAAGAATGATGAGTTGGCTGATAAGATTAGCGAGTTAGAGAAAAATATTGAAACTATAAATAAATCTAATGATGAAAAAATAGCTAAGTTAAATGCTGAAAAGTCAAAACTTGAGGCTGATTATAATTCCGTTAAAGAGGCTGGAGATAAGGCTAAAGCAGAGTTTGATAAGTTAAAGAGTGATAATGAAACACTTGAAATGAAGAATCTTGAAATTGAAGAGTCAAAGAATAAGCTTCAGGCTGATGTTAACAGAGTTAATGAGGAGAACAAAAAACTTCAGGGCGATGTGGCTAAAGCTAATGAAGAGAATAAGAAGCTTCAGGGTGATGTGGCTAAGGCTGGCGAGAGTGCTAAGAAACTTCAGAGTGATGTTAACAGACTTCAGGGTGAAGTTAATAAGTTTAACGAAGATAAGAAGAAGTTCGAGGATGCTAAGAAGCAGCTAGAAGCTAACAATGTTAGACTTGAGGCAGAGAGTAAGAAGGCTAAGGCTGACGCAGCAGCTGCTAAGGAAACAGCTGATAAGTTAAAGAAGAGTGTAGGAGATTATGCTAATACACTTAACAGCATGGCAGGAAAACTTAATGAATTATTAAAATAATTGCATAATGATGGGGCTGTACATAAGTACAGCCCCTATTTTTATTTTATAGTTTTAAAGTATACACAAGACTTATCTTCTAATAAAACCTTATATTTATCAGGATGAGAATATAGGTATGTAGTCAATGGCATATCTTTTACTACAAAGAATCCATCGAAATTATATTTCTTAATAATTTTATTGGTAATATCATAATCAGGTGGTGTTTCTTTGTCATCGAAAGCTAGAGGCTGCATAGTGTTAAGTCTGGCATGATCATTGTAGATGGTGCCTTTATAAAGATCAGCTCTGCCGTCAATGAAAACCGGAATGTCGTTGTAAATCAATAACTCTCCTAGATGGGAGGTGTTGTAAAGTCTTTGTGGTTTTTCTTTTTTTATTAAATTTATAAATTTTTTATCAACTGATTTTTGAACCAATCCATTATTTTTATGATAATAATTAACTGTTCTAATAATTCCAATAACTGATAAAGATGAAATCATTAAAAGAATAATTCCGAGAAGTATCTTTTCGATTACAGGATTGTCTGGACCCTTCTTACTTTCTTTAGCAGATTTATCCTTAGGACTTTTATATTCGAAAATAAAGAATATACATATAATAACTAGAAAAACGATAAATCTTATGCTTCTAAAAGTAAGATAAGTGGTAAATCCGAATAAAAAGAAATGAGTCATATCGATATTTTTTCTAGTGATTATAAATAGTATAGCAATGGCGATTATTGGAAAATAAACCAGAATAATACATGATATATCTTTGGCATCCGGTGCCGCCCATTCGGTAATATAAGCTAACATATTTTTATCCATCATATTAGTGTAAGGATATAGAATCATATCGCTTCCGTGTGGATTAATAAATAATGCTAAAAAGCTTATCGCCATTGAAATAAATAATCTAATAAGGGCTGAATTTTCGATCTTATTAGATTTTAGTTTTCCTATCTTTAAATCAAAAGCCGTACTTATAAGGAAAATGATAGGAATGATATATGTAAGATTCGAAGATCCTCCGTGTAAATTAACCCATAACAGTGAGATAACCGGCAATAAAAATATAAGTTTAGTGTCGGGATATTTCTTAAAGTGAAACATCAAAAGTGTTATAAGGGTTAGTAAAATAAATGAGAATAAGTGTGGTCTAAAATAACAAAAGTTAGGAAGAATGGCAGTAAATAAAAGAAATACTGCACATGAGAAGACCAAACTCTTTCCTAAATGTTTTCTATTGTAATAAATTAAAATAAAGAAAATTAAAAATGCTGACAGCAAACTAAATAGATATACGCCGATTTCTCCTGTATGGTGCAATACCTGATATATAAAATATTCAGAGAGCCATTCGTGAGAATACCATTTAGCTCCGTGCAATGATGTGTGCCAGGAGAAAAAATCGGAAGTAGGAATCTTGTGATTAACACTAATCCACTCGCCCACCTTAGCGTGCCACCAAAAGTCATTTCCGTTAACTCCATTAGAAAAAGAAAAAATCAAAATACTAATGGAAATCATAAAAACTAAAATGCTGTCAAAATTTAAATTAGATACTTTTTTATTATTCATATTAAAAATCCTTTACTTATTATTAACGTCGAAATATGCAAACTCAAAAGAGTCTGTAATCAACGGATATTTATCGCTGTGATTTATCAAATATTGGTACATTCGAGAATTTTTTGAAATAAGAATCTTATCAAACTTATATTTATCAATATAGTATGGAACTATATTCTTAAGTGTGACTTTCTTATTATGTTGAATCTCGCCACTAGAATCTGTTAATATTAATGAATTTAAAATTTTATAATCATTTAAATTATAGTCGCGGTAAACTAAATAGTTTTCATCGATAAAAACAGGGATGTCATTATATATTAAATCACTAGAAAGCGCTGTGGCATTAAATAATCTTTTAGGTTTATCATTCTTAATTAATTTAATAAAATTTTGATCTAGTTTTTGATTAATAAAGTGGCTCTGAGCATTTGTGTGAACAAATATAAAACTGAGGGCTGCTATAGCTATAACTGTTAATGCCATTGCAGGTTTTAGGCTGACAGAGCGGGTTTTAAAAGTAATCTTATTAGGTAAAATAATATAATCAAAAATATAAAAGGATGCAGATATTATAAAGAAGATTAAATAATATTCGCTTCTAAGAGTTAAGAATGCGAAAACTGCATACATTAAAAAATCCTGTAATTCCATCTTTCGATTAGATGTTATAAGGGCAATTAATATTAAAACAAAAGGAACAAGACAGAATAGAACAATGCTCATATCCTTTGCATCGGGTGATTTAAAGCCCTTTAAAAGGTTGATTACCGTAAAGTCTAAATCGTTGGTATATGGAAGAGTGATGATTTTTACGCCATATGGATTAATCATCATAGCAAGTATTGATATAAAAGTTATAATTAACAACTTAAGAGATTTCTTGCTCTCCGCCTTTTTTACTTCGAATATCTTTATTTTATATTTAAAAGAGTGGCCTACTAAATATATAAGGGCAACAATATAAAAGAAATTAGAAGTGCTACCCTGAATATTAGCCCATAATAGCGAAATTATAGGAAGGAAATAAATTGAAAAAGAATCCTTCTTATAATATGTATTTAAAATAAATAATAAAATTGTAAATAATAAAATAACAAAGATGCCACTATCTAGAGATAAATTTCTGGCAATGGCAATTATTAAAAATAAAAGCATTGTGGAAAGTAATAGAGATTGTGAAGTATTTTTTCTATTATATATGATGATAATGGAACATACGATAAATGATATAATGGCTATCATTGCAAATAAACCAGCATTAGAAATAGAATAAACTATTTTTATTAATACAGCTGAAAGCCAATTATCGCAGATGAAATTTAATTTATCTACCGGATTCCATGAGATAATATCGTAGGTGGGAATCTGGTGATTATCAATTATATATCCTCCGATTTTAAGCATTGCACCAGGGATGGTGTTGCTTAGTGCTGTGGAATAAAACAAAAGAATAAATCCCCATGAAATTATAAATAGGGATGCGAATTTTAACTTATCAATAGTATTAGTTTTAGTCATAAAAAACTCCTTTAATTTCCTTATATAAACAATAATAATTATATAAAATATAGATAGCAGTTTCAATGTTTTAGTACCTGCATTGACAGTAAAAAAGCCAATTAGTAAAAAATACTAGATAATATTTATAGTTCTGCTATAATTATTTATGCAGGAAACACGTGAGTATACGGGTTTTAATAAAAGTTTGAAAGTAAGAAGGAGTCGTCATGGGTGGATTTTTTTCAGTAGCATCACAGAATGATTGCGTATTTGATTTGTTTTTCGGAATTGATTATCATTCACATCTAGGAACTAGACGTGGAGGTATGGCAGTTTATGGAGAAGAAGGATTTAACCGTTCTATTCACAATATAGAAAATGCTCCATTTAGAACTAAGTTTGATAAGGATCTTCAGGAGATGAAGGGTAACTTAGGTATTGGATGTATTTCAGATTATGAGCCACAGCCATTGATTGTGCGTTCACATCATGGAACATATGCTTTAACTACTGTAAGTAAAATAAATAATATTGAAGAATTAACAGATGAATTATTCGAAAACGGACACGCACATTTCCAGGAAATGAGTGGTGGAGAGATAAATGCTACAGAATTAGTTGCAGCGCTTATTAATAGAAAAGATAATTTTATTGATGGTATTAATTATGCCCTTGAGACTGTAGATGGTTCATTGTCACTTATGATTATGAATCAGGAAGGAATATATTTAGCTAGAGATAAGAAGGGAAGAACTCCTATTGTAATTGGTAGAAAAGACGGAGCTTTCTGTGCTTCTTTCGAAAACTTTGCTTATAAGAATTTAGGATATTCAGATTATAAAGAGTTAGGACCTGGTGAGATTGCAGTAATGACTCCTAAGAATGTGGTGACGCTTGTTAATCCTAATAAGGAAATGAAAATCTGTACATTTCTATGGGTATACTATGGATATCCAGCCAGCTCATATGAGGGCGTTAATGTAGAGAAGATGAGATATAATTGTGGAATTAAGATGGCTCAGAGAGACACAATTAAACCTGATATTGTAGCAGGTGTGCCAGACTCAGGTATTGCCCATGCAGTGGGATATGCCAATGAATCAGGAGTACCATTCTCCAGACCATTTATTAAGTACACACCTACATGGGCTCGTTCATTTATGCCTACAATGCAGAGTAAGAGAAATCTTATTGCTAAAATGAAGCAGTTAGCAGTGGAGGATTTAATTAAGGATAAGAGCTTATTATTAATTGACGATTCTATCGTTCGTGGAACTCAGTTAAGAGAAACTACAGAATTCTTATATGAGAGTGGAGCTAAGGAAGTTCATATCAGACCAGCCTGCCCACCATTGTTATACGCATGTAAGTATCTAAACTTCTCACGTTCTTCATCAGAGATGGACTTAATTACTAGAAGAGTAATTGCCAGATTAGAAAACGGAAATGTGACAGATGAGATTTTAGAAGAGTACGCTAATCCTGAATCAGAGAAGTATGAGAAGATGGTTGAGGAAATCAGAAAAGAATTAAACTTCACATCATTGAGATTTAACAGACTAGATGATATGTTGGACGCAGTGGGTATTGATAAGGATAAACTCTGTACATATTGTTGGGACGGAAAAGAATAAATATAAGGTCAAAAAGGGGGATTTAATCCTCTTTTTTGATTGGAGGTTTTTATGAAGAATAATAGGCGAGTAATCGAAGTTGTTTTAATAGGAATAATACTGGTTTCACTGACAATGGGGATTAGAAGAACTATCGATTATAAAAAAGATAAAAATGTCGGAATAGAAGTTAAGAAGTTTGAATCTATAATGAAGCGTGGCAATAAAAAGATTGGCGTGGATGGTTATGTTTTCGAATTAGTTAAGTATGTCTATGATGCTAAGTTAGACAGAGGTCATGCCATTATTTATGCTAAGAAAACTGGAAAGATAATTAGTATGAAAAAGAAAAAGGGTGGCGTGTTTGATGATAGATTTAAATTAGTTATCAATGGAAAATCTGACATGGAGATATCTGAAAAGTTTAATGGCTATTATGGATATGTTAGTTTTAATGATACAGACAATAAAAAAATAATTGGAATAAATGATTTAAAGAGTAAGAAAGTGTACTACTTTGATTTATCTCCAATGAAGCTTAGCAAGAAGTATAAACTAGATGACGGGAAGGTTTATGTTTCGCCTCTAGGCATAGCCCTTTATAAAAAAGAGGAAATAGAAAAGGAAAGTAGTAAATATGCTATAGAACCTGCTAAACCGAAGCAGGAGCTAAAAGCACCGGATTCAAATGGTGATAATAAGTTTAAGTTAATATTTAATAGTAAAAAAGAGATAACTGGTACCTTAAAGTTAAGCAGAGAGAAAAAGCATAAAAAAACTGTAACTAAAGTGTATCAGAAAAACTTTAATGAAATTGTAAAAATAAAGGATTTAAGACAAATAAAAATCAATGGAAAGCCTGTAATGTAGCTACATTGCAGGCTTTTTGTGTGTTTTTATTTGTTTTTATTTTATGAAAAATAAAAACACCTCTAAAAAATGAAGACGTTTCGTTAATATGCGGGTTTTGAAATGTTTCAAAAAAAATAAAAACAATTCAATTTATGCAACCTGCACAAAGAAATGGATAAAAACTGTTTTATTTTGTGGAAATCTTGCGAAAAACAGTTTTTAAGCGTAATCTTGTTTTTAGGTTGCGTTTATGTGCAAGCGGAAACGGATTTATAAAAGGAGGAAATATTGTATGTTTGGTAAATTTTTTGCCAAGTCAAAGAGAGTTATGGCAACTTTCTTTGCAGTAACAATGGTAACTGGATTAATGCCAGTTCAGCAGCACGTAGTAAAAGCTGAAGATACTACACCTTACGTAGTATCAACAGGAAGAACAGCATATGCTAGTTCTTCAGTTTCTAACAGTGATCCTATTAGCGCTGTAGACGGTACTACATCTACTAGATGGGAAAGTGCTTGGGATTCACCTACAGAATGGATTTATGTAGATTTAGGAAAAGAGACAGACATTACAGGAGCTAAGCTTTATTGGGAAGGAGCTTATGCTAAGGACTATAAGATTCAGGTAAGTAACGACGAGGAAAACTGGGACGACGTTTACACAGCTGAAAATACAAACGGCGGAAACCAGGAAGTACAGTTTACATCAAAAGCTAGATACGTAAGACTTTATATGACAAAGAAAGCTTTAACAGCTTACGGATACTCACTATATGAATTTGAGATCTACGGATTGAACGGAATTACAAAAAGACCTGTAGATTACGGTGAGAATATTGCAGAAGGAAAGAGCGTTAGTGCTTCTTCACTAAGAGATATTTGGTGGATGTATGATGATAACGGTGTTATCAATCAGACAAGTGTTTTAGCACAGAACGCTGTAGATGGAAAATCAAATACATCTTGGACATCAGCAGAAAAAGATAATCAGTATTTAACAGTAGACTTAGGAACAAATCATACTATCGGTAGAGTAGTAATTGATTGGGCTTCAGATGCTGGAAAGATTTACGACATCCAGACATCTACAGATGGCCAGAATTGGACTACACGCTACAGACAGTTAAATGGTCACGGATTAGAAGTGGCTGATATTCCATTATATGCTACAGCTAGATACGTAAGAATATATGGATACACAAGAGTTGAAAGTGGAAGTGGTTTCGCAATCACAGAATTAAAGGTATATGATTATAAGAACGGCGACGAGCATAAAACTTATAATATCCCAGACCTACCACAGTCATCAGTTGTGTCAAACGGAAAAGGTTCATACTTAACAAACTCAATGTACAATGAGAAAGCTAAGTTACCTTTATATAAGACAGATAACATTGATGTGCCAATAGCAAGTAACGATTGGTGGCAGTCAATCTTAATCAATAAGTTTGGTAACACATTATCAGAGATGCCATTAAAGACTAAATATTCAGCTAAAGGTCTAGGTATCTTAACAGCAACAGAGGGCTGGTTACCGGATATGAAGGCAACAGATGTTAATGTATCAGTAAATACAGAGACAGCTACTGACTTCTATATTCAGCCAGAAAACATTGATACAAAGACAGCTAGAGACGTAGTAAGCGGATATGGCGATTACTCAGTAAAAGCTCAGTTAAGAGATGATGATCACATTGCCATGACTACTACATTTGTAAAGGGTTCACCATATATCTTTGCAGATATGGCCGGCTCAAACAGCTTCTTTATTGCATCAGGAAACATCACATCTATCTTCAATGGAGATGGCCAGAGCATTCTATCAAATAGCCAGGATGTTGTAACAACAGACCATATCGGTATCGAGATTACAGATGATGACAATAAGACTAGAACAAAGAACTCAAAGAGCTACTATTGTATCAACGTACCTGCTAACACAGTATTTAAGAAGATTGGAAATAACATCAAGGTTACATTCCAGAGCAATGATAAATACTTATCAGTTGGTACAATGTTAAATAAAAACCAGATTGAAAAATTCTATCGTCATGGATATGCTTTCGTAAAAGATACAAAGGTTACATATACATACGATGATAACGATGCAGTAGTTACATCAAACTATGAGGCAGTAACAGAGTTAAAGAGAGGCGGATTCACAAACGAAACAATTCATTGTATGCTTCCTCATCAGTGGAAAAACTCTAATGCAGATAACAATTCATTTGCTACATATAAATCTATCAGAGGTGATATGAAGGCAATTGAGGCTAATTCATTTAGCACAGTATCTAAGTTCGCAGGATTACTTCCTACATTTGCAATGCCTAAGAACGCAGAGTTTGATGGAGAGGCTGTTCAGGGATACTTAGATCAGTTAGAGGATGCTACAAAGAACCTTAATCCAGCAGGAGATGCTTACTGGGAAGGAAAGAACCTTCATCCATTAGGAATGGGAGTTCTTATGGCAGACCAGATTGGTAACACAGAGCAGAGAGACATCTTCTTAAAGAGAATTAAGAAAATCTTAGTTAACTGGTTCACATATGATGGGAAAGATGATATCAGTTATTTAATTTATAACAATCATTGGGGAACAATCTTCTATGAGCAGAGTGAGTTCGGTGCTAACGCAGCTATCTGTGATCACCACTTCACATACGGATACTTTATGTTTGCAGCAACAGTTCTTGCTACATACGATGAAGAATTCTACAACGACTATAAGGGAATGATTGAAATCTTAATCAGAGATTACGCTAACCCTTCAGACAACGACAGCGAATACTGCAGATTCAGAGCATATGATATGTACGAAGGACATTCATGGGCAGGCGGATATGCAGATAATGACAATGGTAATAACCAGGAGTCAGCTTCAGAGTCACTATTCTCTTGGGTAAGTATGTACCTATGGGGTGTATTGACAGAGAACGATACATATAGAGATGCCGGTGCATTCGGATTCTCTAACGAAATGGAAGCAGTAGAACAGTACTGGTTCGATTACGATAAAGATAACTGGATTAACGATTGGCCATACGAGGTAGTAGGTCAGGTATACGGAGGAAGCAACTTCTACGGAACATTCTTCGGTGGACAGCCATTATACGTATACGGAATTCAGTGGTTACCAATTTCAGAGTACTTAACATACTATGGAATGAACCAGACAAGAGCAGCTGAGATTTATCAGGGATTATTAACAGATACAGATGATGCAATTAGAAAAGCAACATTAGCTGGAGATAACATCAAGGATTATCCAGAGGCTGACAATGGATGGCAGCATATTACATGGCCATTCTTATCACAGACAAACCCAGACCTTGCATTAAGCAAGTTTGTAAACAATGATAACAAGGTTCAGAGAACAGATACAGCTAATACATATTGGTTTATCAACTCAATGAAAGAGAGTGGTTATAAGACAAACGATATCGTAGCTACAGGTGATCTTTCAGCAGCAGTTTACTATAACAAGAACACAGGAAAATATACATCACATGTATGGAATCCAACAAACAAGACTAAGGTAGTAAATTACAAGAACGCAAACGGACAGCAGATTGGTAAAGCTACAATCGGAGCTAAATCATTAGTAAGCTTCGAGGTTTACAAGAACCAGTCATTCGATATTGTTCAGGCACAGACACCAGTTATTTCAGTTCCTTCAGGAACATATGATGATACACAGTATGTTGAGATTTCTTGCCCTACAAACGGAGCAGATATTTACTACTCAACAGACGGATCAATGCCTAACAAGAACACAGGAAAGAAATATACAGGAAAATTCGCAGTTTCATCATCAGCTACAGTAAAAGCAATTGCTGTTAAGAACGGAAATATTGATTCTGCAATGGCTACAAGCTCAATTAAGGTTGACGGTAGCAAGATTTCAAAGGATACTAACTTAGCATTAAACAAGAATGTTGTAGTATCAGGAGCAGAGAATGCAACAGTAGGCGGAGACAAGGTAGTAGATAATGATAAGACTACACGTTGGTCATCAAACTTCGTAGATGATGCTAAACTAACAATTGACTTAGGACAGGTTTACTCAATTAACAAAGTAACAATTAATTGGGAAGCTTCATACGCTAAAGAGTACAAGATTCAGACATCAGTTGATGGTACAAACTTCAAGGATGTTTATGTAAACAACGCAGGTAAAGGATCAGAAGAAGAGATTATCTTCAATGCAACAGATGCTAGATATGTAAGAATGCAGGGTTTTAAGAGAGCATTAGCTTACGGATACTCAATCTGGGAGATGGGAGTATACGAGGCTGAGAAGGTTGCTAAACCAACATTCACACCATCATCAGGAACAGTAGCAAACGGACAGGCATTAACAATCAGCAGTAATACAAAGGGTGTAGAAATCAGATACACAACAGATGGTTCAGAGCCTGACGAGAATTCAAAACTATACATTCCAGGAGCTAAGATTACATCAAACGCTACATTTAAGGCAGTTGCTTTAAGAAAGGGAATGATTAAGTCAGATGTAGCTACAGCTACATACACAGTAGATGGATCAAATCCAGAGCCACCTACACCAGAACCACCGGTTATAGGAGAAAACATTGCTAAAGATAAGAACATCACTTCATCAGGAAATGAGAATGCAGGAACACCTGCTAGCAATGCAGTAGATGGAAACAATGGAACACGTTGGTCATCTAACTTCGATGATGATGCTAACATCACAGTTGATTTAGGTCAGACATATGACGTAAGCAGTGTTGTTCTTAAGTGGGAAGCTGCTTTCGGAAAGAAATATAAGATTCAGGTTTCAACAGACGGAGTAAACTTCACAACTGTTAAAGAAGAAAACAACAGTGACGGTGGAGAAGATCCAATCACATTCAATACAGTTTCTGCTAGATACGTAAGAATGCAGGGTGTTGAGAGAGCTCTTCCATACGGATACTCATTATGGGAGATGGAAGTTTACACAGAAGGTGGAAATGGTGGAACACCAGATCCAGATCCAGAATACAGAGATTTAGCTAAGCATAAATTAGTTACAACATCAGGCAATGAGAATGCAGGTACACCTGGTGGAAATGCAGTAGATGAAAATGGAGGATCACGTTGGTCATCTAACTTTGCAGACGATGCTAATTTAACAATTGACTTAGGAGCTACATATTCAGTAGATAAAGTAACAATTGATTGGGAAGCAGCATATGGAAAGAACTACTTAATTCAGACATCAACAGATGGATTAACATGGAATACAGTAAGCACAATTACTAATAGCAATGGCGGAAATGATACAATTACATTCCCAGCTACAATGGCTAGATACGTAAGAATGCAGGGTGTTGAGAGAGCACTTCCATATGGATACTCAATTTGGGAAATGAGTGTTTATGGACAGTAAAATATTCTAACTTCTCATTAGTTAGTATCTCTATTTTGGGGACAGTCGCATGCGGCTGTCTCCTTTTATATAATTGCTTTATTGCTAATTAAATGTAATAATGTTATAATTTTCAATGAGATAGAAATAATAATTTATGTTTGAAGAGCTTGGTGGCATTTAAAATGGCTAGACAAACTCTTCGATAGGTGCGCGCATTTTAAGGTGGCGCATTAGGAGGCCAATTATGAAGACAGCAATAATGACAGATACCAACAGTGGTATTACAAGCGAAGAAGCAAAGGAAATGGGGATTTTCTCACTTCCTATGCCAGTGATTATAGATGATAATGTGTTTTTTGAAGGTACAGATATCAATCAGAAAGAATACTTTGAGGCATTGACATCAGGTAAGGATGTAAAGACATCCCAGCCATCCCCAGGAGATGTATTAGATATGTGGGATGCCATCTTTGAAGAAGGATATGATGAGATTGTATATATACCTATGTCTAGCGGACTTAGTGCATCATGCCATGCATCAACTATGCTATCAGAGGAGTATGACGGAAAGGTTCAGGTAGCTGATAACCACAGAATTTCAGTTACTATGAGAACTTCTATTATCGATGCTATGAAGATGGCTGAAAAAGGAATGAGCGCTAAGGAGATTAAAGATAGACTTGAGGCTAATGCTTTTAATGCCAGCATTTATTTAGCGGTAGACACATTAGAATACCTTAAGAAGGGTGGACGCGTAACAGCAGCAGCAGCCACTGTAGGTACCGTTCTAAATATTAAGCCGGTCCTAACTATTCAGGGCGAGAAACTAGATGCTTTTGCTAAGATTAGAGGAATGAAGAAGGCCCAGTCTAAAATGTTAGATGCCTTAGAAAATGACATTAATGAAAGATTTAAAGATTATGATAAATCCAGAATGATGATTGGAGTGGCAGCTTTCGTGGAGGATGCTTCAGAGGCAAAAGAATGGAAGAAGGCTGTAGAGGAACGCTTTAGCGATGTTAAAGATATTTACTATGATGATTTATCATTTAGCGTGGGATGCCATGTAGGCCCGGGAACATTGGGTGTGGCTGTTAGCATAATGGATGAATAAAAATAAGCATAAAATTAAGGGAAGTGAATTCACTTCCCTTTTATATTGCTAAATTTTACCAGTTTACTAAGAAGATATAAGTCTTACTCCACTTACTCTTTCTGCCCGGTGTACATTCTCTAATGCGAGCATAATATCTTCTCTTATACTTTAATGGTTTAGTTTTCTTAAATAACTTCTTAACCTTATATGTCTTAGCTTTCTTAAACTTAGGACTTAAGCTGTACTGTAACTCATAGTGTGTGCTGATATCAGTGGACCAGCGGGAGAAGTAAAGCATAGCACAATGTTTTATATGAGGAATTCGACTTAAAATTCTAGGCTGCTTAGGAGCAGGTGTTTTCTTAGTCTTTTGAGAAATTACATCACTCCAATTACCGTGAAGCTTATTATAATTTGCTCGAATCTGGAAATAATATTTGGTCTTAATTTTTAGCCCACTTATAAGCTTACTAGTCTTATTCTTATTAGCGGATACTGTCTTAGCATCAGACATATCAGATTTTTTACTGTACTTTATAGTGTATGAAGTAATATCACCCTTGGCCTTCTTCCAATGAAGATTAATGGATTTAGAAAAGCGATCAAAGCTTTTAAAATTCGCATTGCCAGGCAAAATCTTAAAGGTTTTAGATATTGAACTAATATATTTCTTTTCATTGCCTGTGACTTTTACTGTGGCTGTTCCAGGCTGAACATTTTCAGTGTACTTAACTGTGTACTCGCTAGATGGAACTAATACTCCATTAACATATAGTTTTACTGAAGGAGTTTTCTTGGTTTCATTGGCAATGTAAGTTGATTTAGATAACTGAAGAATACCCTTCTTTATAGTTGTATATTTATTGTTGGTTTTATTCTTAGTTGTGATGATGCCGTCTTTAATATTAATTAAAACATTGGCATCTGATGTTCTGTAAACATTGATAAAACGTCTGGCTAATCTCATTAAAACTGAATCCTTAGGAAGGTTAGTTTTATCAGGCTTGTCACTGGATATAATCGCCATTTTAGGTGAAACTGCATCTAGAAAGTCGGCACATGATGAAAGTGCAGCTCCGTGATGTCCCACCTTTAGGATATCCGATTTTAAAATTCCTTTGTTTTTCTTAAGCAATTCATTTTCCATGGTGGATGGAAGATCGCCGGTTAAAAGGATAGATTTTTTATCACATGTAACCTTTAAAACGATGCTGCATTCATTGTAAGTAGAACCTTTAGAACCATCGTAAACCACAGTTACTGTGGCATCGCCTAATTTCCAAGTCTGGTTATTCACGGGAGTCTCTATTGGACAATTCTCCGCTAAGGCGTAGTTGATAAATCTAAAATATGAAGTGTTTTGCTTGCTACATGGAGAGTAGAATACCTTCTTAACATTGAAATTTTTAAAGACATTGTAAAAGCCTCCCACGTGATCTCCGTCCGGATGAGTGGCTACCACATAGTCAATGTCGTAGTTCGGGATATTTAAATCCTTTAGGTAGTTAGTGAAAACCATTGAGGTGGAAGGGGTTCCGGAATCAACTATCATATAGTGACCTTTGCTCTCTAAAACCAAAGCATCGCCGCGGCCTATAAAGACAGCGTGGAAATTTAATTCTCCGGCTAAAACAGGTTTAGCATTGTTCCATAAGAAAAATGCTAATAGAAACACTATTAAAAATTTGATTTTCTTAAAAACCATTTTAAACTCCTCTTTTAAAAGATTAACTCTTTATCTCGTCGTAAGATTTTTGTATATAATCGATTGCCCTGAAAAATAGTTTAATAAGGACAATAAACATAATAATCATAAATACTGTTATAACTTTTGAAACAGACTGAAGCATAGAATAATCGCTGCCTAGCCAATTAACAAAAGTAAGAAGCATGTGTGATGTAAATAATAGATACCATACATACTTAGTCCAACGTCTCTCGTCTCGAACTGCCACGCCCTGGCACATTCCCTGTAAGCCATAAACTGCAAACATAACAGAAAAAACATTGCTAAATAGGAAGGCTAGTCCCGTAAGAAGGGCAATGTGGCTTAGCATATAATTATGAACGATAAAAGGCATTGCAAAAATAAGTGCCTTAAGGACAATACCTGTGGTAGCAAAGAATGCACAAAACACAAAAGAGCGTGAAGCTTTTCGAAGTGTAAGTGCTACATATAATATAAGTAAAAATCCGATAATATCACTGAAAATATCTATTCTTACAGATTTAAAAAATATCTTATCGATGACTTTAGCACTTTTACCAGATAAGGCATTCTGCATATTAGTGTTAAAAGAATCATTATTACCGGCAGAATCTGGAGTAGGATTAGAAACCTTACTGTCATCAGAACTAGAAGTGTCCTGATTTATGTTTTTATAAGTACAGGTAGCACCGTAATTAGTGTAAATATTATAGTACTGGTACTCGCCGGTAACTTTATTAGTATTTTCGTAGGCTTTAGGATATGAAACGCCTGTGTAGACATGAATATCTAAGGCAATAAAAATAAAACCTATTAGCAGTATAATTAATAATTTTGATATTTTTTTATTGTTCATAGTATACCCCTTTTTGTTAATTTCCAAAACTTTCGCTAACTTTAAGTTTAACATATATTAAAGGATAATAATAGTTTGGAGGTGATAGAAAAATGATATTTTTCAAACGTTTAATAGACACTATATAAATGTATATGTTAGAATGAATTCATAACTCTAAAAAATAAACGATCTAGGAGGGTAATAAAATGAAAAAGATAGTTAGTTTTTTATTAATTATAGCAATGATGGTTTCAGTGCAGATGCCGGCGCGTCAGGTTGAGGCTTCTAAGAAGTATACTATTAAAGTAAATTTAGGAACTAATTGCACTACTATATATAAAAATGGAAAGGCTATTAAGGCAATGATTTGCTCACCTAGTAGCGAAACACCTACAGGAACTTTCTACATTCCTGTAAAGTATAGATGGCATGACATGATTGGAAACTGTTATGCACAGTATTGCTCAAGAATTACTACAGGAATTTTATTCCACTCAGTTTGGTATTACAGACGTGGTGATAAATCTTCAATGTCTGTTTCTGCCTACAATGTTATGGGACACAAGGCATCTCACGGATGTGTAAGATTATTGTGTAAGGATGCTAAGTGGATTTACGATAATTGCCCAGTGGGAACTAAGATTACTATTTTCTGGGGAAGCAAAAAGAATGACCCAATTAAGAGACCTGGTTTTGTCAGATTAAACACATCTTCTAGAACTTCTTGGGATCCAACTGATCCGGATCCTAAAAACCCTCTTAAGCATTTAGTTAAGAGAGGAAAACCATCTATTAAGAGAGCTGTTAAGACAATAGAGTATAAAAAGAAGGTTAAGAAGATTAATCTTGTAAAAATCACAGCCAGCGATGGAACTAAGCTTACAAAGAAAAACGCTAAGATTACTATTAAGGGTAAATTAAACACTAAGAAATTAGGAAAATATAAGATTAAATATATTGTAAAAGATAAGATTGGTAAGAAGAAAACTAAGACATTTACATTTAAGGTAGTGGACACAAAGAAGCCTAGCCTAAAGGGCGTTAAAGACAGAAGTAATGTGGCAATGAATGAAAAGGTAGATCTTCTAAAGGGCGTAAGTGCTAAGTCAGCTGCCGGTAATAATCTTACTTCTAAAATTAAAGTAAGCGTTAAAAAGGGAAGCAAGAGCTACAGTGTTAAGGATGGAAAAATTACTTTTACATCTGCAGGAAAATACACTGTTAAATATAGCGTAAAAGGCAATAATAAAAAGACAGTTTCTAAGAGCGCTAAGTTTACAGTTAAGGATTACAGAGTGACTCTAAAGCTAAAAAAGGATAGCGAGACAATAACTCAGGGTGATGAGTTTGATCCTTATAGTTTAATTGAATATGTTAAATCTAAAGATGGAAAGAACATTGATATTAAATCTAATGTAAAAATCAGCGGAAACTATGACCTTAGCAAGGCTGGCGAATATGAAATCACTTTTGTGGCAACATATAAAAAATTAGATTACACTAAGCGCGAAGCTAAGGCTAAAATTATTGTTAAGGAAAAAGTAGAAAATAACTAGATAGGAGCTAAAATGTATACTTATGACACTAAAGTAAGTTATAGCAAAGTGAATAATCAGGGGATAGTGCCATTGTATGAAATACTAAATTATTTACAGGACTGTTCCACATTTCAGTCTGATTCATTGGGAATAGGGATTGATTATCTAAGAGAAAAGAAGCAGGCATGGATAATTGTGGCCTACAATATAAAAATTGAAAAGCAGCTTAAATTAAATGACGAGATAACTGTTGGAACAACTCCCGTTGATATAGGAAATCTATTCGCCAATAGACAGTTCTTTATAAAGGATAAGAATGGTGAGTTTATGGTAAAGGCGGATACTATCTGGATTATGCTGGATATGGATAGCAGAAAGGCTATAAAGATACCGGATGATTACAGAGATGTTTATGAATATGGTAAGGCTTTCGAGGATGTAAAGGCTAAGCGTAAGCTTCGTTTAAATGAAGATAAGAAGCAGGTTTACGATTTTACTGTGAAGAAAACTTACATCGATACTAATGGACATATGAACAATGCGCAGTATCTAAGAGAGATGCAGGAAATATTGCCGGATGATTTTATTGTTTCTAATGCGCAGATTGTCTATAATAACGAGGCAATATTAGGACAGAAGGTTTTATCATATGTGCATAATGCAGATGAAGGAATGGAAGTGTCTTTCGAAAATGAGGATGGTGAAATTTTCACCACGATAAAAATGAATTAGGAGAAAAGATGGAATTAGGTAAGGTTCAAAAATTAAAAATATATAAAATGACGGATAATGGTGCCAGATTAGGCAATGAAGAGGACGACGTGCTTCTCCCTAAAAATGAGGTGGAAGACGGATGGACTGTGGGAGATGAAGTGGAAGTATTTATTCTAAGAGACTCCCAGGAACGTCTTATTGCCACGTTAAAGCGTCCAATCGCTCAGGTGGGGGAGATTGCTCCAATGAGAATAACGGATGTAAATAAGTATGGCGCTTTTGCAGACTGGGGACTGGGAAAAGAACTTTTCGTGCCGTTTAAGGAACAGAAGATTAAGGTTAGAGTAAATGATGTGGTGGGAATTCGCGTCTATGTGGATAAAAGTGATAGACTAGCGGGATCTACACGTATTTATGATTATTTAGAGATTGGCGATTTCAATGAAGATGATACTGTTTCTGGATTAGTATATGAAATCAATCCTGATATGGGAGCTTTTGTAGCTGTAGAGAATAAGTATCATGGTATGCTTCCTAAAAATGAAATGGTAAAGGAAGTTAAAATCGGTGATGTAAAAGAGTTTAGAATAAAGAAGGTTAGAGAGGATGGTAAATTAACATTATCTCTAAGAAATAAATCCTATATCCAGATGGATATCGATGCCCAAAAGATTGTAGAGTATATGGAGAATAATGGCGGGGAATTAGGATTTCCTGAGAAGTCATCTCCAGAGCTAATTAAGGCCGAATTAGGTATGAGTAAGGCAGGTTTTAAAAGGTCTATTGGCAGATTGCTCAAAGAGAAACGTGTAAAAATTGGTGAAAATAACATATTTTTAATAAAATAGTATATGCTATATACAATTTAAACAAAGTTTACAAATTTATTTTGTATATTTGATATATGGTAATTTATCCCATAATATTTTAGAATTACGAGTAGAGAAAAATATTTACCTAAGGGTATTGAGGAGGAAATATAAAATGGCAAGTTTATCATTAAGAAACATTAACAAAGTATATCCTAACGGATTCTGTGCTGTAAAAGATTTCAATCTTGAAATTAAAGATAAGGAATTCATTATTTTCGTAGGACCATCAGGATGTGGTAAGTCTACTACACTTCGTATGATCGCTGGATTAGAGGAAATTTCATCTGGTGAGCTTTATATCGGAGATAGATTAGTAAACGACGTAGAGCCTAAGGATAGAGATATCGCGATGGTATTCCAGAATTATGCGTTATATCCACATATGACAGTTTACGATAATATGGCATTCGGATTAAAGCTTAGAAAAGTACCTAAGGCTGAGCAGGAGAGATTAGTTAAAGAAGCTGCTAAGATCCTTGACCTTGAGTCATTATTAGATCGTAAGCCAAAGGCTTTATCAGGTGGACAGAGACAGAGAGTTGCGATGGGTCGTGCTATCGTTAGAAATCCTAAGGTATTCCTTATGGATGAGCCTTTATCAAACCTTGATGCTAAGTTAAGAGTACAGAT
>CACZSI010000044.1 GCA_902783775.1 uncultured Lachnospiraceae bacterium
GACTAAAGGGACAAGAGCTATAATATACTCCTGCGGTGCCACCCAAATTAATGTATAACACATTCACTCACAGCATACCATCATATGCTTACCTTTTTAACGGTAGGTCTCCGTCAACGTCTACTCACTGCAATGTGCAGCTTTCTAGTTGCCCTCTTGGGTCCATTCATCACCGATAGTTTATCGTCTCACACCACCCGACGACTCTCTGAAAAACATCTCTAGCAACTACTTACTCCCAATCAACGGTTTATTTTTATCATCTAAACAAATAATAAATGATATCTCAAAGTATGTCAACACCTTAAATATATTTTTTTACTTTTTATTTTCTTCCACCATTCTAGCCTGTACATCTCCCGGTGCCTGCTCGTATTTTGAAACTACATACTCAAAATCTCCGCTTCCTCCGGTAATTGATCTAAGGCTGGTAGAATATCCGTATAATTCTAATATTGGAACCTCGGCCTCAATAATCTGCTTTCCTTCCTCGGCAGTCATATTCATAATACGTCCACGTCTCTTATTTAAGTCACCCATAATATCTCCGGAGAACTTATCAGGAGCTGTAACTGTTAAATAAGCTATTGGCTCTAATAAAACCGGACTGGCCTCTAAGAATCCCTTCTTAAAAGCAATAATTGTAGCTGTCTTAAATGCCATCTCCGATGAGTCCACCGGATGATATGAACCATCAATTAATGTAGCCTTAATTCCCACAACAGGATATCCCGCTAATGGTCCTTCCTTAACACTTTCCTGAATACCTTTTTCTACTGCAGGGAAGTAATTCTTAGGAACTGCGCCACCAAAAATCTTCTCGTCAAATTCATAAGCTTTAGAAAGATCTCCTGATGGTTCAAACTCAATAACCACATCTCCGTACTGTCCATGTCCACCTGACTGTTTCTTATGTTTACCCTGAACCTGAACTTTCTTTCTGATAGTTTCTCTAAAGGCTACTTTAGGTTTTTCTAGATTAATATTAACCTTATATCTGCCATCTAATTTAGATGCTGCAATCTCTATTTGCTGCTCTCCGATTCCATATAACAATGACTGTTTATTTTCATCGTCCACCACTACCTTAAGAGTTAAATCCTCTATACACAATTTATTAAGGGCCTGAGCCACCTTATCTTCCTCGCCCTTCTTAGCAGCTGAAAATCTCATATATGTATATGGCTTAGACATAGTAGTAGGATGATATTTAATAGGCCATTCCTTAGTAGATAATGTATCTCCTGTTCTAGTGCTCTCTAATTTTCCAATAGCACCAATATCACCGGAATAAAGTTTATCTACCTCTATAACATTCTTTCCTCTTATCACATATAACTTATTTAATTTTTCTTCTACATCCTTTGATGCATTAAACACTGTATCGCCGACTTTTAAAATACCGGTTCTAACCTTAACTAGCGAATACTTTCCTACAAAAGGATCCATAATTGTTTTAAACACATATGCTGAAACAGGTTTATTGCAATCAAAATCAGCTACCACTTCTTCCCCTGTCTGTGTGTTAACAGCCTTCTTTAATACCTCAGCCTTATTAGCTGATGGGAAGTATTTCTCACAGGCCTGTAAGAAGCTGTGAACACCCTGGCAATTAATTCCCGAACCCATCTGCACAGGGAACAATCCACACTCTATAACCTTCTTTCTAAGAGCTGTAGAAATCTCTTCAGTGGTAAACTCTTCACCGCCAAAATATTTATCCATTAATTCATCATCGGTCTCAGCCACAGCTTCCATAAGTTGCTCTCTAATAGGACCTAGTTCAGGGTCTAGAGATGGCGGGATATCTCTTTCATCGTAATTTCCTTTATCGTCAATAAATTTACGACCACCCATCTTTACTACATTTACATAACCGGTTAGCTTTCCATCCTCCATAATAGGTAGATGGAATGGAGCTACTCTCTTTCCAAACTTAGCCTTTAAATCATCCACGATTTTATTGTAATCTACGTCTGCACTATCAATATTGGTAATGAAAAACAGTCTAGGGATATTTCGTCTCTCACATATCTCCCATGCCTTAACTGTTCCCACTTCAACACCATTTTTTCCATTGACTACAATGACTGCGGCATCAGCTACACTCATAGCATCTTCCATCTGTCCCACAAAATCAAAATAGCCCGGTGCATCAAGGATATTAATCTTTAATCCTTCCCACTCCACCGGAATAACTGAAGCACTAATGGAAAACTTTCTCTTAATCTCCTCAGGATCAAAGTCACTGATGGTGTTACCTGACTCAACTGATCCCATTTTCCCAATAGTATGAGTTGCGTAAGCTACCGCCTCTGCCAAGGTAGTCTTGCCCGCCCCTCCATGACCTAGAAATACAACATTTCTGATTTTAGAAGTCTCATAAACGTTCATACCTGTTACCTCCAATCTATTCAATTTTTCCGTTCTCAAATTACTTTTATTTTACTCCTAATTTCATTGTTGTACAAGATATGATTTAAAAATAATTGCAATTAAATTCCTTTAATATTCACGATATATATGTTAAAATAATGTGAATTTAATTATTGTGGGGTAACAATATGAAATCAAAAACATTATTGCATTCGTTTATACTAATCTTTGTAGCTTTTATATGGGGAAGTTCTTTTGTGGCACAGGATACTGGTGGCAATCTACTTGGACCATTCTTTTTTAACGGCATTCGCTCATTTTTAGCATGTTTTATTTTATTGCCAACTATAAAGATTTTAGATTTTAAATATTACACAATAAACAAACCAAGTTCTAAATCCGATTATAAGAAATTATTATTCTCAGGTATATTATGCGGTTTATTTCTATTCTTAGCATCATCATTTCAGCAGTTAGGTATATACTATAAATCATCTGTTGGCAAAGCCGGTTTCTTAACGGCATGCTATATTTTTATAGTTCCTATACTTAGTTATTTTATTGGAAAGAAATGTAGTTTTAATGTATGGATTTCTGTATTTATAGCTTTGATTGGATTGTATTTATTATGTATATCAAAAGGATTTAGCATTGCTTTTTCAGATATGCTGCTTCTTATTTGTTCACTACTATTTTCATTGCAGGTAATAACTATAGATTATTTTATTACGGAAGTAGACGGAATTAGATTAGCATTTATTCAGATGTTTAGTTGCGCTGTATTATCAATAATAGCCTCTGTTATATTTGATATGCATTGCTCATTGGAGGGATTTTATAAATGTATTAACAGCATTAATTCTAGCTCTGCAATTATTGCTATACTTTATGCAGGAATTTTGTCATCAGGAATAGGGTATACTCTTCAAATCGTCGGGCAAAAAGGGTTAAATCCTACCCTGGCCTCTCTGTTGATGAGTCTTGAATCAGTATTTTCTGTTTTAGCAGGATATGTGTTTTTAAATCAGGTATTGACTTCTAGACAGATAATCGGCTGCATTTTTATGTTTAGCGCCATTGTTCTAGCACAGTTAGATTTTAAAAAGAAATAGTCTCGCACTATATGCAATTAACTGTTTAACAGTAGTCAAAGCATGCACAGTGCGAGACTATTTTTTATAGAATTGATTTTAAGAAATTCTGTGTTCTTGGATTTTTCGGATTTTCAAATATTTCTTTAGGACTTCCTTCCTCTGCAATTATACCGTCAGCCATAAACAATACTCTGTCTGCCACTTCTCTGGCAAAAGCCATCTCATGAGTAACACAAATCATTGTCATTCCTTCGCTGGCCAAATCCTTCATAACATTTAGTACATCTTCTACTAGCTCCGGATCCAGAGCCGATGTAGGCTCATCAAAAAGCATAATTTCAGGTTTCATAGCCAATGCTCTAGCAATTGCCACACGCTGCTGCTGTCCTCCTGATAATCTACTAGGATACTCATCAGCCTTATCCTCTAAACCTACTTTTTTTAGAAGTTCCTTCGCTTCCTTTTCAACTATTTTTTTATCCGCTTTTTTAACTCTTACAGGACCAATTAAAATATTCTCTAACACAGTCAAATGTGGGAATAAATTAAATCGCTGAAAGCACATTCCCATTTCTAATAATAACTGTTTTTGTTTGTTCTTTTCCAATTTATCTACAGTCTTATTATTTTCTCTGTGTAAAAACAACTCATCCTGTATAAAAATTTTGCCACTAGTTATCTTTTCTAACTGGTTAAGGGATCTTAGATATGTGGACTTACCGGCACCTGATGGTCCGATAATACAAATAACCTCACCTTTTTTAACCTTTAGATTAATATCTTTTAAAACTTCCATATCACCGAAACTTTTACTGATATGCTGAGTTTCTAATATATATTTGTAATCATGGTTTGCCATAATAAACCTCCTATTAATCGTTTATATACTAATTCACTAATTGATTTATTCATAAACTGAAAATCTATTCTCAATTTTATTAAATAACCAAGTAAATAGAGCTGTTATAATAAGATAAATTATAAGAGCCGGTATATAAACCAAATATGAACCTTCATTAGTCATAATATTTTTTGAGATAGT
Organism: uncultured Lachnospiraceae bacterium; assembly: GCA_902783775.1. Classification (GTDB taxonomy): domain Bacteria; phylum Bacillota; class Clostridia; order Lachnospirales; family Lachnospiraceae; genus Eubacterium_G. The sequence continues at coordinate 4,513 of CACZSI010000044.1, forward strand.
TGTAATATCCATTAGAGAAATGGCAAATACCAATGATACATCTTTAAGTATCATAATAAACTCATTACAAATTGATGGAAGCATACGTCGTATAGATTGTGGAATAATAATCATGGACATTGTCTGTCTATAACTAAAACCTAAAGCTTTTGCTGCTTCATACTGACCTTTATCTATGGACTGAATTGCCGCTCTTACAATCTCTGCACAATATGCGCCAGAGTTAAGAGAAAATGCGATTATTGATGCAATAAAAGCTCCCTGGAAAACTGCTTCATTGGACTTAGGGAATAAATCTCTCCATGCGAAACCAAAGATACCAGGAATTGTGTAATATATAACTAACAACTGAATTAACAATGGTGTCGCTCTAAAAAAGAATATATATCCGCTACATATTTTCTTTAGGAATACTTTTTTTGAAATTTTTCCAAGAGCCAAAAATATTCCAAGTATTAATCCAAATAATGTGGTCAATACAGTCAATAGAATAGTTAATTTAGCTCCATATAAAAAGTTTTCACCTACACCTAACATCTGGTAGGTATAGTCAACCATTTCTCCGGCAATCTTTGCAGTGCCCTTATCTGCGTGATAAACATTTCCCATAAATCCCACAAATTTTTCCTCACGGGCATGAGCACCTGAAGTGGAGAAAGATGCATAGCTTATAAAATAAAAATCTTCATATGTTACTGTTACTCTTTTTCTATCTAACTTAACATCAGCTTCTACCATTCTTTTCATAGAAGGTGATGAACTGTTTAGCATCTCCTGTTTTTCAGGTTTTAAAGTTGCAAGAAAAGTTAATACAAGTAAAACTAAAATTGCGCCAAAAACTTTGAATTTAGTATGTTTAGACCACTTTTTTATATTAATAATCTTCTTAAAAGATTTCATTATTATTCCTCTCCAAACCAATAATTAATTGTGTCATCTATTGTTTTGTCTTTTTTCATCTCAATTATAGCTTTATCTATTGCTTCTTTTAATTTAGGATTTTTCTTTGAAACAGCAATTGCAAACTGTTCTAATTCCTTTTTATCTACATATGCAATCTTATAGTTTTCTGGCTCTCTGTCAATAAATGAGCTGGCAACTGTACTATCTACTACTATTGCATCAACCTCACCATTTTTAATCTGTGTAAAACAGTTATTTATCTTTTCATTTTCTACAATATCAACATCAACTGTCTTAGTAGATTTTAATTCTGTCATTAAAGCATCAGATGTTGTTCCTTTTTGAACAGATATAGTTTTCTTTGTTAAATCTTTGAAACTATTAACTTTAAGTTTGCTATCCTTTTTAACTACTACTGACTGATACTGATCAATATATGGCTCAGTAAATAACATATTTTTCTTTCTGTCAGGTGTAACTGTAACAGCTGAACAAACTATATCGTAGTTTTTATCTAATCCAGCAAATATACCATCAAATGATGTATTAATTATTTCCACCTTTAATCCTAATCTGCTAGCTATTTCATTAATTAAATCAATGTCAAATCCTTCCGGAGTTTTTCCATCTTTTCCTACCTGCTCAAAAGGAGGATATCCTAATTCTGAGCCCACAGAAATAGTACCTTTTTTAATTAACTTAACTCCCTTTGTACTAATTGTAGCTTTTTTTGTAGTAACTTCTTCTTTCTTTTCCTGACCACAAGCACATAACATATTTACAGAAAGTGCTATAGTTAGAACCAAAGTAATAATCTTCTTCATTTCATTTACCTCACTTATATATTAAACATCAACTATCATAATACAATTATAAATCCTTAATGTAAAGTATTTTATTTTACACCATTTAGATTTTTATACATTTTCTTTAATTTGAACAATACAAAACTGATTTATATACTTTACTTTGTGACTTTAAAGTGCTAAAATATCTTGTATAATTTATTAATGAGGAAAAAACTATGAGAGAATTAACATTTGGTTTTGTAGGTATTGGTTTAATAGGCGGTTCTGTTGCTAAGTCCATCAGACGCTGCATGCCTAGCGAAAAAATAATTGTATACAATAGAAGCGCTCAAGCTAGAGTTATGGCTAAACATGATGGCACTGCTAATATTACTGTGGATGCTGTAGATGAAAGAATGGGGGAATGTGACTATATATTCTTATGCACTCCTGTGGAGAAAAACGAAGAGTATTTAGCTCTATTAAAAGATATTATTAAAGAAGACTGTATTATTACAGATGTAGGAAGTGTAAAAACTAATATCCATAAAGCTGTAGAGAAATTAGGACTTGAGGCTAACTTTATTGGCGGACATCCTATGGCCGGTTCTGAAAAAACAGGATATGAAAATGCTAATGACAGACTTTTGGAAAATGCTTACTATGCTATTACTCCTACTGATAAAGTTCCACAGAGTAGAGTTGATGAATACACAGAAATTGTTAGTACTATAGGTGCTATTCCTATAAATATTTCTTATGAAGAACATGACAGAGTTGTCGCTACAATCAGTCATTTACCACATCTTATTGCATCTAGTTTAGTAAACTTAGTTAAGCATAATGATTCCAAAAATGAATATATGAAAACTATGGCTGCCGGAGGTTTTAAAGATATTACTCGAATTGCGTCATCTTCTCCGGAAATGTGGGAACAAATCTGTATGACTAACAATGTTAATATCAGTGAAATGTTAGATAAATATATCTCAGATTTAAAGGATATTAAAGATGAATTAGATACAAAAAATGGATCTGCTATTTATGATTTAATTTCTGAGAGCAGAGATTACAGAGATAATATTGATGATCACAATAATAGCGTAATCAATAGAAGCTATAGAATTTACTGCGATATCATTGATGAATCTGGTGCCATTGCCACTATCGCTACTATACTGGCTACCAACGGAATCAGTATTAAGAATATCGGTATCATTCATAACCGTGAGTTTGATGAAGGTGTCCTTAGAATTTCATTCTACGATAAGGAATCATCAGATAGCGCTGCTAATCTTTTAGAAAGACACAGATATAAAATCTTTAAGAAAGACTAAAAAGCTGCTATGAGCATAGTGCTCATAGCAGTTTTTTAATCCTTTTTAGTTTAGTATATATTAAAACTTAAACTTTTTATAATCTGTATTTATTTTTGTTATATAATCTATGTTATTTTTTCCAGAATTAACAGAAATTTTTTTGTACCCAATTGATATTGAACAAATCAATTTATTACTATTATTATATAACATATATGTATAACTTAAATCTCCTACAGCCTTTTTCGTCTTAGACATCTTTTTATAATATTTGCTCGTATTAATGATATTTTGGAAATTTTCAATCTCATTTCGGTAAAAAACTTTTGTTTCACCATTATTGAGATTTCTAGCCATCATTTTAGTAGCATTTTTAAAGTCTGCTTTATAATAACAGTTCTTAACTTTTATTTTAAAAACAATCTTTTTTTTTCCCTTAATGGCAAAAATTGTTGCATTCCCTTTTTTTATTCCTGTTATCTTTCCTTTAGAAGACACTTTAACAACTTTTTTGTTACTACTTTTCCATTTAATTTTTCCTTTTAAAGAAAGATTGATTTTTTTGCTTTCTCCTACTCTTATGCATTTTTTTGTAGAAGCCAATGATGTAAAAGAAAAAAGGAAAACAATACTCAATACAATTACTGACATAACAATATTTTTTTTATACATCTTTATTCCTCCATATCATATATCTATTTAATTTTCACCGTTACCATTTCTTTCTCAGAAGACTTGTGTCCAACGTTAAAGTGAACAAATCTATTTGCTGAAGAATTCCATCCATCTGCAATCCTAAGATATCTACTATATTTGCCTCCTAAAATTTTTTGTTTTGATTTATACTCAAATTCCATATATCCCACAGCCAAAACAGCATGATCACCATAAACTTTATGATTCTGAAGTCCAAATATAAATGGTCTTGATGCTCCACCATTATCTAATTCCTCAATCACATCATCAAATGATGGAGATGTATTTCTTTTAACAATCGAATTTGAAAAGCCACATAATTTTAAATACTTTTTAATCCCTGGAGCAATGTCTGCACAATATGTGCCATTCTTATTAGTTGTATTCATATATTTATGTATTTTTTTAAATGAACTACTCCACGAGTTTTTATATTTTAAATTTCCATATTTTGATGTCTTTTTATTATGCCAATATAGCATCAAATTGGTTCCCGCTGTAGGCGCGCAATGATTATCATAACCACTAAAATCAGAAGTTGTGAAGTATTTAATATTATATTTTGCAGCATCTATCGGAGCAACACTTATCCAATCATCTTCTAATTTATATGGATCCAGTATAAAAAAATTAGTATCTTCGTTTGTAATCGTTTGTAACGATGTTCCTTTCGCCTTTAAACTTAATTCTTTATCATTTTTTAAATAATTTTCTTCATAAAAATCCCATTCTTTTTTATGATTTTCTGTTTTATAAAACTCATTTGCTTTTTTTTTCGTTATATATCTATCGTAACTTTCTTTATCACCTGAAACATTTTCAAGTACATCTCTATCCATTTTATTATTTACATAATATTCATATCCTCCCAAATAATAAGTCTTCTCCTTTTTATCTGTAAAAAAATCTCCTTTTGTGGCAAATTCAATAATAGGCTCATAATTATTATTTGCCCCAACAACAACATATCCACACGAACCCTTATTATTGTCTGTCAAATTAAAACAATACGCACTCACTTTATTATCAGAATCATATAGTTTCTGAGTACTTTCAATTTTTAAATTTGAATTCCAAGTTCCTATTTCTTGATTTTCCTTTCTCACACTTTCTACTTGAAGCCATAGCATTTGCTTTGCTTCGTCTATTGATTTTTTCTCAGCTGCCTTCACGCTACTATAATTAGTTGCAATTAATATTGTAGCAACTAATAAAACTTTTACCAATATTTTTTTCATTTCATTTCCTTTCTTCAACTTTTATACTCATATAGAATCATAGGTATTTCTTATCTAGACTTATATAGTATACATCTTCCTTTTACATTTTTCAAGAAAAGAATTTATTTTTATCACAAGCACGAATGTAACAGAATTAATTTCACTTCATCTTTTATATGCAGCAATATAAAAGCAAAAATAATCTCAAATTATTGCTGCTTTATTATTGAAAAATAGCTATGAACACTATGTTCATAGCTATTTTTAATCCTTATATATACATATATTTAGCTTTTATATTTGTATTAAATTTTCCACTACTTGCTTTTCGAAATGTTAGCTCTATCTTTGCTATTCCCACACCTATCAGTATTAACAACAACAATTTTATTATCTTTCCCATCATAGCTGATTTCCATTCTTAATCCTTTTATTTTGTAATTGTGTCAAGCACATCAAAATAATTTTCAAATGTCTTTTTACAACACAATGGATTTTCAATTATAACATCTTTTATTTTTAATCCTGCCATTGCAAAACTCATTGCCACTCTGTGGTCCTCATATGTCTCTATTCTGGCTCCGTGTAATTGACCTGGCACAATATGTATATCCACAGTCTTGCCCTCTAATATGTCCGTCTTACATCCTAGTTTAGAGAGTTCATTGGCTATTACCATTACCCTGTCAGATTCCTGTCCTCTGATATGCCCCACATTTCTAATATAGGACTGGGAATTGGCAAAAGCTACAACCACAGCCATAGTCAATGCCTGATCTGAATAATCTGACATATCAATATCAACTCCACTATATTCTGTAATATGAGAAGCATCAATTATAATACCGTCTTTAGTATCTTCTAGCTTTGCTCCCATCTTTTCTAGCTGAAGAATAAATTTCAAATCTCCCTGC
>CACZSI010000045.1 GCA_902783775.1 uncultured Lachnospiraceae bacterium
AGATAGTTAACAAAGTTAGTACCTGTATATTGTTTAAATGTAAATGAGAACAATGAATAGTTCATTGAAATATAGTTAGATACAACAGCCATATTTAAATCTTTGGCATAATTTTCATTGATATAATCTACAGCCTTCTGCATCTTAGCACTGGTCTTTCTCTCGTCCACTTCATCAGAAACTAGCTCATCGAAGTTTTCTATCCATTTTCTAACAACATCCATATAGTCATCAATAGTCTGGAAACTATAAATATCTAAAAGTTCCATAACCTCTTTTTCTTTATTCTTAAGAGATTTATTATAAACCTTTAAGATAGTGTTGATAATAATTTCCATCTGCTCGTGAAACTCGCTAGTAGAATATTCTCTAGCTTTTACACCTGCCACAAATACCTCTAACTGCTTTAAGGCATCTGTAAGTTTATTAGAACAAATTAAGTTAGCAGTCTGCATCATAACTTTAACACCATACTGATATTTTTTGTCATATGCTCCTGTATACAGGGAAGCGTCGATTACCATATCACCGCCAACAAAGGATTCACGTCTCATCTCAGCAGCTTCACAGTATGCCTGTTTTAAATCCATTAGATTATAATATGTTCTACTAACACCGATGTGGTAGCCTTTAAATTTATCAAGGATTTCCATTTTAGTACGAATATCAGTAAATAATATATCTATGCAATCCTGACCCTGAATAAACATTGAATGGCCTGGGATGACAAAATCATTATCATCATCCGGCTTTGATGCAAAACAGATAGCGCAGAATGAATCATATGGAATATATCTTCCTACTTCATTGCAAATATTTTCAATTTCTGAGCTGGTAACATCATCGTAAAATAGCATATACTTAAGCTGTTGCATAGCCATATTTTTACGTTTAGTTTCCTCATCCATTTTAGTGGAAAGCTGTTTTTCGAATTTCTGCAATACTTCTAAGATTTTCTCACGATCCACAGGCTTTAAAATATATTCCTGTACGCCATTTCTCATCATTTCCACAGCATATTTAAAATCATCAAATCCGCTGACAGCTGTAATCAAAGGTTTGACATCTAAGTGTGAAACTGCATCTACCAATGCAATTCCGTCCATCTTAGGCATTCTAATATCTGTAAACATTACATCGATGTCACGCTCTTGTAATATATTTAGGGCCTCTTCGCCATTACTACATTCAATAATTTCTTCGATTTCGATTCCGGTTCTCTCAATCATTGAACGTATACCTTTTCTTATTAATTTTTCGTCTTCTACTAGTAAAACGGTTCTAATCATACTAAACCTCCTTGATGCCATCGCCAGGTAAATATAAAACTACTTTAGTGTATTTACCTACTTCCGAAAAGATTTCTAATCCATATTCTTTTCCGAAGTACATTTTAATACGCTGATTAACGTTATATAAAGCACGTCCATGCTCTTTGTTATCAATAGCCGATGCATCTAAATTTATGCTTTCTCTTAGTTTGTTTAAAGTCTGTTCATCCATACCCTCGCCCGCGTCTGAAACCTCTAAATGTATTATACCATTTTTCTCGAAAAGTTTAATATAAATTGAGGTATCTTCGGCTAAGTCTTCTATGCCATGGTAAACTGAATTCTCCACCAATGGCTGTAGTGACATTTTAGGAATCTTATAAGAATAATATTCCTCTGGAATATTTAGAGATAATATAATTTCATAATCAAATCTCAAATTTAATAAATTAAGATAATTCTTTATATAATTAATCTCTTCTTTTAGCTCTACCATACCGGAATCAGTCCATTTCATACTGTATCTAAACATCTGACCTAGGCTGGTTACGGCATCGGATATAGCATAATCTTCCTCTATCTCTGCCATCATCTTAATGGTCTCTAAAACGTTATACATAAAATGAGCGTTAATTTGGTTTTGGAGAGACTTAATCTGAGCATTTTTTACTAATAACTGTCGCTCGGTATTTTCCTTGTTAAGTTTCTCTAAACTATAAATCATATTATTAATCTGGTTAGCCATCTGAGAAATTTCATCCTCGCCGTCCTCGGGAAGCTTGATTTTTTCTCCCTGAGCAATTTTTCTCATATCCATAGTCAATCTGTTAAATCGCTTAAAGATTCCTCGAATCAAAACAATTAAGATTAAAATGAATAGTATCATTGATAATACTACGACTATCAGATAAGGATACTGGCTATCTAAATATGATTGTATCGTGGAGCTGGTATCCTGTATATGAATAAGAGTGGCTCTTAATTGGGACATGTATCTTAGAGAAAATACACATTGGCGATCATTAAATTTTCCTATAAAGGATTTATTTAATTTATCCGGATTATTAGAGTACTCTTTATATTTCTTTTCTTCTTTTGAGAGTAAATGTTCCTGGTTATCAGGATATGTGCAATAACCGTTATCTCCTACTAACAGGTAATACTCTCCCTCACCTGGTGAATCAAAGTTTTCAAACATCTCATTGATTCTAGTGGAAACCTCGATAACAGCCACAATTTCCTTATTATCATCAAACACCGGGCTTATTAAACCTACCAAATGTCTGGCGCTTGGCTCATTAGAATTAGCCATATCAGCATAATCAAATTCCCAATGCTCGCTTTCGTAGCCCTCATTCCAAGGCATACGCTCTAAACTATCAAAATCATAAAACAATGGACTTTTTTCTATAATATCTGCATTGGCATAAATACGCACAGTATATAGAGAAGGATTCAACTGTTTTATATTATTAAGTTTATTTAATTCGTTATTATATATATTGGCAACTGTATCACTAGAGAAGGATTTGCCATTTTTTATACCCTTAATATAATCAAAAATAGGTGATATATCTTTTACGCTTTTCTGAGACATTTTAATAACATCTTCTAGCTTTGTACTATTGCTGACATAGGTTTCAATATATGACTTATTAGTATCTACAGCGTTATTTACCGCGTTTCTAGTCATATTAATGGAGATAACCACAGTCCATAAAATCGCACAAAAAATCATAAAAAATGAAATACTAAGAATAACCTTATGGCTTAAGGATAATTTAAGAAATCTTTTCTTTCTATTTTTCATAAAAAATACCTTTATTAAATTATTTTCGTTCTATAAAATACCTAAATCCTTTAACTTTATTTAGGTATACAAGTCCTTTAATATTATATCACACTAAAGAGTCAGTTTCCATAAAATAGCTCTATTACTTTTTTTATTTAAGTGCTATTTTTCAAGTATTTCCTTAAGAGGACTCTCCTCTTTTTTTCTAGTGATTTCTCCTAAACCTAAATTAGAAAAACCGGCAAAGCTAGCCTTTACATAATCATGATCTAAGAGTTCTTTAATATATGTTTTTAGTTCTAATATATGCTCCTTATTTTCCATATTGATAAAATCAACAATAACCATTCCGGAGATATTTCTAATTCTAAGCTGTTTGGCAATCTCGTAGCAGGCTTCTTTATTAACTTTAAATATAGCCTTTTCTCTGTCACGGCCCACATTGTATTTACCTGTATTTACGTCAATAACAGTCATTGCCTCCGTGTGCTCTATCACTAAATATCCTCCGCAATCAAGCCATACATTAGTGTTTATGGCATTGTTGATATTTTTCTGTAGAGAATACTGGTTTAAAAGTGAAACATTAGTTAATTTATTAAATTCACATAAAATATTATATTTTGAAATTTCATTAAAAAATTCTCTGTCATCAGTTATAATTTTGCTGTCTTCATATGATAGAAATTCCTGGCAATATGCCGCATTAGAATTAGTATTGTAAAGCAATGTCTTAGGGGCAATATGCTTAAATTTCATAACCAGTTTAGTATATCTTTCAATTAATGAAGCTGCATCAGCCATAATGGCAGCGTTATCCATAGATTTAGCTCTAGTTCTAACAATAAAACCGAATTCTCTGTTTTTATATCTGGTCATTAATTCTTTTAGTTCTTCTCTTCTATGCTTATCAGATATTTTCTTAGAGATTCCAATCTCAACATTCCCCACTGTTAAAATAAGGGAAGGTGATTTTAACTGGAATTTAGAAGTTAAGCCGAATTCTTTAGTTTTCATCTTATCTACATTGATCTGGACAAGGACTTTATCTCCTATTTTTACATTGCCCATAGTCTCAGATAAAGGTAAAAATCCCTTTACATCATCCTGAATATATACAAATGCAGCATTAATATTTTTGGCAACAGAATGAACCTGCCCGCAGTAAATACTGCCGATAGGTATTGTGGAAGCTAAATCTTTAATTCTATATAATTCGTCATTTCTAAATTCAAAACCCAATAAATGGTCGTTAATTGCTTTTGTTACTACTAGTCTATTCAATGTCATACCCCGCATCTTCTAATGATTTTAATTCTTGGTCTATTTCAAAAAACATATCCAATCTTTCATATTGAACAAAATCAGGCATTGGACGGTTTAAAAACTTTAGTAAAGTTTCAGTAACAAGGCTAGGCTTTAGATTGTTTGAGCTGCCCTGGGAAACTTTAATATAAACGTAATCATCGCCTGACTTAATATCATAAATTAAAGGTTTTATATCTATTTCCTTTTCGCCTTTTTTAGTCTTTTTAATGGCGTTTATGCTACTTTGGCTCATATATTTATCGATATCATCATTAGAAATATCATCAATAAATATTTTATAGGTTGCAGCAGCTAATATAGACATACAATTTTTAGCGTTGTCATCTAGCTGTTTAAAGCTTAATACTCTGATATCATCCACACTATGTTTATTCATTAGTTCAATCATCTCTTTACTACTTTTAGTGGAATTTAGCTTCATATCAAAATATTCGCCATTGCTGGTAAAACCTAAACTTAGAGGCGCAGCAAAAGACATAATCTGATGCGGAGAAAATCCTTCAGAATATGCCACGTCAATTCCTGCTCTTCTATTTAATTTCATAAAATAACGCATAATGTCAAGATGTCCTATAAACTTAACATTACCGTGTTTAGAATATCTAACTCTTACTTTCAAAACAAACTCCCTGTCCGTAAGATGCTGCTCCGCATCCGCTACATTTCATTCGACAATTAGGGGTAACCTTCATATTTATGGCATTTTCCCATTCATTCCATAGAAAGTCTCTTGTGACACCGGCATCAATCATATCCCATGGGAAAATTTCATCTTTATCTCTCCTTCTGTGGACATAGAAATCCATATCGATGCCTAATTCTTCAATGGCTTCCTCCCATAATTCCTGATTATGGAATTCAGACCAGGCATCATAGATGCCACCTTTTTCATATATATACAATAGTAATTGACCAATCCTCCTATCACCTCTAGCTAACAAACCTTCTAGAACACTGATATCGGACTCATGCCAATTATATTTTATACTCTTTTTATTTAATAATGTCTTTAATTTATCATTTACCAGTTTAGCCTTATCTAGAAATTCTTTAGCAGTGCACATTCTAGCCCATTGGAAAGGTGTAAATGGCTTAGGCACAAAGAAAGATGTGCTGGCTGTAATCTGACATTTACCATGTCTTTCTGATTTAGGAACTGTCTCATAATAAAGCTCAGCAGTTTTTTCGCATAAATCCATTATGCCGTCAATATCCTCTATAGTCTCAGTTGGCTGACCTAGCATAAAATAATATTTAATTTTATTCCAACCACCCTGGAATGCCTGCTTAGCTCCACCTAGAATATCTTCCTCGGTCAAACCTTTGTTAATTACATTTCTCATACGCTGAGAACCTGCCTCTGGAGCAAAGGTTATGGAAGATTTCTTAACATCCTGAACCTTCTTCATTACATCTAATGAGAAAGCATCAACTCTAAGGGATGGCAATGAAATATTAATATAATTTTTATTACATGTATCTATTAAATAATCTAAAAATTCACCTAGATGAGAATAGTCACTGGTACTAAGTGAACTTAGAGATATTTCCTCATATCCTGTGGAGGTTAACATTTTATCAGCAGTCTTTTTCAATGTTTCTAAAGACTTTTCACGAAGGGGCTTATAAACTGAACCTGCCTGGCAAAAACGACATTCTCTAATACATCCTCTTTGAACCTCTAAAACTAATCTGTCCTGCACAGTCTTAATAAAAGGAACTAAAGGTTTAGTAGGATATGTCACCTCATCTAAATTTGCGATTACTTTTTTTATCTTTTTTGGGGCATTAGGATTATTAGTTTTTATTTCTTTAATGGTATTATCATCATTGTAGATAATATCATAAAAGCATGGTACATAAATTCCAGGAATCTGACATGCATCTTCTAGGAATTTTTTCTTGTTATAACCCTTCTTTTTATGTTCTTTATATAAATCAATTAAATCATAATAGCAAGCTTCGCCCTCGCCAATATAAAAGATATCAAAAAAATCGGCTATAGGCTCTGCATTGTAGGCACAAGGGCCTCCGCCTATCACCAATGGAAAATCCTCACTTCTATCCTTTGATAAAAGTGGAATGTTTGATAAATCTAATATCTGTAATATATTTGTGTAACACATTTCGTACTGTAATGTGATGCCTAAGAAATCAAATTCTTTTATAGGAGTTTTAGTCTCTAGAGAAAATAATTCAATATTATTTTCGCTCATCTCCTTATCCATATCCACCCAAGGTGAATAAACGCGCTCACAGTAAGTGTCATCTCTACGGTTTAGGTAATCATAGATAATCTGAATACCTAAATGGCTCATTCCAACTTCGTAAACATCAGGAAAGCACATAGCAAAGCGCACATCCATTTCGGATGTGTTCTTTACTACCATGTTATATTCTCCACCTAAATATCTGGCGGGTTTTTCTACGCGCATTAAAATGTCATCTCTAACGATTTGTTTGCTCATTATTCCTCACTATCTTCTAGATAATTCTGTAGTGATATCCTTCCAGGATACCCCCTTTTCAACCATAAGAACCATTACGTGATATAGGAAATCTGAAATCTCATATTTGATTTCCTGAGGATCAGGATTCTTAGCTGCAATAACAATTTCAGTACACTCTTCACCTACTTTTTTAAGAATCTTATCGATACCTTTATCAAATAGATAGTTAGTATATGAACCGTCCTTAGGATTCTTCTTTCTGTCAAGGATTACATTAAATGTCTCCTCAAACACCTTCATTGGGTTAGAATTATCATAGTCCTCTTTTACAATATTGTTAAAGAAGCATGTATCAGCTCCGGTATGGCATGGTACACCAACCTGTCTAACCTTAGCTAACATAGTATCCTTATCACAGTCCATTGTTAACTCTTTTACATACTGATAATGACCTGAAGTCATACCCTTAACCCAAATCTCATCTCTGCTTCTACTATAATATGTCATTTTTCCGGTTTTCATTGTCATATTAAAAGCTTCTTCAGTCATATATGCTAACATTAAAACTTTATCTGTTTTATAATCCTGAACAATTACAGGAATCATTCCGTCTTTATTTAGCTTAAAGTCAGAAAACTTCATGCTGCTCTCAAAGATATTAGTGTTAACGCCCTCGCTCTTTAGCTGTGACTTGAAATTAAAGAAATCAAATTCATTGTCAAAGCTAGATTCCACAATACCATAAGTTTTCTTTGTCTTAGCAAATTCTACTAAATCATTGAATGCAAAAGTCTCATTATATGGAAGTACCTTTAAGCCATATTTTAAGCACTCTTCAGCACATCCATCTGCAATTACCAATGACACGCCTGAATACTTAAACTGCTTAATATTCTCGTAGTCATAGCCTTTGTCAACCTTAATAGCAATCTTATCATTGCCAAATCTCTCAGCGGCTTCCTCGATTAACTCAATATTAGACTCTTTTGTGGAATCTAAGAAAATCTTATAAGCTCCGGCATAAAGATATTTTTTAACATCCTCTAGACGTTTAATATTTCCACCTACAATCATAGGAATATCTACTGAATCAGCCATCTTAATAACTGTTCCAATATTAGCATCATGCTCTGCATCATTTGATGAGTAGTCAAAGATTAATATTGAGTCTGCTCCGTGATTGTTATATGAAACAGCTAGCTCCACAGCATCGCCGTCTCCTAAAATATCCTTTGTATCTTTTTTAACGCACTGGCCATTATATAAATAAATAGCCGGCATTAGTTTAAATTTCCCCATTATAATGTTCCTTTCGTTGATAATACTCCATTAATTCTGTCGTTGATACGTGTAGCCTCATCTAAGCTCTTTCCGAAGGCTTTAAATAATGCTTCTATCATGTGGTGATTATTTCCACTATTTAAAATCTTTAGATGTAAGTTCATACCAATAGTATATGTTAGTGCATAGAAAAATTCCTTAACCATTTCTGTATCAAAGTATCCTACTCTGTCTGTAGTAAATTCAGCATCGAATACTAAGTATGGTCTGTTTGATAAATCTAGGGCACATAGAGCTAAAGTCTCGTCCATAGGTAACATAATAGAACCGTATCTATTAATAGATTTTTTATCGCCTAATGCGTTTCTAATAGCGACACCTAGGGCAATACCTGTATCTTCTATTGTGTGGTGACAATCTACATGAAGGTCTCCTGTTACTTTAACTGACAAATTAAATAGTCCGTGTCTGGCAAAGCTATTTAACATGTGATCAAAAAATCCGATACCTGTATCAATGTCTGTCTTGCCATCACCATCTAAATTAATTGTGACAAATATTTTGGTTTCATTAGTCTCTCTGGCACATTCGCCTGTTCTTCCCATAAATATCACCTGCCTTTCATAATTAAATTGTATCTAAATCGTCATTATTGTCAAATCTTACTCTAATTGAATTAGCGTGAGCTGTTAATCCCTCTTTCTTAGCAAATGTCATAATATCTTCATTAACCTTTGAAAGTGCTTCTTTTGAGTATGAGATAATACTTGATTTCTTTATAAAATCATCCACGCTAAGTGGTGAGAAGAATTTAGCAGTTCCGTTAGTAGGTAATACGTGGTTAGGACCAGCGAAATAATCACCTAATGGCTCGCTGCTGTATTCTCCTATAAAAATAGCTCCTGCATTTTTAATTTTAGTCATAATATCAAATGGATTTTTTGTTAATATTTCTAAGTGCTCTGATGCAATTTCATTGGCCACATCAATTGCCTCATCCATATTATCGCAAACCATAATATATCCATAATTATTAATTGATTCTTTGATAATCTCTTTTCTTATTAATTTAGAAGTGAAGAGATCAATATATTCTGATACTTCCTTAGCTAATTTTTCGCTGTCAGTTATTAAGATAGCTGATGCCATTTCATCGTGCTCAGCCTGTGAAAGCATATCTGCAGCCACGTATCTAGGATTAGCGCTCTCATCCGCTAAAACTAAAATCTCACTAGGGCCTGCCACTGAATCAATACTTACATAACCGAATACTGCTTTTTTAGCTAGGGCAACATAAATATTTCCAGGTCCTACAATCTTATCAACCTTTTCAATTGACTCTGTTCCATAAGCCATTGCAGCAATAGCCTGTGATCCGCCTACTTTATAAATAGTATCTACGCCTGCTTCATTAGCAGCAATTAATGTGTTAGGGTTAACCTCGCCCTGGCTGTTAGCTGGAGTACACATAACTATTTTTTCAACGCCTGCCACCTTAGCTGGAATAACATTCATAATAACAGATGATGGATAAGCAGCCTTTCCGCCAGGTACATAAACACCTGCTTTTTCAATGGCAGTAATTTTCTGTCCTAATAAGCTTCCATCAGGCTTAGAATCAAACCAGCTGTACTGCTTCTGTTTATTGTGATATTCTTCAATATTTTTAATTGATCTTCTGATAACATTGATAAATTCTTTATCCTCTAAGCTGTCATAAGCTTTTTTAATCTCTTCCTCTGTAACTTTAATATTATCAGCGTTAATATCAAACTTATCAAACTTCTTTGTGTAATCAAATAAAGCCTTATCTCCATTAGCTTTAATATCTGCTAAAATATCGTTTACTACACTTTCATATTCTGAGTAGTTGTTAGGACTTCTCTTTAAAAGTGTGTTTAATATATCTTTTTTTGATGATTCATCTACTTTAACTATTCTCATTATCTTACCTCCGAATACGTATTAAGCTTGTTTTTCATTAATTACCTTTCTCAATCCATGAACTATCTCGCGGATTCTCTCATCTTCCATCTTCATACTAACCTGGTTAACTACCACTCTAGCTGATAGATCGCATACTTCCTCTAAAACAGATAATCCGTTTTCTTTTAGAGTAGTTCCTGTCTCAACGATATCTACGATAACATCTGATAAACCTACAATAGGAGCTAACTCTACAGATCCATTTAATTTAATAATCTCTACTGTCTGATGCTTTTTATTGTAGAAGTAGTCTTTAGCAATCTTAGTGTATTTAGATGCCACGCGAATCATGCTATGGTTATTTAACAACTCTCTAGCTGATTCCGGTCCGCAAACACACATCTTACACTTTCCGAAACCTAAATCTAATACCTCATATAATTTTCTGTTTTCCTCTAAAATAGTATCTCTTCCCACAATACCGATATCAGCAGCACCATGTTCTACGTATGTAGGAACATCACTAGCTTTAGCTAAGAAGAATTTAAGTTTTAATTCTTCATTGACGAAAATTAATTTTCTAGTATCTTTATCTTTCATTTCCTGGCATTCAATTCCGATTTCCTCGAAAATTTTCATGGCATTTTTAGCTAATCTTCCTTTAGCAAGGGCAAATGTTAAATATCTCATAATTATCTCCTATAACTCTTTCTTTCCATCTTTTGAAACATAAATTATGTTACTAATCTTCATATCTTTTCTAGACTGAACAAATTTATCTAGGTCAATATTATTATTAAGAATTAATTCTGTGTTAACGCCCTGAGATCTTAATACTTCAGCCTGTTTAATTGCTTCTACTCTAGCTTCCTTATCATATACAATAGTTGTAAAATCTATTTCAATATCAGTTGTTAAACTTTCTCTGTAAAGTGCATTTAAAATCTGGTCAGCATAGATACCAAATCCAATGGCTGGTTTACTCTCGCCAAACTGTGATAATAACTTATCGTATCTACCACCTGTTACTATCTCTTCTCCTGAACCATATGTGTAAGCTTTAAAGATAATACCTGTGTAGTAATTAAAGTTAGATAACATACCTAAATCAATGCTTACATACTTAGAAACATTATATTCATCTAAGATTTTAAATAACTTCTCTAAACGAGTAATAGCATTAATAGCTGTTTCATTGTCAGTTAATGATTTAGCTGTCTCTAAAACATCCTGGCTTCCAAATAATGATGGAAGTTCCATCAATGCTTTTTTATCATCCTCACTAATTTTATTATCCTCTAATAATTCTTCTACTCCGAAGATATTTTTATTAGAAATTCTATTTCTTAATTCTCTTTCCATTTCTGAAGAAAGATTATATTTTTCAATGATTCCTTTATAGAAATCAACCTGACCTACCTCTACTAAAAATTCATCTAATCCGGTAGATCTTAAGGAATTTACAACTAAGGCGATTATTTCAGCATCCGCCTCAATAGAATCGTCATTAATCATTTCACAGCCTAACTGTGTGCTCTCTTTTAATTTACCCTGAAGTTCTGAATGATTAATAAAAGTATTCATGTTATAGCATAATTTAACTGGGAATACTTCATCCTGGTAATATTTAGACACCATTCTGGCAATAGCCGGTGTGATATCCGGTCTCAATACTAAAGTGTTACCGTCTCTGTCAAAGAATTTATACATATCCTTAGAAGAAACAGAACCTCTCTCCTCTGAATATACATCGAAAAATTCAAAAGTTGGTGTAAATATATTATGGTATCCATATGTGTTAAATACCTTATTTATCTTATTTTCTAATTCTATTTTTAATTCACATTCCTTACCGTATATATCTCTAACTCCTACAGGTGTATGTAATAATTTCTTCTCCATATTTCCTCCTTATACTTTACTGTGGTAAAGTGCTACCTTGTTACCAAGTTAAAAGAATCATAACCTATTTTAAATTATTTGTCAAATCTTTATTCTCTGCTTACTAAATCTTTATTAATACATTCTAAATAGTGAACTAAAAAACCAGGAGACTTTTCTACCTTATAATCTTGATTTAGTTCTTCATATCTAAAGCTTTTTCGTCCACCATTTATACTTCGCGTATAAAAAGCGAATAAATCTTTAAATGGAACATAAAAGATTTCATTTTTATTGGTAAAATAAATAAGAATAAAAGCCACGCCATCCTGTTTTTCAAAATCCTGCATAAACTCAATCTGATGCTTATGAACATTCATTAAAGGAAAAGTATCGCTAGCGCATTCTTTAGCATCAAAGCATACAGGAATTCCCTGCACTGCTCCTATATAATCTACAGTACTTTGTTGTTCAAAGTAAGCTAAAGTAATATGTCTGCTACTTTTATCTATTTTAACCGGTGTGATGGGGGTAGGTATTTTCTGAATAAGGGCTAAATTTTTTAAGCGATAATTATCATTAGTCATATTAATCATATCCTCTAAGGTGGAACCCCTAAGTCCCCTACTATTCCATGTTGCCATAAATGCCTCTTTACTTATTAATTTTATAATTCAATTCACTATATACAATTATATCAAAAATCTTAGGAACTTCGGCAATAATATTTTTGTTTTTTAAACCTAGTTTTTCACTATTTATAATCATATTATATGAGTGCAATAATTGATGCTTTAATTTATATTTCTCTTTAAAAAATGCATTGCACTTTTTATCGCCGTATTTAGTATCACCTACTAGAGGGTGATTGTTGTAAGCTAGATGAGCTCTAATCTGGTGAGTCTTTCCTGTTACTAGCTTTACTTTTAATAATGTATATTCATCAGATGAACAAACAGGTATATATTTAGTCTCTATATATGAATAACTATCGTCCTTAGGTATATCTAATATTTCAACCTTATTAGTGCTTTCAACCTTTTTTAGATAACCTTTTATTTCCTGCTCCTCTGTAATTTTCCCTTTTACTAAACAAAGGTAATATTTATCAATTGTCCTATCTCTAAACATTTCGCTCATTATTTGAGAACCTTTTAGGGAAATCCCGGCACATATCAAGCCACTGGTGTTTCTATCAAGTCTGTTTACAATGGATGGTTTAAAAGTATTTAGACTCTCCATTGTTATGATTTTATTATTAAGCAGATAGGAAATAAAAAGTTCATTTACAGAAATATCACTATCACTAGCTTTCTGACTTAAGATTCCAGCCTCTTTATTTATTAATGCAATATTGTCATCCATATATACAATATTTATTCTAGGATTTTTAACAGTTTTGAATTTAACAGACTCTCCTCTAAATTTAGCAATGGTTTCGTCTGCCATAAAAACTTTTACTATATCTCCCTGATTTAACTTATCTTTTCCATCAGACTTTTTTCCGTTTAGGACAATATTTTTCTTTCTAAGCATTTTATAAATAAAGCTGGCCTTAGCTTCTTTAAAATATTTAAAGAGATATTTATCTAATCGCTGTCCGGCTTCGTTATTATTGATTTTTAGTTCAATCATTTTAACCTCTTACTACTTATATTTTTCTAATATCTTTAATTCTTCTTTGTATAAAGGTCTAAACTCCCCTTCTTTTAAGGATTCATCTAAATTAATATCTCCCATAGATACCCTTTTTAGATAAGTAACCTTTAACTTAAAATGTCCAAACATTCTTTTCACCTGATGATATTTACCTTCAGTGATAGTTAGATAAGCGCTATTATTATCAACTATTGTAAGCTTTGCAGGTTTTGTTATATTTTTTTCGCCAATATCTATTCCATTAGCAAAGTATTCTATTAGGCTTTCATCAATATTATTATCCACTGTAACATAGTAAGTTTTTGATACATGCTTTTTAGGAGAAAGCATATTGTGAGCTAACATACCATCATCTGTCACAATTAATAAACCGTGAGTATCTTTATCTAATCGTCCAACAGTAAACAATCCTTTGATTTTTAAATCATTGAAAAGTCTTAAAACTGTATCATGCTTAGGATCGCTAGCTGCACAAATCATTCCTGCAGGTTTGTTTAGCATATAATAATGAAATTCGTTATATTTAAGTAATTTGCCCTTCCAGATAATTTTATCATTATCCTCATTAACTTTATATGCCGGATCTTTAACTGTAACATTATTAACCTTTGCAGCGCCTTTTTTTATTTCTGATTTTATAACACTTCTAGTGCCATTTCCTGTAAGTGATATATATTTATCTAATCTCATTTTCTACCTGTGTACTTGATAAAAGTCCGCATTTAGCGGACTTTTAATTTAACTATTTAATTCTGTGTATAGTTTCTTAATGATTTTCTTATGTTCTAAAGTTAAATCTTCTTCCGGTGAATTATCATCACAAGTATCCTGATTTTCAACTATTAAAACAGTAGCATTTTTCTCTGGAACATGTGTGTGATATGTACCTCTTTTAACATTATATAGCTTTAATGGCTCTAGTTTCACAGCAGATATCTCTCCAATGTGATCGCCATTGCCACCAATAAATAATGTGAAGTCCCCCTCTAGTAAAATAAATACTTCATCGGACTCATCATGCTTCTGCATTGTTTTAAGATTATCAACTTCTAATTCATCAATATATCTTAGCTCTGCCACACGCCATGACTGATAATCAATCATTGGCATATAACCTTCGCCATCAAATTTAGAAACTTCTAATAATTTGCTATCCATTTTTTAAACCTCTGCTATTACTTCTACTTCGCATAAAACATTTTTAGGCAATGTCTTTACAGCCACACAGCTTCTAGCTGGTTTAGATGAGAAATATTTTCCGTAAATCTCATTGAAAGCAGCAAAATCATTCATGTCATCTAAGAAACAAACAGTTTTTACTGCGTTATCATATGTAACTCCTGCTTCCTCTAAGATGGCTCCTAAATTTTTCATAACCTGTTCTGTCTGTTCTTCAATTGTGCTTCCTACAATCTCTCCACTAGCTGGATCTAGGGCAATCTGTCCTGATGTAAATAATAAATTTCCTGTAATTACAGCCTGTGAATAAGGTCCAATAGCTGCTGGTGCTTTAGTTGTACTTAATTTCTTCATTTTTTCTTCTCTCTTTCTTTATAATTTTATTTAACTGCTCCAGTTTGAAGCTTATAATAAATTCCCTGTTGATTCATTAACTCGTCGTGGTTTCCACGCTCCATAATTCGTCCCTGATCTAAAACCATAATACAATCACTGTTTTTAATAGTAGACAATCTATGGGCAATAACAAAGGTAGTTCTTCCCTTCATTAAAGCATCCATACCCTCCTGAACGATTCGCTCAGTTCTAGTATCAATAGATGAAGTGGCCTCATCTAAAATTAAAACAGGAGGATCTGCCACAGCTGCTCTGGCAATAGCTAGTAGCTGTCTCTGTCCCTGAGATAGATTTCCACCGTCTTTAGTTATCATTGTATCATAACCTTTAGGAAGACGCTTAATAAACTTATCTGCATTAGCTAATTTTGCAGCAGAATATACTTCTTCATCTGTGGCATCTAGTCTTCCAAATCGGATATTATCTTTTATAGTGCCTGTAAATAGATGAGTATCTTGTAAAACCATTCCTAAAGATTTTCTTAAATCTGCCTTCTTAATCTTATTAATATTAATTCCATCATATCTGATTTTCCCATCCTGGATATCATAAAATCTGTTTATTAGATTCGTAATAGTTGTTTTCCCTGCTCCTGTAGAACCTACGAAAGCTATCTTTTCACCAGGCTTAGCATACATTTCCACATTGTGAAGAACGATTTTTTCATCAGTATATCCGAAATCCACATCATCTAATATAATCTCACCCTTTAATGGAATGTAATCTGTAGTATCAGACTCTTTATGATAATGTTTCCATGCCCAATGACCAGTTCTTTTGGTTGTTTCCACAATCTTACCGTTTTCTTCAGTGCAGTTTACCAATGAAACATAGCCATCATCTACTTCCGGCTTTTCATCTAATAACTTAAAGATTCTATCTGCACCGGCTAAAGCCATAATAATTGAGTTAGCCTGCATAGACATCTGGTTTATAGGCTGTGAAAACTGTTTATTGTAAGTTAAAAAGCTTACTAGTGATCCTGCTGTCAATGTTTTAAAGGCTATAATTCCTGTAGATATGCTAGGAGAGAAAACTATATGTGGCAAATGGTTAATTGCAATAATTGCACCAAGGCAGGCACAAATTACATAACTTAAGTTTCCTAGCTGAGCATTAATTGGCGCCATTACATTAGAAAACTTATTTGCTTTATATGCTGACTGACAAAGTTCATCATTTATATTAACAAAATCATCAATCATTTTCTGCTCGTGGCAGAATACCTTAACCACCTTCTGACCAGTCATCATCTCTTCAATATAGCCATTAACTGAAGCTAAGTGTTTTTGCTGTTTTATAAAGTTCTTTCCAGACTTAGAAGTTAATAATTTAGTTATGTATAAAACGAAAACAACCATAAATGTAGTGATAACTGCTAGGGGTAAGCTTAACATAAGCATTGATACAAACACACTTACAATGGTGATTATGGAATTTACCATCTGTGGCATTGCCATTGCAATCATCTGTCTTAAAGTGTCGATATCATTTGTATACATTGACATTATTTCACCGTATGAGTGAGTATCAAAGTACTTAATTGGTAAACTCTGCATATGGTTAAACATTTTATCTCTAAGTTTTTTTAATGTTCCCTGAGTAACAAAAACCATAGTCTCGTTTTGGATAAATATACATAATATACCAATGCAATAAAAGATAGCTACGCGTGTAATAGCATCATATAATGATTTATAATCAGTTCCGCCGTTTTTTATGATTTCCGGAATAAATTTATCAATTAAACTTTTAGTAAACCAAGTGCCTCGAACATTAGCTAGTACACCTAAAATAATACAAACTAATACTATTAATAAATGAGGAAGATAACTTTCACCAATAAATTTAAGGATGGTAACTAACATTTTTATTGGATGCTCTATCTTTTCTGTTGGCATATTATTTCTGCCTCTAGGGCCTCGTGGTTGTGCCATTAGTTGTTACCTCCTTCTTTATCAAAATCAGCGCTCTCCACTGTCTGCTGTCTATATATTTCTGAGTAAATTTCATTGTTTTTAAGTAATTCTTCGTGGGTTCCGATTCCTGAAATCTTACCATCATCTAAAACAATTATTTTATCTGAATCCTGTAAACTAGAAATTCTTTGGGCAATAATAATCTTAGTGGTATCTGGAATCTCAGTTTTAAAAGCATTTCTTATGGAAGCATCTGTTATAGTATCAACAGCGCTGGTACTATCATCTAAAATAAGAATTTTAGGCTTTTTAAGTAACGCTCTAGCTATACATAATCTCTGCTTCTGTCCACCTGATACATTGCTACCGCCCTGAGTGATATAAGTATCATATCCATCAGGCATTTTATCAATAAATTCTGAAGCACAGGCTAATTCACAAACTCTTTTAATTTCTTCATCGCTAGCGTTTTCATCTCCCCAGCGAATATTGTCTTTAATGCTTCCTGAGAATAATACATTATTCTGTAAAACCACACTTACCTGGTTTCTTAGAACCTCTAAGTCGTAGTCTTTAACATTAATTCCTCCAACTCTTACCTCACCGTCTTCTACATCATAAAGACGACTGATAAGATTAACAAGACTGGATTTAGCAGAACCAGTTCCACCCATAATACCGATAACCTCTCCGGATTTAATAGAGAGATTAATATCGCTTAAAACAGGTTCTTCACTATTTTTATTATATCTAAAGGAAACATTTTTAAATTCAACATCTCCGTTTTCTACATTCATCACCGCATTTTTAGGATTAACAATATCAGGCTTTTCGTTAATTACCTCAGCAATTCTCTTAGCTGATGATAAACTCATGGTAATCATAACCATTACAAATGATAACATCATAAGAGACATTAAAATATTTACGCAGTAAGTAAGTAGTGCTGATAAGTTACCTGTAGTTAAACCAAGTGCTACATTGTTATGGCTGTTAACAATCTCGTGGGCTCCTAACCAACTCACTAAAATTATACAAGTATAAACTGTTAAGTTCATCAGCGGAGCGTTAAAGTTAACGATACCCTCTGCTTTTATAAACATCTTATAAATATTTTTAGATGCCAATGAGAACTTCTTTTTTTCATAGTCCTCTCTAACAAAAGCTTTTACTACTCTCATTCCGGTTACATTTTCCTGTACTGATGCATTTAAGTCATCATACTTAGAAAATACCTGGCCGAAATACTTAAATGCCGATTTGGCAATTAAGAAAATAAAAAATCCTAAGATAATTACGGCAATTAAATAAATTCTAGCTATCTTAGCAGATTTAAAAAATGCCATTGTCATTGCCACAATAAGTGTAAATGGGGCACGGACTAACATTCTTAAAATCATCTGATAAGCATTCTGTATGTTCATAACATCTGTAGTAAGTCTGGTAACTAAACCAGCTGTAGAAAACTTATCAATATTAGAAAATGAGTAATCACCGATTTTGTTAAACATTGTAAATCTAAGATTTTTAGCTAAACCTGCTGAAGCTTTAGCTGCATATACACCGCCTAGATATCCGAATATTAATCCGGCTACAGCTAATAAAAGCATAACAGTTGCCATAATTCCAACGTTTTTTAAATCCTTTGAATAAATACTGTCGATAATGCCGGCAGCTAAGAAAGGAATAAAGTTCTCAACTATTACTTCACCTAACATAAAGATAGGTGTGGCAATAGAAGATGCCTTATATTCTTTTACATTAGATAGTATGGTACTAACCATTCCCTTGTTACTAGATTTCATTAAAAAACTCCTATTCTGTGCAATAATCTGAAATTATAAAATCGATTTGTTCTTTTGTTTTTTCAAAATTTTTAGAATTATCAATATATTCATCTGTCTTTAGATTTAATTCTTCATCAGACATCTGATTATTAATAATTCCTAAGCTTTTTTCTCTAGAATAACCGCGACTTACATTGAGTCTCTGAATTCTGGTTTCTAGGTCGCAGAAAACCCACCATACTTCATCCACAAACTTATCTAGACCTGATTCAAAAAAGATAGCAGATTCCACCACTACTATATCAGCATTAGAGGAATCAATCTCTTTTTTTATGGTATCTAGAGTTAGGGGATGAACTATTTCATTAAGTTCTTTAAGTTTTTCTTTATCTCTAAAAACTATATCACTTAAAATCTGGTTATTGATTTCATAGTCAATAATTGCATCAGGAAAGGCCTTACATATTTTACTATATGCTTCACCTCCAGGCTTAGAAATATTTTTAGCTACCTGATCTGATAAAATAATATGTGCATTATAAGTGTCTTTTAAATAGTTTAATACTTCACTTTTACCACAACCCACTCCGCCGGTTATTCCAATAATTCTTTTAGTGAGCTTCATCCCAATTTTCTCCTGTCTGTATATCAATATCTAAGTTAACCTTTAAATCGGCTGCATGAGTCATTTTGTCTGATAGTATTTCTTTTACAATCTCCACCTCATCCTTATAGGTTTCGATAAGTAATTCATCGTGAACCTGAAGAACAATTCTGGATTTTAAATTTCTATCCTTTAATTCTTTATATACATTAATCATGGCAATTTTCATTATGTCAGCAGCAGTTCCCTGAATTGGAGAGTTCATAGCCACTCTCTCACCGAACTGACGTACCATGAAATTACCTGATTTAAGTTCGCTAACAGGTCTGCGTCGATTAAATAAGGTCTTAGCATATCCGTTTTCTTTAGCAAACTTTACAGAATCATCTAAGTATTTTTTTATACCAGGATAATTCTTAAAATAATCATTTATATAAGCTTCAGCTTCTTTTCGACTGATAGATAAATCCTTACTCAGTCCAAAAGAACTAATTCCATATACAATACCAAAATTAACAGCCTTAGCATTTCTTCTCATTAAAGGTGTAACATCTTCAATTGGTACATTAAATACCAATGATGCTGTAGATGCATGAATATCTTTAGAATCTCTATATGCTTCAATTAAATTATCATCCTCTGACATATGAGCTAATATTCTTAGCTCAATCTGAGAATAGTCTGCATCAATAAATACACAGCCCTCTTTTGGCACGAAAAGTTTTCTAATTTCTCTTCCCAGAGGCATTCTAACAGGAATATTTTGTAAATTAGGCTCAGTTGAGCTAATTCTTCCTGTAGCAGTAACTGTCTGATTGAATTTTCCTCTAATTCTACCATCTTTATCTATGTAATTACTTAACCCATCTGCATATGTAGATTTTAATTTAGTTAATTGACGGTATTCCATAACCTTTCCAACGAAAGGATAATCAGGCTCTAACTTTTCTAATATAGAAGCGCTGGTGGAATATCCTGTTTTAGTCTTTTTACCGAAAGGAAGATTCATATCCACAAACAATATTTCACCTAACTGCTTAGGAGAATTAATATTAAATTCCTTTCCAGCCTCCTGATAAATCTCTTTAGTAAGCTCGTCTATATGAATCTGTAAGTTGTCTCCATATTCTTTAAGCTTGTCTTTTCTAATCATAATGCCGGCTTTTTCCATATCATATAAGGCAAAAACTAATGGAAATTCAATGTCATTGTAGACAGAAAGCATCTCTACTTCCTTAAGCTTTTTAATCAATACACTTTTAACCTTAGCATTTATATAAGCTTTAGTTCCTGTATACTTCTTTATATTTTCTATATCTAAATATGGATCCGGCTCGCTTTTTTTAACCTTAGGAAAGATTTCTTCCCTAGATGGAACTGTCAATGACAAATACTCATTAGCGATTTTATCGTATGTATATTCGCTCTCTGTAGGATTTAAAAGATAAGCTGCAATACCCACATCGAAAATATCATCTTTATCACTGGCTAAGAGATAATCGTTATACGCTTTAATATTATCAATGCTTATAGACGTTTTACATTCTTTAATAAAGTTAGTCAACTCATCTATAGAGAAATCATTAGTTGATGCAAAATATGTTTCATTATCAATACTTACTGCAATAGCAAAAATTTCTCCATCAAAGATAGCTAAGCCCACTTCTTTACCTGCATATTTAATATCATTTAAATCCTTAACTTCTGTAATTTTAATTTCAGAATCTTTATAGATATCTATGCCCTGAAATCTATTGTACATGCTCTTAAATTCTAATTTTCTAATAATCTCATAACTTTTCTCGTTATATAAGTCATTAATCTCACAGTCGCTAAGCTTAATTTCTAATTCTACTGATGTGTTAATTGTAGCTAATTCCTTACTAAGTACAGCCTGATCATAGTTTTCTTTTAGTGAAGTTCTACTTTTATTATTCTTAATTTCATCCACATGTTCATAAGCATTTTCGATGGAATGATATTCAGAGATAATTTTAGATGCTCCCACTTTTCCGATTCCAGGAACACCTGGTATATTATCGCTGGTATCTCCTAGCAATGCCTTGTAGTCGATAAATTCTATAGGAGTAACCTTATACTCCTCTAATACATCTTTATCATAATAGTAAGATGTAGTGGTAACTCCCTTAGAAGTCTTTGGTATACAAATCTTAACCTTGCTAGTGGCTAGCTGTAATAAATCCCTATCTCCGGATATAACAGAGACATCAAATCCATTTTCTTCACCTATTTTCGATAATGTACCTAAAACATCATCAGCTTCAAAACCTGGCATCTCCACTGTGGTAATATTCATTGCCCTAAGAACCTGTTTCATTACAGGAACCTGCTCCTTTAACTCAGGAAGCATAGGCTTTCTAGTGCCCTTATATTCCTTAAACATTTCATGTCTAAAAGTAGGCTTCTTTACATCAAAAGCCACCGCTATATGATCCGGTTTTTCTTCGTCAATATATTTAAACATCATGGTTAAAAAACCGTATATAGCATTAGTGTGCAACCCCTCACTGTTAGAAAAATTGTTTACAGGGATGCCATAAAACGCTCTATTTAAAATACTATGTCCGTCAATTAATAATAGTTTACTCATCTTTACCTCTAAATTATATAATCTTAAGTTCTTTAATAATAATTAATATAATTAACAATAATACTCCTAAACATATAATAGAAATAATAGTTGTTATTACATGCTTTTTCTTATCATTATTTTCAATATATTTATCATAATAAGAAAAAATTGCTTTTAATTCCATATCAGGATCAATAACGTCATCATCTGAACCAAGTTTAAACTGAACGTCCCCTAAACTTCTTCTGATAGAATATTGAAATTTTAATTCTTCAAAACATTTAGGACAATTTCTAGAATGTTCTATAAATTCCTTTAAATCGTCTATATATTCAATTCGGTCAAAGATGAAATCATCTATCCATGCTAAATAATCTTCATGCTTCATATTATTTTGTTTCAATTAAAGTAACGGTATAGTTTTTATCCTCCACCGCTTTCTTTAATACCTCATCACTTACTTCCTCTGTTAACTTGACAATAGCTGTGTTTTTTCTATGGCTCACCTTAGCCTTTTTAACCCCTGGCACCTCTAAAAGAGCCAGTTTAACTGTAGCTTCACAGTGAGTACACATCATACCGTCTATATGTAATACCTTTTCCATAGTAATTTCCTCCTTAACATCGTTTATTATATCATCTATGTCAATAGATTGGTTAACTGTTTTTTTAAATGCATTTGCTTTATATATGTTTTTGAAGTTTAGCCTTAGGGCATTTCCCACAACGCACACTGATGATAAGCTCATTGCCATAGCACCTAGCATTGGGTTTAACTGAAGTTTCCATAATGGATAATATAGGCCGGCGGCTAATGGAATTAAAAGTATATTATAGAAAAATGCCCAAAACAGATTTTGATGAATATTTCTGCTGGTATATTTACTTAATCTTATGGCTGCAGCCACATCTTCTATTCTACTTTTTGATAAAACTACATTAGCAGATTCTATGGCAATATCAGTTCCGGCGCCAATGGCCATTCCTATATCGGCTCTAGTAAGAGATGGAGCATCATTAATACCGTCACCTACCATTGCACAAATGCCTTTTTTCTTAAATCTTAAAATATAATTATCCTTATCTTCGGGTTTTACACCTGATATATAATAATCAATACCCACTTTATCAGCTATATATTTAGCTGTATTTTCATTATCTCCAGTTAGCATAACAGTCTTTATGCCCATTTTCTTTATCTGTTTAATTGATTCTACAGCATCCTCTTTTAAAGTGTCAGCAATAGCAATTATACCAACAATTAATGAATTTTCTGTGATAATAATTCCGGTTTTTCCTTCTTTTCCGAATTTATTAATTATATTTTCTGTTTCATCTATATTAACTAAACCAGCTTTTTTTATAAATTCAATATTACCAATTTTTATTTCGGCATCATTATATTTAGCGCTAACTCCAAAACCACTGTGAACCTTAAAACCTTTAATATTTAACTCGGTGGCACCTTTATCACTAGCATAATGACTAATAGCTTTAGCCAGGGGATGCTCGCTTCTCTTTTCAATAGTATACAATATGTTTAATAATTGCTTTTCATCAGTATATGATATTAAATCTGTAACCTGTGGTTGTCCTTTAGTTATAGTACCGGTTTTATCAAAGCATAAAACATTAATTTTATGGCATCTTTCTAATGCAGTGGCATTTTTAAATAAAATTCCTGATTTAGCACCAATTCCACTACCAACCATTATGGCTACAGGTGTAGCTAATCCCAATGCGCATGGACAACTTACCACTAAAACAGATACAGCCATAGAAAACGCGAAATCAAACTCACCTTTTGTTATAAACCAAATAATAAATGTTATTATTGATATTAACAAAACTGATGGGATAAAAATAGCCGATACCTTATCTGCTATTTTGGCAATAGGTGCTTTAGAATTACCTGCATCAGTAACTAATTCTATTATCTTAGCTAATGTTGAATCCTTTCCTACTTTAGTGGCTATACATTTAGCATATCCGCTATAAATTATAGTGCCTGATGCTACATTGTCACCTACACTTTTATCAACAGGAATACTTTCACCGGTAATAGCTGACTCATTAATGGTGCAGTCACCTTCAATAATTCTTCCATCAACAGGAATACTGTCACCACTTTTTAAAATGAAAATATCATCTATTTTTACATCATCAACCATTACCTTAGATATAATCTCTTTTCCCTGATCATTAGTTTTAACAATATTGGCATGTTCCGGCTTTAAAAGCATTAATTCTTTTATGGCATTAGTTGTTTTTCCTTTAGAGTATGCTTCAAGAGTTTTTCCTAAGGTTATTAAAGTTAAAATCATTGCTGCACTCTCAAAATAGAAATGGTGCATATGTGATGTATGATATGTTAATAAAAATAATATATATACGCTATAAATAAATGATGACATTGAACCTAAGGTTACTAAAGTATCCATATTAGGACTTAGATTTATTATAGCTTTCATACCGGATATAAAGAATTTCTGGTTAATAACCATAATAATAGCTGATAAGATTAACTGGACTAATCCTAGTCCTACAATGTTTTTTGATAGATTAAAAGGTAATTTAATGTTAAATAACATTGGAAGCATTGAAAAATACATAAGGATAAATAAGAAAAATATAGAAGAAAATAGTCTAATCTTCATATTTTTAAATTCATCATCATTAAATAGATTATCATTTTTATCTTTTAAAGCATCCATAGGTGTAGCTTTATATCCGGCTTTTTTTACAGCGGACATTATAACATCACTACTTACATTACCTTCTACGTTCATAGAATTAGTTAGAAGGTTAACGCTAACTGATTCCACCCCATCTAAGCTTTTAACCGAATTTTCTACTCTGGCCTGACACGCTGCACAGGTCATTCCATATACATTATATTTATCCATTTTATACTCTTTCTGCCTATATAATATAAAGGACTTATGGTAAAAATCACTTGACAATAATACCTCAAAGTGATAATATTTTTATTGCTTGCGGATGTGGCGGAATGGCAGACGCAGCAGACTCAAAATCTGCCGCCCATAAAGCGTGCGGGTTCAAGTCCCGCCATCCGCATTTTTTTATTATTTTAGGCTGTCACTTATGTGACAGCCATTTTTATTACTCATCTAATTTATATTTATCATTGTCTTTCTTAGCTTTATAACAAGCCCCTGTATCTGATGATATTGCATAGAATCCCTTAGTGTCCTCGTCACCATCACTATCCTCGATGCTACATTTTACAATATAGTAATTAGAACTCTTTATCTCAGATATCTTAATAAATTCTATATATCCCTGACTCTTATTTTTAAATGAGCCATCTTCATTTTCATAAATACCATCAGAAACCAATTTCTCTGAAAGTCTCTTTAATGCCTCTGTATAACTTACTGTATATTCAGGTGAATAATCATATACTCTTGAAACTAGAGGACTCTTTACACCGTCTTTATCTATTGCTACAAAGATATATAATGTATTACCCTTAGGCATCTTAATTGGTTTAGTGTACTTCTTTGATTTCTTATTTGGCTCTGTTCCATCTGTTGTGTAGTAGATTTCACAATTATCAGCGGCAGCGGCCTCAATCTTTTTAGGTGAAGAATATTTTCCGCCATCAGGAGTTACATCAGGTTTATCAACTTTTACAAAAGATAAAATATATTTTGCTGATAACTGCTTACTACTCTTACTATTCTTGTCGACAGAATAAGCTCTAAGAGTAAATGTTCCCTCAGTTTTAAATTTAATTGGATTAGAGTATTTAGTTCTGGATGTAGACTTTGATGGATCTGAACCATCTGTTGTATAGTAAATCTTTACACCCTTAGCAGCCTTTAACTCAATGGAAATAGGCTGATTATATGTACCCTCTTCAATACTTGGAACAGGTATAGTTCCGTCGAATTTCTTTAACTGTTCTCTGATAGATGATGGGGCTGATACAATTAAAGATTCAATTTTAGAATCATGATTATTATTCTGATAAAGAACAATTAAGCTCTCATAATATTCGATATTATGCTTATCAACCTTAACCAATGACTCGTAATATTTAATTTCTTCTTCATCTAAATCTCCAATAAACTCATCCACCTTACATACCATCTCGTATGATTTGATTTTCTGCTCTGATGTTACTGCATTATTAGCTGCATTTATATACTGTGTGCGGGCATCTCTATAATTTTTAGAATCATAGAATGAATTACCCTGGCCGAAATATTTATTGAATTTTTCAGTTTTTTGAGTTTTAACTATTTCATATGTAGTAATTGATGCAATAGCCATACAAACTAATGATACTAAAATTAAAATAAGCATCTTCGTTTTAGAACTCATCTTTTTCTTTTCAGGTTTATATCCTTTATTATTAGAACTCTGATATGATTTTTTCTTGTGATTAACATATTCATCAGCTATCTTATCATTCTTCTCTTCCTCATCCATATTACTTACATTTATAGAATTAATATAGTCTGGTTCTCTATTAGCATCGTTAGCTGAAACGCTAAACTCATCATTATTATCTACTTTAGCTACATCTTTAGCTTTCTTTTTTTCTTCATTTAGTTTTGTGACATCAGTATCTTTTAACTTATATCCACAATAATTACAGAATACTAGATTATCATCGCATTCATTTTTACAACTTGGACAAATCATTTTATACCCTTTCTACTACTTGATTTAATTATCTATATTTCTTTTGCTGAATTCACATCCACAAAAATTCTGTCTATATAAATCATATTCTTTAGATAATTCAATAGACCGCTTATAACCGTTTTTCTTTTTAAAATCTGAATATAGATATTTAACACCTAATTCATCTTCTAATTTTTTACCAATCTCATTAATCTTCTGGGCATTTTTTAGTGGAGAGATGGTAAGGGTTGTAGCAAAATAATCATATTTATTTAAAGCCATTAATGCTGCATAGCGCATACGCTGTTCATAACATATAAAACAGCGACTGCCCCCTTCTTTAGCATCTTCTAAACCTTTTACAGCCTGATAAAATTCATCAGGGCTATACTCTTCAATCTCAACATTCACAGGATTTGTGAAATTCATCTCTAAAACGAAACGCTTTAGTTCTTCGGCTCTATGATTATATTCATCTATACCGCATATATTAGGATTATAAAAGACAATAGTTATATCAAAATATTGTGATAAATATTCTAATACATAACTACTACATGGTGCACAGCAGGCATGTAGCATAAGGCTTGGCCTAATCCCCGCCTTAACATTATCTTCTATAATCTTTTCTAATACTTTTTGATAATTAATCTTATTCATTTTATTTCCTAATAATAGTAATAATCTAAAATTTCTTTAGCTATATTAACAGCTTTTGCGTCACCTTCTTCAATGTTTTCTAATACCACTGCAATAGCTACCTTTTTACCATTATGTTTAGCAAAGCCAACAAACCAAGAATTAATATGTCCATTCTTATCTAATTCGGCCGTACCGGTTTTTCCGTAAGCATCATAAACAGAACCATTCATAATACTACCAGTTCCATAATCACAAACCGCTGACATATAATCCTTTAGCTGTTTAGCATATTTTTTCTTTATAAGTATACCATATTCTTGCTTTTTTGTTTTAGTTTTTACATTAGAATTATGATCTGTTATTTTCTTAATAATATATGGCTTCATTAATACGCCATCATTGGCAATGGCAGACGCTATCATACACATATGTGCAGGTGAAACCATAGTCTTACCCTGTCCAATACTAGTCTGAGTTACATCGAACTGGCTAGATTTCTTATTTAACATAAATTTACTGGTGTTAAATGTGATATCTAATGGTAAATCCTTATTAAATAATAAACTCTCCGCTGTCTTTTTAAATTTAGATACTTTTAATTCATCGCCAATACTAGAGAAAGCTGAATTACATGAATAGGCAAAGGCGTGTTTTAAATCCTCTCTATAATGGGCATTTCCATCAAAACACTCGATTTTAAAACCTTTAAAATTAGCATAACCATTACAATCATATGAATAGTTTTGATAGTTCTTATTCTCTTTCATAAATTCTAGAGCTGTTACAATCTTAAAAATAGAACCAGGCGTGTATTGACCCTGAGTTGCTCTATTTAAGAGTTTAGAATTAGAGCTATCGCTACTAATCTTCTCCCAGTTTTCGTTAATTGTATTAGGATTATAAGATGGCTTAGAAACGGAAGCTATAATCTTTCCACTTTCCGGATCCATCATAAATACAGCACCCTTAATATCGCCTAACTCATTATATGCCTTCTTTTGGATACCCACATTTAATGTAGTATAGATATCTAATCCTCTAGGAATTTCATTTTTAAAATCATCTACGATTTTCTGAATGGAATCAGAGTCATTAAATAAAAGTTTATATCTATAATCCTTCTCTATTCCGTATCCGCCGTGACTATCAATTCCTACAATATGAGCAAACATCTTACCATATGGGTAAACTCGCTTATCATCAGAAACATCTCTAGGAGTATCCTTCATATCTGTGTAAGCTAAAGCTTTCTTATTGCTACTGTAGATAGTTCCCTTAACAACAGTGCTTTCCTTTTTTTTGATTCTATAATTATAACTATCATTTAATATATCTTTAGAATCCACTGCTAAAAATCTAATATAATAGCCTATCATAAAAAGAAAAATAGCTGAGAAGAAAACTGTAGCCACCATGGTCTGTCTATTTAATTTTTTTCTTTTTTTGATTTCTAACTGCTGGGATTTTTGTTGTCTCTTCAAGTCTTGGGATTTGCGTCGTCCTGTATTTCGTCTCATTCACATTCTCCTTTATCTGTGGTTTTGAAGGCTGTGTTCTCATAACTGTCTTTCTAGAATCAGTTCCTACAATAGCTAGTCCTTGGATAATAGCAAAAACTATCAATGTAGCTAATATTGAACTTCCTCCGTATGAAACTAGTGGCAATGTAACTCCTGTAGATGGAATCATCTTTAGAGCACCACCAATAGTAAGAATAACCTGGGTTGCATAAGAAACACCTAATCCTACGCAAACTAATTTATTGAATGTAGAAACCTGCTCCATTGCAATTATTAAAAATGCAATAAAACATATTAAACAAATTAATATTAGTGCAATGGCAAATATAGCACCAAATTCTTCTGCTATTGCAGAGAAAATAAAGTCCTGCTGAATTTCCGGCACATATTCCGGAAAACCATGATAAAGTCCGGTTCCTGTAACCCCACCGCTGCCAATGGCAAAAAGTGACTGTGCTACCTGATATCCGCCGTCATTAATTGATTGCCAAGGATCAATCCAGGCATTTACTCTGGTCTGAACGTGGGAAAATAGCTTAAACGCTAACAGGGAAGCCACCGACAATGCGGCTGTTCCACCTATAAGATAAATTATTTTTCTAGTTCCCACATAAATCATAAACATAAATGTCATATAGAAAATTAATGCCGCACCTAAATCTTTTCCTGCCACTAAAACTAGTACATAAATTCCGGAAAGAATACAGGTAAGAACAACATTTTTAAATTCACTGGATTTTTGAAGCATTCCTGCCACAAAAAATACAAAAATAATTTTCACGAATTCTGTAGGCTGAACTGTAACCCCCATAATGCTCGTCTGAATTTTAGCACCCTTAGTAGACGGAGCTAAAATAACAATTATAAGCAGTGCTAAGCCCACAAAAAAATAAATCCATGTATAGGATTTCCATATTTCAAATTTACTCATAAAAAATGGCACTATAAGGGATGCCATAGTAGCTACCACCACGATAATAAACTGTTTAAAATCATCGGCCTTAGGAAGTCTGGCTAATACTATAAATCCTATGGTAAGTAACATAGCCATATTACTTAAAAGAGCTCTATTAATTTTAGGATAGATTACAGGGAATATTCCTAATACTACAATTAAAAAACTAAGCTGTAATCCACCTAAAATTATAACCTCCACCGGTTTTTTATCAGTTTGATTTAGATAGATAGTCACTATACCTACTATATATGTTGAAAAAATCAATCCGTTCTGTCTTTGGAAGATGCCTGAAATCTTATATGGATTATGACATCTTATGGCCGCAAAGCCTTCCCAAACATAGAAAACGCTTAGGAATATAAATAGATATTTACTAACGGTAATTAAAAATGTATCCAATATTTGCCTCCTACTTTAGTCTATGCACTACTGCACACCTCTATTTAAGTGACCTCTAGTACTTGTCTTAGAATCATCTTCTATCTCGCCTTTTACAAAAGTATTATACACTTTATCAAGAATATCTTCCACTTGATTTTTATCTTCTAAAGTAAACTGTATACGCACAGATTTATTAGTTATAGCACCTATTTCTTTAGCTTTAGAAAATGCTGAATAGACATCACTATTAAAAATTAAATTGTAACAATATCTGCAGACGCACATTACCGGCATCTTTTTGTTCTTTCTATCTATTAAACGTAATTTATCGTTATTTTTATTGCATGATAAATTATTTTTTCTTATACAATTAGCAGTTATCATTAGCGGATAATTTCCATAAACTATAAACTCATCCACACCGCCATTATCCCTTATGGCTTTTAAGTTTAATTCCATTGGTGATGTTAAAAGTCCATCTGATAAAACTTCTTTAGCTAGTTTATTATAAGCATATACATTGTAGTCAAAAATAAAGTTACTTATATTCTTTTCTTTAAGATATAAATATTCTTCAATATTTCTTATTAAAAAGCCGTCTGATAAAGAAATAATATTTCCCATAGACTTATCAAATAACTCTAAATCATCTTTTCTAAAGATAAATGGCATAGCAATATATATTTTTTTACCATTGTTATTAGATATTACTTCCTTAATCTGATCAGGTTTAAAGAAAGCTTGCTCAATATATATACCATCAATAAAATCTTTTTCTAAACAGACCTTTAACTGATTTATATCATAAACTAAAACGTTAATATTTTTCTTTAAAAGAGGTTTAGAGTTTTCATAATTATATTTAATCTCATTTTTAGCAACTCTTCTATATTTTCTAAGCAATGTATCATTGATACTATTTACAAATTCACGTCTTAACTTATTAAGCGCGCTATTAGGAACAAATACATTTTTATCTAAATAGATATTTACATTACCTGGAGAATAATTAGTATTTCCAAATTTTAATATATTTTTCTTAATGGATTTTTCTGTGGCAGATGCGTTTTTAGCCTCTTCTACTACATCACCTAGGCATTCCACATATTCATCATCGATAATGCCTGAAATTCTAAGAGGCTCTCCTTTAGTTATAAATAAATCAAAATCTATTTCCTTTTTAGGCATTAATTCTAGCATCTTATCAATATCTGCTTTTAGTTTCTCATTTTCTTTTCTAAATCCAACTTTTTTTAGAGACATCATTTCCTTAGAATTGTGAGTCTCGTAATAGCTGTTAGAAAATCCATTTCTATTAAACAAATCCATCAAATATTCGATATCTTTAGGATCAACCTTATAATTTTTAGGATTTTTTAAATATAAATCTATATATTTTCTATAAATACTAGTAACTCCCGCTACATAATATTTATTTTTCATTCTACCTTCGATTTTAAGAGAATAAACACCACTTTCTATAATCTTAGGCAATATGCTAAGCGTACAGATATCCTTAGGACTTAACTGATAGCGCTCATCATTTTTATTTATTAGTTTGTTATTAAATAATGCATCATATTCTAGTCTACAAGGCTGTGCGCAACGTCCTCTATTTCCACTTCTTCCACCTATTAAACTGCTCATTAAGCATTGGCCTGAATAACAATAGCAAAGGGCACCGTGGACAAATGATTCAATTTCAATATCTACATTGTCCTTAATATCTTTAATCTCATCTAGAGATAGCTCTCTAGGAGTAACCAGTCTAGTGACATTATTATCCTTTAAAAACTTAGCAGTATATTTTCCCATAATAGTCATCTGTGTGCTGGCATGAATGTGTAAAAGAGGAAAATTATCCTTGATAAATTTAAGTACACCAAAATCCTGTACTATCACCGCATCTAATCCGTGTTGGTACAGGGGCTTTATATGTGAATATAATTCATTTTCTAACTCATTATTTTTAAGTAGCGTATTAACTGTTAAATAAATTTTCTTGCCATTAATATGAGCATAATCAATTACCTCTTTCATCTCATCAATAGAGAGATTATTAGCATATGCTCTAGCACCAAACTTATCAAGAGATGTATAAACTGCATCTGCTCCACTGTTTAGTGCAGCTATTATATTTTCATAAGAGCCACCAGGGGCCAATAATTCAACATTCTTCATTTTATACTCACCATTTATCTAAAAAACAAACGACCAGGAAGTCCTGATCGCCCTTAATTAAATATTACTCTTTAATTTAGCTTTTAATTCGATAACTTCTCTTTCCAAATCCTTGATTTTATCATTAGCTTTAGAAAGTTCATCCTTAGCTGTTTCCACCTTAATATCCGCTGACATTAAAGCATGTTTTAAATCGTAAACTTCTTTTTCTTTAATCTCTAAGTCACTTTCCAAAACATCAGCCTGTTTTTTAGCCTTAAAATAATCATTTGCAATATTAATCTCTAATAAGATTCTCTGCATATCTATCTTCTGCATTCTGTAGCTTTCATTCTGTTTAAACTCAACAATCATATTATTAATATATGATGCTACTTTCTGAAGATAAGCTTCGCTTTCGAATCCTCCAATATTATATATCTTTCCATCAATAACCACATCTATATAATTTTTTGATGACATAATTCTCTCCTTATATTGCATATGCAATTAATCTATCCTATATATACTACCACAAAACTATATTATATGGCAACGAATAATGTTAAATTTTAAGACTTAATCCTTAAGCATTTCTACCCCTAAATGATTATAGCATAATTCTGTAACTACTCTTCCTCTAGGAGTTCTTTGGATAAAACCATTCTGTATTAAATATGGTTCATAAACATCCTCGATAGTGCCTGCATCCTCCCCTAGGGCAGCAGCTAAAGTATCTAGTCCTACAGGACCTCCGCTAAATTTATAAATGATGGTCTCTAGAATATTTCTATCTGATTTATCTAATCCAAATTTATCTACATCTAATAAATCTAGGGCATTTTTAGCTATATCTATATCTACTAAACCATCATGTTTAATCTGAGCAAAGTCTCTTACTCTTTTTAATAATCTATTAGCTAATCTAGGAGTTCCTCTAGATCTTCTAGCTATCTCACTGGCACCTTTTTCATCAATGTCTACACCTAATAAAGTAGCTGATCTCATAACGATATTTTTTAATTCATCTGTAGTATAGAATTCTAATTTATTAATTACACCAAATCTATCTCTAAGAGGTGCTGTTAAAAGTCCTGCTCTAGTTGTGGCACCTACTAAAGTAAACTTAGGTAAATCAAGTCTAATTGATCTGGCACCCTGGCCTTTTCCTATCATAATATCAATGGAGTAATCTTCCATTGCCGGATACAACACTTCCTCTACCTGTCTGTTTAATCTGTGAATCTCATCGATAAATAAAACATCATTTTCAGATAAATTATTAAGAATGGCAGCCATCTCACCTGGTTTTTCAATAGCTGGACCGGAAGTTATTTTTATATTTACCCCCATTTCATTGGCAATAATATTAGCTAAAGTAGTCTTTCCCAGTCCCGGTGGTCCGTAGAAAAGGACATGATCTAATGGTTCGCCACGTAGTTTAGCTGCTTCTATAAATATTTTTAAATTATATTTGATTTTTTCCTGGCCTACGTAATCAGTTAATTTTTGTGGTCTGATACCTGTTTCTATTAAGGCATCTTCCTGTGTAGCCTGTGTTTTTATAATTCGTCTATCCATTTTAACCTCAAATTAAATTAATTTTTTTAATGCTAATTTTAATATCTCATCCACATCCATATCACTTGTGATTTCTAATTGATTAATAGCTGCATAAGCTTGGCTTTGAGAATAACCTAGTGATACTAAAGCGCTTACTGCATCAATTGTATTATTAGACTCTATATTAGCCTTAGGTGTATCAGTATTAAATTCTGTAATATCCACCTTATCTTTTAATTCTAAAATAATTTTTTGAGCAGTCTTTTTTCCAATACCCTGAGATTTAGATATAGCTTTTTCATCTCCTGCTATAATAGCTAACTGAAGCTGTGAATCCGGAAGGTTTGATAAAATATTTAGCGCCCCCTTAGGGCCAACACCACTAACACCGATTAATAGTTTAAAGCTTTCTAAATCAGTTTGGGATAAGAATCCAAATAACTGCATTGCATCTTCTTTTACATGAAGATAAGTAAAAATCTTTAATTGCTCTCCTATTCCAATAGCCTGAAGGTTATTAGTTGGCATAAAAATCCCGTATCCCATGCCATTGTTATCAATTACAATTTTATCTTCACTTACATATTCCACTATTCCGGATATATAACTAATCATTACTATTTCCTCTTTTCTTTTATCTCCTTAATTATATTACCATACAAAAAAAATATGTGCTATATTATATATTAGATTATTGAAATTAGGAGATTTTATGAAAATTCGATGTTTAGCCTTAGTTATAATGGCTTTATTGATATGTGGATGTGATAAAGAAACTTTTGAAAATGAGCCTCATTTTAAAAGGATATTTGGCTTAGATACAGTTAGTACAGTTACTATTTATGATTCTATTTCAGATGAAAAAGCTGATAAAATCCTAGAAGAGTGCTCAGGTTTGATTAAAGATTACGAAAATATATTTAGTAAGACAATTGAAAGTTCAGATGTATCTAAAATTAACAAACATATAGATTTTAATGTTAATAAAGATAGCGCATATGTTATTAATAAAGCTATTAATTATTCTAAAATAACTGATGGTGCTTTCGATATTAGTATTGCACCGCTAACTGAATTATGGCATATAAAACCTGGCACCGTGTTTATACCGGATAAAAAAGAAATTGAAATAACTAAAAAATATGTGGATTATAAAAAGATAAAGGTGGATAATTTAAAGATAAAATTGCCTAAAAATAGTAAAATAGATTTAGGGGGAATTGCTAAGGGATATATAGGAGATAAAATTAAGGAATATCTAATATCTAAAAATATTAAGTCTGCAATTATTAATCTAGGTGGAAATATCTTAACCATAGGAAATAAGCCAGGAGTGGGATATTTTAATGTGGGGCTTAATAAACCTTTTAAGGAAAATGAGTTTATTTTAACCTTTAAAACTAAAAGGGATGTTTCTATAGTTACTTCAGGAAATGGTTATAGATATTTTAAATATAAAAATAAAATATATCATCATATCCTTGATCCTAAAACCGGTTATAATCCAGATAATAATCTATTATCTACTACTATTATCTCTAAAAACTCCATTGATGGAGATGCTTATAGTACCGCCACCTATGTTTTAGGACTAAAAAAAGGAATGGATTTTATAGAAAAACACAAAGAATTAGAAGCTGTATTTATAGATGATAATTATAAAATCCATTTATCTTCAGGGTTGAAAATAAAAGATGATGTGATAATTCTAAAATAAATAAGACCAAATAGATTAATTCTATTTGGTCTTTAGTTTATTCAGCTATTTTTTTAATAATTTTCTTAGGGCATTTGTTAAAACAAATTCCGCATTTCTTACATTTATCCTGATCGATAGTTGCTAAATTATTTTCGAATTCAATAGCATCAAATGGACAGTTCTTAACGCACAAGCTACATCCAATACAGCCCTCGCTACAATTCTTCATAACCTGAACCCCTGGATCTTTAGACATACAAGATACAATATATTTATAATCTTCCTCAACCATTGAAATCAAATTCTTAGGACAGGCCTCGATACATTTTCCACAAGCCTTACATTTTTCTTTGTCTACTACTGCAATACCATTTTCGATATAGATTGCATCAAACTCACAAGCTTTTACACAGCTTCCAAGTCCTAAGCATCCATAAGAACATGATTTAGCACCACCTCCAGGAATATTAGCTGCATCCTGACAAGATGTATTTCCATAGTAATCATATTTAACAGGGGCTTTATCGCAGTCACCCATACATTTTACATAGGCATATTTTTTTATTACATTGGCCTCAACGCCCATAATCTCTGCGATATTTTTGGCAACCTCAGCTCCTCCTACAGGACAAGCTCCAGGATCACTTTCACCCTTAGCAATTGAGGCTGCTAGTCCATCACAACCTGGAAATCCGCAACCACCACAGTTATTTCCCGGAAGAGCCTCTCTTACTTCTATTTCTTTTTCATTAACTTCCACTGCAAAAACTTTTCCGGCAATACCTAGAACAATACCTATAATAAGGCCCACTCCACCTACTGCCAATGTGGCATATAAAATACCGCTTGCAGTGCTACTTAATCCTAATATCATTATAAAACCTCCTATATAACACCGTTGAATGCGCTAAATGCAATTGACATAAGTCCTGCAGCTAGTAATACCATTGGTGTACCTCTAAAGGCAACAGGAATATTATTATTTTCCGATTTTTCTCTGATACCTGCTAAAATAACGATGGCTACAAGAAATCCAATGGATGTTCCCAAAGCACATGCCATACTCTGAACAAAACTATAACCATTATCAATATTAGAGATAGCCACACCTAAAACTGCACAGTTTGTTGTGATAAGTGGAAGATAAACTCCCAACGCCTGATAAAGAGGTTTTACAAACTTCTTTAAAATCATCTCAACTAACTGAACTAGAGCAGCAATTACTAAGATAAATACAATAGTCTGTAGGTATGTAATATTAAATGGCACTAATACAGCATAGTAAATACCGTATGTAACACCTGATGCAATCAAAATTACGAATATAACAGCAAAGCCCATTCCTGAGGCTGTGTTTGTCTTCTTAGATACTCCGATAAACGGACATAGACCTAAAAACTGGCTTAGCACTACATTGTTTACAAGGGCAGCTCCTAGGGCAATTAAAAGTAAATTAGCCATCTATCTCCACCTCGCTTTCACAATTTTCTTTATTGCACTTATCACATAGGTTACATGATTCACAGTTTAGTTTTCTAGGCTTCTTTCCTTTAGAAATTCTAATCTGATTCTGAATGGCAATAAGAAAAGCTAAAACAAAGAATGCTCCCGGCGCCATAACAAAAATACTGATGCCATTCCAGTGAGGAATATTAATCCCCATAATAGTACCTGCTCCGATAACCTCTCTAAATGCACCTAGGATAGTTAAAGCAAAGGTAAAACCAAGTCCCATTCCTATTCCATCAAATAAAGATAAAATAGGTGTATTCTTAGAAGCAAATGATTCTGCTCTTCCTAAGATAATACAGTTAACTACGATAAGTGGAATATAAATTCCTAAGGATTTATTTAGGGATGGTAAATATGCCTGTAATAAAAACTGAAGCATAGTTACAAATCCTGCTACAATTACGATAAATGCCGGTACTCTCACTCCATTAGGAATAATTTTTCTAAGAAGCGAAATAAATAAGTTTGATAAGGCTAAAACTACTAATGTACTAAGTCCCATACCTGCACCGTTTATCATTGATGAAGTAACAGCCAATGTAGGACACATTCCGAGAACCAATACAAATGTAGGATTTTCTTTAATTATTCCATTAAATAATCTCTCTAAATATTTACTCATGATTCTCCTTTCCTAAATAACTCTTAAACGCTAAAGCTGCATTAACTGCGTGAGTTGTGGCATTAGTAGTGATTGTGGCAGAGCTTATAGCATCTACCTTATTATCACCTGCGTCATTAGTTTTAGTATATTCAAAATAATCTACTTTCTTTTTAAACTGGTTTTTAAAGCTACTATCATCAGCTTTCATTCCTAAACCTGGAGTTTCTGTTAATGATAAAAATGAAATACCGCTTACACCGTTATT
Organism: uncultured Lachnospiraceae bacterium; assembly: GCA_902783775.1. Classification (GTDB taxonomy): domain Bacteria; phylum Bacillota; class Clostridia; order Lachnospirales; family Lachnospiraceae; genus Eubacterium_G. Next base: position 38,028 of record CACZSI010000045.1, read on the forward strand.
ATCTATACCTACTACTACAGTAAGTGATCCATCGTAAGCTTCATTATCTGTGACTGTAATAATATGTCCAATTTCTTTTCCATCTTTATCTTTAACTAAAACAGCCTCATCAATTACGGCATTAAACTCTTTTATAGTAGAAATTTTATTTTTCTTTTCATTGTCTAATACAGTTTTCTTTACGAACTCATTAGCTTTATTTGTGTCAAATTTAACATTTTCTACAGTGTCTGTTTTAGGCATTACGCTTTTATAAGCTTCCTGCTTAGCTAAATCATCCTGCTTCTTTCTGGCTGGCGCAGTAATATTAAATATTCCACCTAAGAAAAGGCCTGTAAAAATGGTAATCATAAATAATATTAAAGTATCTTTAACTATTTTACTCATTACTTCTGCCTCCTCTCTTAATTCCGAAAGCTCTAGGAACAGTATATTTTTCAATTAAAGGAACTAATAAGTTACAGAAGATTATGGCAAAGCTTACGCCCTCTGCTGTATTTCCAAAAGTTCTAATAATTGCAGTTAAAATACCTAAAAGTGCTCCGTATATAAATCTTCCAGCTCTAGTCATTGGAGATGTAGTATAATCAGTGGCCATATAGAATGCACCAAAGATTAATCCGCCACCCATTAAATGTCTAACTAAAAAATCCGGGCTAAAATTATTATTAAATACTAGAATACATACTGAAAATACTGCAATATATGTCAATGGCACTCTTAACTCAATTACACGTTTAATTAATAGATAAGCTACACCTATTAACAGTGCTATAATTGAAGTTTCACCGATTGTTCCGGCATGTTTTCCAATAAATAGATCCATATATGAAATAGATGTATCTGAAGCATTCTTTAATGCTGTAAGTGGTGTGGCACTGGCAGCTGCATCAATACCTTTAACATTATCAGGGAAAAATGCTGTCATTTCCTTAGCAAATGATAATACTAAAAAACATCTGGCACCTAATGCCGGATTCATAAAGTTCTGTCCTAAACCGCCAAATAACTGTTTAACCACAATAATTGCAAAAAATGATCCTAAAACAGTCATCCAGAAAGGAAATGTGACCGGTAGATTTAATGCTAAAATCATACCTGTTACAACTGCACTTAAATCACCGATAGTACTTTCTCGCTTAGTAATTTTATTAAATAAAAATTCGGCTAAAACACATGAGATAATTGCTACTAATACTAAAAGAATGGATCTGACTGAATAATATGTGCCGAATAATCTATAATTATTATAAGCACCCATTAATGTTGTAGGAACCATTGCAATAACAACGTCTCTCATAATATCATTAGTATTAACTTTTTCCTTAATATGAGGACTAGATGATACTCTAAACATTTTTAGCCTCCTCTCTTCTCTTAGCAATCACTTTTCTTTTCATTGTTCTAACGGACTGGGTAATATTTCTATTAGCAGGGCAATTGTAATTACATGTGCCGCACTCAATACATTCCATTCCGTAAAGCTTAACAAATAATTCCATATCGTCATTGTCAGCAGCCTGGGCAATTTTAGCGCACAATAAGTTCTCAGGACAAACCATTGCACACTTACCACAGTTTAAGCAATTAGTCATTGTACAATGACTTACATCATCCTTTAATACCGCTAATATAGATGAACTTCCCTTAGTTACAGGGACGTCTAAATCAAATAATGCAAATCCCATCATAGGACCGCCGGAAATCACTTTTTCTACTCCCTCTTTTAAGCCACCGGCAGCTTCAATTAATGTTTTATAAGATACGCCAATTGGTGCTAAGAAATTTCTAGGATTGTTAATTCCATCTCCGGATACTGTAACGATTCTGTCAATTACAGGAATACCAAGCTTAACTGCTCTATATACATTATAAATAGTTTCAACATTGCTTACCACGCAGCCTGCATCGGCTGGAAGCATAGATGAATTAATTTTTTTCTTAGTTATAGCATAAATTAACTGTCTCTCAGAACCCTGTGGATATTTTGTTTTTAAAGGAGCCACAGTAATTCTTTCTTCATCCTTAGCTAGATTATTTAAAATCTTAATGGCATCCTTTTTATTATTTTCAATACCGATAACTCCTATAGCATTAGGAAAAATCTCAAGAACTAATTTTAAGCCCTCAATTATTTTATCAGCATCTAACATCATTCTTTTATAATCTGCTGTGATATATGGCTCACATTCTGCAGCATTAACAATTACATAGTTAATATCTTTTTCAGTTTCATATTTAACATGAGTGGGAAAACATGCTCCACCCATACCAACTAGTCCACATTCTGCTATTTTTTCTTTAATCTTCTTAGGCGTTAGTTCACCCTCCACAGGCATATACTCCACCTCATCATAGTTATAATCATTTTTAATAACTATAGATGTACAAGTATTTCCTGCAGGCTGCAATCTATCTTCTATCTTAATTACTTCACCGGAAACTGATGAGTGAATATTAGCTGAAACAAATCCGCTAGCACAGGCAATCATCTGTCCCTTTAGGACCTTGTCTCCCACTTTTACCAAGGGTGTGGCAGGGGCGCCAATATGCATTGAAACCGGAATAACAACCTCGTCAGTCGCCTCAATGGTAACTAAATCCTTATCTTTAGATAACTCTTTTCCATCATAAGGATGTATACCACCTTTAAATGTAAATATAGACATAATATCCTCCAATATATTTAATAAAATCTTTTACTTTAAAAAAGACTACTTTTGCTATTTTAATACACTTACAGATTTTCTTCAACTAAAATAAAAAGATGCTTTATATATTAAGTCTTAGCTTAATTATTTTAATACAATATTAGTTATTAGACAGTTATCATTTTAAAGATTTATGGTAAACTATTATTATGTTAGTATTTAGAAATATTTTAAAGGAAAAAATTGAATATCCTATTGAAAACATTTGTGATTTAGATAAGACTTTATTTTTCGACATTGAAACAACCGGATTTTCTAGAAAACACTGTAAAGTTTATTTAATTGGATGTATGTATTATATGTCTGGCAGTTATCATTGTATCCAATGGTTTGCTGAGAATTTTAATGATGAGGCTAATGTTTTAATGGCTTTTTATAAGTTTATTAAAGGTTATAACACATTAATTCATTTCAATGGAAATAGCTTTGATATTCCATTTGTTAAGGCTAGAGGTTTAGAATACAATATTGACTTTGATTTTGATAAGTATAAATCAATTGATTTATATAAAGAGGTTTATCCAATCCGAAAGATTTTTAAACTGGAAAATAATAAGCAAAAGACATTTGAGAAATTTCTAGAAATTAAAAGGGATGATCCTTTTTCCGGAGGAGATTTAATTCATGTTTTTAAACAATATGTAGAGTCAAAAGATGATAAGCTAATTCTAGTTTTATTGCTTCATAATAAAGAGGATGTGTGCAATATGGGTAAGCTGTGCTCTCTTCTTTCTTATAGCGATATTAAGAATCATAAATATTCTAATGTACGATTCATCCAACGTGATTTCAACTCACTTGATAATAACACTCACTCTGAAGTGCAGATTAAGGCTAAACTTACTAATAGTGTTTTAAAACCGGTATCTTTTTCTAAAGATAATATATATATTATCGCCAATGAAGATGAATTAAATGTTTCAATTATGATTCAATATGGAACTCTTAGACTATTTTTTGATAATTATAGTGACTACTATTATCTACCTGAAGAAGATAGAGCCATTCATAAAAGTGTTTCCTCTTTCGTGGATCCTAAGCATAGAGTAAAGGCTAACAGTAAGAATTGCTATGATAAAGTCACCGGTGCGTTTCTACCATATTTTAGAGATGATTTAGATGTGCTAAAAATTGAGAAAAACGATAAATCAGGCTATATTCGCTTAGAA
>CACZSI010000046.1 GCA_902783775.1 uncultured Lachnospiraceae bacterium
GACTTTGCATTTTTCGCAAATTGGTTTAACTGATGATCTAACTTTCACAGTAAACTCCTCCTTTCACAAAAAAGTCCAAGTAATACTCTACCATAGTTTTGTGAATATTACAAGCAAAACTTTAATGTTTTTTTAACTTTTTTTATTTATCTCTCCATACGATTCTACCTTTAGATAAATCATATGGTGACATCTCTATTGTTACAGTATCTCCAGGAAGAATTTTAATGTAGTTCATTCTTAGCTTTCCACTGATGTGAGCTAAAACAATGTGACCATTTTCTAATTCAACCTTGAACATCGCATTAGGTAATTTCTCAACTACTGTTCCTTCAATTTCAATTACATCTGCTTTTGACATAATATGTACCCAGCCTTTCTATTATTTATTAAGAGATAAAATCTCTGGTTCTCCATCTGTTATTAGGATTGTATTTTCATAATGTGCTGAAAGAGATCCGTCCTCTGTTACAATTGTCCAATCGTCATTTGTGTTTTCAGATAAGCACACCTCAGGTCTTCCCATATTAATCATTGGTTCAATAGCCAATGTCATTCCAGGAACAAGTTTCATTCCTCTTCTGTTCTGTCTGAAGTTAGGAATCTGTGGATCTTCGTGCATTTCTGTTCCAATTCCGTGACCAACTAAGTCTCTAACTACTCCGTAGCCGAACTTCTCAGCATAATCACCGATGGCAGCTGAAATATCATATAGATGATTTCCTGCTTTAGCAAATTTAATTCCCTCGAAGAAGCTCTGCTCTGTAACATCAATTAACTGCTGTGCTTCTTTTGAAATCTCACCGATTGCCAATGTTCTAGCAGCATCAGACTGATATCCTTTATAGATAACACCTGTGTCTAAGCTAACTATATCTCCTTCTTTGATAATTTTATTTTTTTCAGGCAAACCATGAACCACTTCATCATTGATTGAGATACAAACTGAACCAGGATAACCATCGTATCCTAAGAATGATGGTTCACAACCATATCCGCGAATAATCTTTTCACAAATCTGATCAATCTCGTATGATGACATTCCGGCTTTAACCTTGTCTGCCATCTTCTCATGAACCTCTGCTAAAATTTTACCCGCTTCGCGCATTAATTCAATTTCTCTTTTAGATTTAATTGTTACTGCCATTTCACACCTCCGCCTGACTAATTATCATGCTGTCAATTATTCTCCTAAGATATCAACGATGTTATTAAATACAACGTCCATATCTACAGTTCCGTCGATCTCTTTTAAAATACCCTGCTCATTGTAGTAGTCAATCAATGGCTGTGTCTCTTCATGATATGTATCAAGTCTGTGCTTAACTGTCTCTGGCTTATCATCATCTCTTACGATTAACTCGCCATTACATGCATCACAAACATTTTCAACCTTAGTTGGATTATATTTAATATGATAAGTAGCTCCACATGATACGCAAGCTCTTCTTCCACCCATTCTAGTAATAATATTTTCGTCTGGAACTTCAATATCAATAGCATAATCTACTTTATCGCCTACTTTATTTAAAGCTTCTGTTAAAGCCTGAGCCTGTGGAATTGTTCTAGGGAAACCATCTAAGATATAACCCTTAGCACAGTCATCCTGTCCAATTCTATCTACTACTAAGTCAACTACTAACTCATCAGGAACAAGGTTTCCAGCATCCATATAACTTTTAGCTTTCTTTCCTAATTCTGTTCCGTTTTTAATATTTGCTCTAAAGATATCTCCTGTTGAGATATGTGGTATTGAATACTTTTCTGCAAGCATCTTTGCCTGTGTACCTTTTCCAGCACCAGGAGCTCCTAACATAATAATTTTCATATTTTTATTCCTTTTAATTTAACTATTTATTTTATAAATCAAGTAATGATTTATTGTTACCTATTTTTCATTAACAATATTGCATTTTTAGGGGCTAGTCTGATGACCGGCCCCTAAATGCTGTATCTCTAATTAAAATATTCCCTTTACATTGCTGTATCCACGCTCTGTAATCATTGACTTAATTGTCTGAATTGTCTCAACGATAACTCCGACAATGATGATGATTGATGTACCACCAAATGATACGTTAGCGTTAGCCACACCTGAAGCCACAATAGGAATTGTAGCAACGATGATAAGACCTACAGCACCGATTAAGATAATGTAATTTAAAATACTTGTTAGATACTCAACCGTTGGCTTACCACTTCTGATACCAGGAATGAATCCGCCTCTGTCGTTAAGGTTTTTAGCAACCTCACGTGGGTTGAATGTAATTGATGTATAGAAATATGCAAAGAAAATAATCATAACTACATATGCAACAAATCCTACTGAATATTTCCAGTTTGATGGATTAATCCAATGTGACTGTGAAAAATAATATGTCCACTCAGCCTGTCCCTTTCCGAAGAAAGAAGCAATAACAACTGGGAACTGTAGGATTGATGATGCAAAGATAATTGGGATAACGCCGGCTGTATTAACCTTTAAAGGAATATTAGACTGACGCGCTCCAACCTGTCTTCTTCCCTGCACTTTCTGTGACATCTGTACAGAAATCTTTCTGATTGCTTCCTGTAGGATTACTACGAGAACAATCATACCAACTATAATTGCACAAATGATAACAGCTGCTGTTAATCTAGCACCGATTGACATTCCTTCAGGACCTGTTACCTTGTTCTTAAATAATGTAGCAATATCAGTTGGGATTCTTGAAATAATATTTATTGTAAGTACGATAGAAATACCGTTTCCTACTCCCTTTTCAGTGATTCTCTCACCTAACCACATTAAAATAGTAGAACCTGCTGTCATTGCAAGGATACCTGTAATGATAACAGCCCACTCTCTTAATGTGCTCATGTTCTTTCCGTATTGTACTGCATTTGTATCGAATAAAGCCTGATTTCTAAATCCGATTGTCATAGCTGCTGATTCAATAAGCGCTAAAACAACAGTAAGATAACGTGTTACAGCAGTCATTTTCTTTCTGCCTTCTTCACCATCTTTCTGCATCTCATCAAGTTTAGGAATTGCTATTGTAAGCAACTGTACAATGATTGATGCAGTGATGTATGGAGTAATATTCAATGCAAAGATTGACATATTCTCCAATGATCCACCTGTAAACATAGAGAACAGGCTGAAGGTATTCTGGAAGTCTGCTCCAAAAATATCCTTCAGTGCTGAAGCATTTACAAATGGTATAGGAATCTGACATCCTAATCTAATAACCACTAACATTAAAAATGTATAAAATAATCTATTGCGAATTTCTTTTATTTTAAATGCTTTTTTTAAGGTCTCCATTAGATCACCTCACAAGTTCCGCCCGCAGCTTCAATTTTAGCCTTAGCGCTTTCGCTGAATGCTACAGCCTGAACTGTAAGCTTCTTTGAAATCTCGCCATTACCAAGAATTTTAACACCATCAAACTTCTTGTGGTTTTTGATGTTGCTTAGTATTCCCTTTTCAAGTAATGTATCTACAGAAACTGTATCTCCATTCTCGAACTTCTCAAGTACACTTACATTAATACCAACGATTTGTTTTGTGTTAATGTTAGTGAAGCCTCTCTTAGGAATACGTCTATATAATGGCATCTGTCCACCTTCGAAACCTACTCTAGGACTTCCTGAACGAGCCTTCTGTCCTTTGTGTCCCTTACCGGCAGTCTTACCATTACCTGAACCGTGACCACGACCTCTTCTAAAATTATCGTTATGCTTTGAGCCAGCAGCTGGCTTCAAACTTGATAAATCCATTGTCGCACCTCCTTATTTTAGATTAAATTTCTTCTACCTTTACTAAATGTCTAACTCTCTGAATCATTCCTCTGACTGCAGGATTGTCAGGCATTTCAACTGTCTTATTAACCTTAGTTAATCCTAAAGCTTCAGCAGTCTTTCTGTTCTTTGGAACTGCTCCAATTGTTGATTTTACTAAAGTAATCTTTAATTTATCTGCCATTTTCATTACCTCCTATTAGCCCAGAATCTCTTCAACAGACTTTCCACGAAGTGAAGCCACTTCCTCTGGAGTCTTAAGGGCAGCTAAACCTTCAATAGTTGCTAAAACAACGTTCTGTTTGTTGTTTGATCCCAATGATTTTGTACGAATGTTTCCGATACCAGCTAAATCAACTACGCTACGCGCAGGACCACCGGCGATAACTCCAGTACCTTCAGGCGCCTTTTTAAGTAAAACCTGTGCACTACCGAACTTTCCGATAATATCATATGGAATACTCTTGTTCTCATCTATAGGAACAGATATTAGGCTCTTCATTGCATCCTCTTTACCTTTACGTATAGCTTCAGGAATTTCAGCTGCTTTTCCGATGCCTGCACCAACGTGTCCGTTCTTGTCTCCAACAACGACTAAAGCTGCGAAACGCATATTACGTCCACCTTTTACTACCTTAGTAACACGTTTGATTGATACTACTGTTTCTTCTAATTCTAACTGACTTGCATCAATTCTCTCTCGATTCATGTGTGTTACCTCCCAACTAAAATTCCAGACCAGCTTCTCTAGCTGCATCTGCTAATGCTTTGATTTTTCCCTGGTAAATGAAGCCGCCTCTATCGAATACAACTTCTTTAATACCTTTATCTGTTGCTCTCTGTGCAATAACTTTACCTACATATGCTGCTGCATCAACGTTATTGGTCTTCTCTAACTCTTTCTTAATCTCTGCCTCGTTTGTTGAAGCTGCTACAAGAGTTTTAGCGACTGTATCGTCAATAATTTGAGCATATATATGATTATTGCTTCTGAAAACAGCTAAACGTGGGCACTCTGTTGTGCCGCTTAAACGATTACGCATTCTGTTATGTTTCTTAACACGAATTGCACTTCTTGATTTCTTACTAACCATTTCTTACACTCCTTTAATTATTTACCAGTCTTACCAACTTTACGTCTGATGCGCTCATAATCATACTTGATACCTTTACCCTTATATGGTTCAGGCTCTCTCTTACTTCTGATTTCAGCAGCGTACTGGCCTACTTTTTCTTTATCAATTCCCTTAACAGTAATCTTGTTCTGTCCTTCTAAAACAGTCTCGATTCCTTCTGGGTCTTCCATCTCTACTGGATGAGAATATCCAAGGTTAAGAACTAATTTCTTTCCCTGCTTCTGTGCTCTGTAACCAACACCGTTAACTTCAAGCACTTTCTCATATCCTTCTGTTACACCTACAACCATGTTGTTGATAAGTGTTCTTGTAAGACCGTGTAATGCTCTGTTTTTCTTAAGATCATTAGGTCTTGAAACAGTGATTGTATCACCGTCTAATTTAATGTCCATTGCCTCTGGTAAAACTCTTGAAAGCTCTCCCTTAGGGCCCTTGACAGTCACCTTGTTATTTTCTGCCAAATCTACAGTAACTCCTGCAGGAATGGCGATAGGCATTTTTCCTATACGTGACATTTCGCCTTACCTCCTAAAATATTATTACCAAATGTATGCGAGAACCTCTCCACCTACATTCTGTTTTCTAGCTTCTTTATCAGTAATCACACCTTTGTTTGTTGAGATGATTGCTGTTCCAAGTCCTCCAAGAACTCTTGGCAATTCATCCTTTCCAGCGTAGATTCTTAAACCAGGTTTAGAAACCTTCTTGATTCCTGTGATAACCTTATCGTTCTTATCTGCACCATATTTTAATGTGATTTTGATATTTTTAAATCCGTTATCTTCAATAACTTCATACTTTGTGATATAACCTTCATTCACAAGAATATCAGCAATAGCTAATTTAATCTTTGATGCAGGAACATCTACAGTATCATGTTTTGCAGTATTTGCATTACGAATTCTTGTAAGCATATCTGCGATTGGATCACTC
>CACZSI010000047.1 GCA_902783775.1 uncultured Lachnospiraceae bacterium
ATTATTTGCAAAATTATTTGGATTAAACTTTACAATACCGTTTCCTTTCAATGTCATAACACTATCATTAGGTGTTGTTCCATTGAGAGTTACATCATACTTATCAGATGTAATAGCTCCTGAAAATACAATCTGTAATGTAATTCCTCCATCACCGTACCATAATCCACCAAAGCCGTCTAAATTATTGCTTACGATACAATAATCTAATGACTTTGTGTCGTCTCCTGTCATAGTGATAGTACTATAATTTAACTGACTATAGTCTGTATCACCTTTTACATCGTTCGCCTTATATGTTACTAGCGAACTAACTACCATAGCAAATGCACATAAAATGGCAATTGCCTTTTTCATTTGTTTACCCATACTTTTAGGTCTCCTTTCATAATCGTATCCTTTTTATCGGCTAAAAATTATTATATCACTCAATTTAGTCATTTTCAATAACTCGGCATACCTTAAACGTTTTTGTTTATGCATATTGCACAATTTCATTTTTCCTATAAAATCGGCATTTTTGACACTTTTTCTTTTTTTGAAACAATTCAAGAAATATTATGCCTGTTTTTTTTAATAAAATTGCACAATAAAAGGACCACCGCATTACGCGATGATCCCCTTAGAAAAATGAGAAGATTATATTATTTAACTTTAGCTTTCTTTGCTTTTGACCATTTTCCGTATACTAACTTTCCGTTAGCTAATACATAAGCTCTAGCTCTTACCCATAACTTCTTCTTATTCTTAATCTTTTTATGCTTAATTGTGAATACTGCTTTCTTCACTAACTTAAGCTTCTTAATATTCTTCTTAACTAAGATTTTCTTTTTCTTGAACTTCTTAGCCTTAGAAATCTGTACCTGGTAACCTGTTGCATTAGCAATCTTCTTTAATGTAATCTTAATCTTCTTAGCTGCTTTCTTCTTAGTAGCCTTCTTAACCTTAGCCTTAGCAACTGTTGGGTTTGTTACTACAGGTGTAGTATTCTTAGTTGTTACTACCTGTGTAGCCACCTCTGAAGTTGCCTCCTGTGATGTAACTTCCTGTGTTGTAACTTCCTGTGTTGTTACCTGCTCTGTTGTTACTTCCTGAGTATTTGGCTCTATATCCTTAACTACTTCTACTACTCTTACGCTGATTACATTAACAACGGCATCGGTTTTTCCACCACTACCTAACTCTAGTAGTACTGAAGCTGCATCGCCCTTAGATGTAAATGTTCCTGTAAGTGTATCTGTTACACCAGCCTTTAATTCTTTAGCTATTAATTCTGAATCTGAATTTTCTTCTTTACTCTGTACAGTAATATCTTTTGAAGAATTTACTAATACTTCGTACTTATATTCTTTTCCACTCTCTAATCCGCTTACTACGTTTCTAGCCTGAACTGACCAAAGCGCACCATTGATTTCATCTAACTTAAGTGATAATGTCTGGCCGCCTTCTTTTACTGAAGCTTTAGCTCCTGCTCCTGCCCAGTAACCAGCGTAAATTGACCAATTACCCTTGTTGTTCCATGCATTATCTTCTAATGCTACATACTCACTCTTAGTTGTAACTTCCTGAGTTGTAACCTGCTGTGTTGTCTGAGCCTGAGTTGTTACCTGAGCAGTTGTCTGCTTCTGTGTTGTAATTTCCTCAGCTACATCATATCCAATTGATTCAAACGCTGATTTTCCATATGTGTTAGAAGATCTAACGCTTAATGTATGATGACCTGCTGGTAACTTAGGTAATGTGAAATATGTTGCAATTGTCTCAACAGCTTTATTATTATCAATATAAACTTCGTACTCTGTGGCATTGTTAGCACCTGTCCAGATAAGTACTCCATTAGTTACTACTAAACCTGATGGCTTTCCTGGATATAAATCCTGAATTGAAGTCTGAACTTCTGTAGCCTTCTGAGTTGTAACCTGCTGTGTTGTCTGTCTCTGAGTTGTTACCTGAGCTGTAGTCTGCTTCTGTGTTGTAACCTGAGCTGTAGTCTGTCTCTGTGTTGTAACCTGAGCTGTAGTCTGCTTCTGTGTTGTTACCTGAGCTGTAGTCTGCTTCTGTGTTGTTACCTGAGCTGTAGTCTGTTTCTGTGTTGTAACCTGTGCAGTTGTCTGCTTCTGTGTTGTAACCTGAGCTGTAGTCTGTTTCTGTGTTGTTACCTGAGCTGTTGTTGGCTGATTTTTCTTTGTAATCTTTAAATCGCCAAATGTAATCTCAGCACCTGCTACAGCGCCTAATCCTAGCTCTGCGAAAATCTTAGCTGTATTTCCTGTAGGAGTGAATGTTCCCTGATATACAACTGACTGTCCTGCTGGGATATCTTTTCTAATTAACTCAGTACCTGTAATATCTTCCTTAGTACCAATATTAACTGCTTTAGTAGATGATAGTGTTAACTCATATACGTACTCAACACCAGCCTCAAGTCCGGCTACTTCTTTATATGCCTGAAGTGACCACTCTACTTTATTAGCCTGATCTACCTTAAATACAAAGTTGTTTCCTGCCTTATTGATTGATGCTGCTGCCTGTCCCCATGAACCTGCATAAGCATTCCATCCATTTACACCTGCAGTCCACTTACCGTCTTCTAACTTATTATAGTTAGAATCTTCTGTAGGTGCCTCTGTTGGCTTCTGAGTTGTATATAACTCAAACCAAGGATTTGTCATTACATCTCCATCGAAATCATCGTCATATACTTCTCCAGGATTAACTGTTGTAGCAGTCTGTGAACCACCTGAGACAGTTAAAGGTACTTTTGTTAACTGGCTAGCAAAATTACCTGTACCCTTAAACTCAATTGTGTATGTTCCACTTGCTAAATCTGAAATATCAGGTGTAGTTCCGTTAACGAAAATAGAAGATCCGTTTCCTAAACTTCCGAAATTCTTAACTACTGATCCTGATGAATTCTTTACTGTTACTTCTGCGTTTGGTGATGCCGCATTTGAATCTCCTGACCATGCGAATCCAAATCTGATGTTATCAAACGCACCCTGTACTACGAATCCTACGTAGTTTCCTGTAACTTCGCCTACTGTAAATGTTTTACCGTTTGCTGTGATAGCTGCATCAGCCTTAACATTACTTGCTTCATAGCCTGCTAGTGAAGCAACTACTAATGCTATAGCACATAGTGTAGCCATCAACTTTTTGAATTTTCTAGACATCTCATTTCTCCTTCTAAAATTAATCTTTTTTACCTAGCATATTTAATCTAGCATATTTATATTGTGGATACACCGTACCTTTTTTTATTTGAGTGCGTATTTTTTCTAAAAAATAATAAATTTTATTAATAAGTTTAACGTGCTTGTTCTATTGGAACAAGTACAGTAAAAAACCACATTAGTTAAGTGCTTTTCCTAACTAATGTGGTTATCATCTTTACTGTAACATTAATTTTGGTTTTCTATCAACGTCATAGATTCCCCAATGCTTTTCAGCTTCGCGGTCATTATCGCCACCCTTCCATGGCTCATCGAAAGCTTCAAACATATATGCAATAATTTTTTCGCTGTCAGCCCATGCCCAGAATTCATCATAGTACTTCTTCTGGTTCTCCTCATTAGGCTGTCCTTCTTTCATCTGAGAAAAATCAATTGCATCTGTAGCCCAACCTACCTCTGAGAATAGTACAGGCTTATCAGGGTATAATTTCTTAATCTTTTCATACCACTCTTTATTGACATCTAATGCTTCCTCCACTGTATTTCCATACCATAGTGGATATGAATGAACACTGATAATATCTAAGTGTTTAGCTAACTCCTCTAAGTTAGGCCACTCGAAAGCACCCTCATTAAATGTAACCGGCTGCTTACAGTTAGCTTTTAACTTATCTGCAAAACCAATTAATCTCTCTACAGGAACATTGTTAGCACCCCAGCTAGGTGTGTTTTCATTTCCAATAGAAACTGCATTAATTACATCATCATATTCATTGGCAATGTCAATTAGCGCATCGATTCTTGTGTCGTTCCAAGCTGCTCTCTGCTTTAACTCTTCCTCAGTGTATGTCTCCTTTAACCAAGGACATCCAGGGTTATTAACCTCTGACTGCACTCCAGGTCCTAACATTAACTTTAAGTCAAAGCCTTTGTCTCTGATTACCTGGCAAGTAGTTCTAGCGTATTCTACAGGATCGTACATTCTAATATACTTAAATCCTAAATCTACAATAATCTGTAAATCCTCCACAATCTCATCGTATGATGGATATGTAGCATCTACTGGTGACTGGTTTCTTCTGTAACCTGAATAGCAAACTGCTCTTCCCCATTCAAACATAATAATATTTCCTTTCGATTTTTATCCTAAGTATGCAGTGATTTCTACCTTATCCATCTTCTCAATGTCGCTTCTTAAAACTGTATCGTTCTTTGCGTATTCATCACCGTTAACTTCAATTTTTTCTACCTTATATTCTCCTGCATCAAGATTCTTTTCGTTTACATATGTAACCTTAACAATCTTATCTGCGAATAGGAAGCTTGTAGTAGCCTTTCCATCCTCGAACTGTTCCTTTAATAGCTGTGGAGCCAATTTAAGATTTCCTAAATCTCCCTTGATTCCGTACATTTCATTTAATGTAGTTAATAGTAACCAGCTAGCTGCACCTGTTAGGTAATGGTACATTCCACGACCTCTCTGACTTACGTACTCTGGAACACCCGGATAGATATGTGCCTTATCATAGTCATTGCAGTGAGAGAACAATGTGTTAATTACCTTGTACGCCTCTCTGGCAAATCCTCTCTTATATAAAGCGTTAGCATACATTACTGCCATATGGCTGAACACTGCTCCATTTTCCTTATGACCGAAGGCGAATCCGAATAGTCTTCCCATATCTGTCTTAACTTCATGGAAGTTAGTGTTTAATCTGTAACCACCGATTTCCTTATCATATAGGTACTTATCTGCACTCTTTGCAATATCTGCTACCTGTTCTTTTGTAGCTACACCTGACATTACTGTGAACACCTGACCTGTAAGAATCATTCTCACACCTGAATCAGCCACGCCCTCTACTGCTCTAGCTGAATTGTCATAGTAACCATTGAACCATGAATGGCCCTCATTATCGCCAATCCACTCTGTAGCTCTAATGTGCTCTGTTACCCAATCTGACATCTTAGTTAACTTATCTGCTAACTCATCGATATCTACGTCAATCTGCTTTCCGCTTACAGTATGGCTTACTGCATCACAATACTTCTCTAATATAGCTACCTTTTCTTCTTTATTGTCGAATACAGCCTCATCCACATCTAAAAGAATAGATAATTCTTCTAATAACTTAACTGTGCTCTTTCCAGTTTTTTCCTTATACGCCTTAACATCATTAGCTAAGTCTCTTAAGTTACCGCCGTACAATGCAGTAAATGCTACGCTTTCGCCCTTCTCCTCAGCCATGTCTAATCCGTCATTCCAATCAGCTCCGCGAAGTCTGATGTGGTTATGCTCTCCTACATCATAGAATGATGTTAAATGCTGAATAAGCATATGCTCTAAAACTGTTCCCTGATATTCATTGCCATCGCCTGTAGCCTGTTTATTGCCCTGGTCATCATTCCAGTCCCAATCCTTCTTCTCTCCACGGCCAATCTGAATATCCTTAAAGTATGTATTTTTCTCATCTAAGAATTCCACATCGCCACTCTGCTGGATGTATAACTCAGTAGTTAAATATGGCCATGCGCCATGATCCATCCAAACTCGTGTGATGTTATTTCTATCGGCAATAAACTCACCCTGCTTATTTCCGATAATTGTAGCGTTAGTTCCATCTACTCTCACGCCACCGAAGTTATCGATTAACATTCCTCTAACTTCCTTAGGATCCATAATTAAAAGAGCTAGGCAATCCTGCCATAAATCTCTCCATCCTCTTCCACCTTTTCCGTAGTCATGGTGTGGTAGGAATGAACATCCATAGATTCTTCTTAGCATTGGCTGGAAGTTAACCCAGTGCATCCAATTATCGAAATCTTTATCTGCTGATGAATATGAAACATTGATTTTTTCCTGCCAATGATTCTTAGTTTCCTCAATTAACTTATCAAATGTCTCTACGTTTAAGTACTCATCTGAAATATACTTAACATCTGCCTCTTTTGTTCCGTAAGCTAATGCGTAAATATATGTCTTCTTCTCACCCGGCTTAATTGTAGCATTGCTAAATCTTAGTGCAGCTACTGTCTCATAACCGTCCACCTCATCGCCAGGCTTATATGGAAGTTCTTTATTTTTAATTACATAGTATGGATTTTCAAAGTTTCCACCTTCGCCGATAAATTCCTCAGTTACAGGACAGAAGCTTACAGGATTTTTCATTTCATTTCCATCCTGCTCCTTAGCCACTGCTATGTAGTATATTTCATTTTTGTTATGTCCTCTCTCATCGAAAGTTAATGTAGGATAGATATAAATTCCATCCTCCACTACTCTTGTTCTGTGAAGAAGAGATGTTACATGTCTGTGGTCTCTGATGTTTGATGCAGATCTGGCATACATTGGAACCGCCATTGTAGGTGTGATTTCAATGTCAGAGTCAGTTGTATTTTCTAATACCACCTTAGTTAATTCAACCTGATCTTTAGTAGATGGAACAAATGAAGTCAATGTAGCTTTTAGTCCATTTTCTTTTGATGTTCTCTCTACCTGATGCCACATAATTCCGGCAGTTAAATTTACTTCTTCTTTATCCTCGTCAAATAATTTAGCCTGCTGCTTAGCAGAGCGTCCTGTAGTAGACCAAGCTCCGTTTTCTTTTGTGTAAACCCAGAAGTTTCTGCTGGATTTATTATTATGAAGGTTATCGCAGCTTACAGGCTCTAATAAAAATGAATTCTGGTCTAATTTAATATCTCCAGACAAATCAGGTGTGATGGCACTCATCATTCCTGCTTCATTTGCCAATGGAAAATACATATAACTAGTTAAATCCGGATCATCTAATGTGAATGTTCCTAATTTATCTATAAAATTTAATGTTCCCATATTTACTCTCCTATAAAATAAGGGGTATCTATTTCGATACCCCTTATGATTTTTTAATGTTTAATGTAATTATCGATTATGCGAAGATAACTTCCACTTTATCAACCTTACCATCACGGATATCGTTAGCAATGCTTCCTACAATCTTATTATCTGTAGATACTTCTTTTCCATCTACTAAGATTGATTTAACAACTGCTGCATCATCTCCGTATGTATTCTTTCCTGTGGCATTCTTATATACTACATCACATGTAGATAATAACTTGAAGCTTGCCTCACCGTCTTTAAACATCCACTCAGGAAGCTTAGGCTCGAAGTTAAGTACCAACTGGCCATCTTCGTATGTGAATACTTTCTTACCGATGAACATTTCAATCCACATAGAAATCATCTCTGTAGTTGAACCTGAAAGTCTAGCTACAAATCCTCTTCCGTGAATATCCTTATTAGGATTTACACTTGAAGCTAAGAATGAAGAATTCTCTAATGTACTTCTTCCATACATCTTAGGATCTAAGAATGGAATAAGTGCTTTCTTAATTGAGTCATAGTACTCATCATATAATCCTGCCTTGATAAGAGCTAGAAGATACTTATATTCCATGTGTAAGAATACGTTCTCTCTCTCCTGCCATCCAGGTGTAAACGCACGACATCTTCCCATTTCCATAGTACACTCTTCAATAGAAGCTGATGTCTTGTACATTGATAATTTCTCATCGTAAAGACCTGTAGTCTTAACCTTTTCATAAATCTCTTTAGCCTTAGCTGTCTCGATGTAACCCATCTGTCTAGCTGGTCCCTCTAAGAAATATGGAAGTGCTGATGTCTCAAATGCTTTAACCTTAGCCTTTGGTAAACCATAGTGACTGATTACAGGCTCGCCATTCTCATCAGTTACTGCCTCGTAATCTGTAACTGTGTGTACGAAATATGTAGGAACAATTCCGTTACCCATCTCTACAGCCTTAGCAATACCCTTCTCGATTTTCTCATTGAATGCAGCAAAGATTTCACCGATGTGTCCTCTTGTAACTGCTGTCTTTTCTTCACTAAGAGCTAACTTAGTTTCTGCTCTATATGCCTCTCTGATAGAAGCAACCTTATCCCAGTAATCAAAGTCTGATAAGCTTCCTGCATTGTACTCATCTAATGCAGCCTTAACATCCTCTAAATACTTAGCAATCTGTGCTGGTACTTCAACCTGCTCATCACCTGTGAAGTTATCTGTGATGAAGCTGATTAATCTCTTTAACTCAAATGTCTCAGGCATTCCTGAACCGAATAATCCTGGAAGACCATTCATGGCATCGTTCCATCCTGGCTTTCCACCTTCCATCTCGACACCCATTCCGTCAACGTCAAGCTGAGCGAATTTGCTTAATGCTAAGATAATCATCTTAACAGCTAATGTAGTCTCGTATGTCTTTCCTGTGTTATCCTTAATCCAGTTTGTAGCCCACTTATTAAATCCTTCTCTAGCTAACTTCTCGCCATCTTCTACTTCCATTCCGTACTGACGAACGTCACCCTTTTTATTGATAACGTACTTCTCACTTCTTGGAACTACGAAAGCTACGCTGTCATAGAATTTATATGAGTTATCTTTAAATAAGAATTCTTCTTTTTTCTCAGGATAAATTGATAAATAGTTATCAACTAAGTCCATGTTGTAATCCCAGTGATCACTCCAATATCCCTCACCGAATCCGGCTTCGATATTCTGGTCACAATCATTTAAGATTTTCGCTACAAACTCGCCGTCTTCCACTTTAAGTTTAAGCTGAAGTCTCTCTAATGTATTAGAAATCTGACCAGGTGTGAATTTGCCCTCAACTAAGCTTACGATAGCTGATGCATCTCCATCAATATTATTCTCAACATATGCTTTAACATCTGCTTCTTTTCCAGCCTTAACATTGAATAAGCTTGGACGAACCTCTAATGGGTTATATCCGTCAGCCTGGATTAAGCTAAAGAATGTCTTAACGTTAAATGTTCCTACATCCTTGTTAAAGAATACATCGTTTCTTCTGTTCTGAGATACGTCACGGAAGTTACCATTACCCTGTGAATAATACTCAGCTGCAATTGAGAAGAAGTTATAATCTCTCTCAGGATCTCCGTGCTTACGACTGAATAAGTGGATAATTGATTTGTTTCCGTCTTTGTTTAATACGTATGGATAACCACCTCTTAAGAAGTTGTCAAGGTAGCACTGCTCCATATACTGATCGAATGTATCTACAGCTGTATGTGTCTCGATATCTGATGTGAACTCCTCAGCTAATGTATCAGCCTCTGCAGCCTTATCATCTAAATATCCGTTCTGAGTAAATGTAGGAAGCTTAGCATTAATCTGCTCAACTGATCCTGCAAATCCCATCATTGTATCAAACTTAATGCTCTCACCTGCTTTAAGTGTCTCTTTGAAAGGAGTGAAACCACAAGGTACCTTGTTTGCGAAACACTGCTCCTTAGAAAGCACACCGTCAAGTGAACCTTCGATGAATGCTGCAGGCTTCATTAATGATAAATCATATCCGAATACTGTATCTACATCATAGATAACATCCTGAAGCTGTCCATCTCTAACTGTTAAGTAGTAATATCCTCCCTCTACATCTGAAACCTCAGCTGAATCCTTAGTTGAAGCTCTTAATGTGTAGTAAGGAACCTTATTGTCAATATTTTTGATGTATGCCCAACTCTTAAATAAGTTTGACATCTCTTTAAATTCACCATTGGCAATTCCGTATGTGATAATCTTTGGTAGTCCGTCGATTACCTCGATTTCTCTGTCAGCATCACCAGTGTTCTTAATTGAAACCTGTCTTACTAATGCTCCGATACTCTCGTTTGGAAGTGCGTAATAATTTACTTCAATTTCAAATCCATATTTTTCATTTTTCTCAATTACCTTGAAGCTGTTCTTGTTCATTCTAATCTGTCTCTTAGCTTCATCACAGTAATTAAAGAATGGCTCATAGAATTCCCCATCAATTTTAAGGAATGTTCTAAATCCCTTAATTGTAGTATTTTCATATGCTGTATTAGCGGAATTAAATTCCATAATGGCATTACCCTTGTTGTCAACACCAAAACTGTTAATTCCCTGTCCTCTGTTTGTGTAGAATACCCATAATGGAATTCCTCTAACTCCTGCTAAACTTGGTAAAAAGCTTGAAAATGCAGGCAATTTGTCATAGTCATCAATGACAAATGTCTTTCCTTCAAGTCTGTAATTCTCCATAATAATCTCCTTGTGGTTTTTTATCTTCTTTTTTCACAAGATGCTCTATAGACCATCTTTGGTGACAACTTAGTAATTGTTCCACTCTTATCTCCATCATCACTGATTAAGCGGAATAATTCATTAGCGCAGGCACCACCCATCTCTGTGATAGGACTGTGTACTGTGGTTAGCGGTATCTTATAATATCCGGAAAGTGTAGAGTCATCATATCCGATAACACTGACTTCACCCGGTACAGCTATTCCCACATCCTGCAATGCCTGAATACATCCCCATGCCATCTCGTCATTGGCACAGAATAAAGCTTCAGGTGGCTTAACGCCTCTAGATAAAAGCGCTCTCATCTCACTGTACGCTAACGCTTCCTCATAATATCCACGAACTACAATATCTTCATCGATTGGTAAATGATTTTTATTCATCATATCCACGTAACCCTGGTATCTGTTTCTATCATCTCCAGAATCATTTCCGTGCATGTAACCAATTCTCTTGTGTCCTAATTTTATTAAATAGTCTACTGCCATTGAGGCACCTAATCTATCATCTACGAAGACAGATGAAATATTTTTTCCTTTAGCATTTCTATCAATAAATACCATTGGGATATTTACTGTGGCAATGCGGTTTACATATTCCCCTGTTAGTTCCTCGTGATATACTATCGCCCCTGCTACACCTGATGCAATAATCATTCTATAAATCTCATCCGGTGTATTTTCATTACTTACATAAATGTTTAACATATAATTGTTTAGTTTACACTGTAAATGAATGGCCTGTGTTAAAACATTATAGAAATCACCCTGTAAACTTGTTAAGAATAAACCAATAGTATTTTTTCTATTAGTCTTTAATAACTTAGCGTTCATATTAGGGATGTAATGAAGTTTTTCTACAGCAGCTAAAACCTTTTCTTTTGTCGCATCACTTACTATGTCAGCATTGTTAAAAACATTTGAAACAGTAGATATTGCTACTCCTGCTTCCTTTGCAACATCTTTAATTGTTACCATAAGGTTTTACCTCCCTAAAATAAGCCTGCCTGAGCGCTGATACTCAGGCAGCGCTTTATAATCATTTCACAAATATTACTCTCCTGTAATACCTGTATTTTCAATACCTTGGATAAATTGTTTCTGTACTGCTGCGTAGAGTAATAACAGTGGTGCAATTGATAATAGCGTAGCCGCCATTCTTTTAGCTTCGTTAATTGAGTCTGCTCCACCTGCTACCGCATCATTATCAAAAGTTGATAATTTAACTGGTATTAATTCTAATGCATCACCTAGCATTGTATTCGTTGTATATGTCTCATTCCAGTTAAATACGAATGAGAATAAGAATACTACTAAGATTGTAGCAATAGATAATCTAATAGCTACGTGATAGAAAACCTTTAATGAACCGGCACCATCAATCATAGCTGCTTCATCTAATGACTTAGGAATCATATCGAAGAAGTTTTTGAAAATCAAAATTAACATTGTTGAGTAAGCTCCCTGACCAAATAATGCCATTAAGAACTGAGGCCAGATGCTGTTAATTAATTTAATTCCGATTGCGTTCTCAATTGTTGAGAATGTCATAATTCTAGGAACTGTAAGCAATGGAACTGGTAAGATAAATGCTAAGATAATCATTACGAACCAGATGTTACGTCCCTTAAATGTGTATCTGGAAAGAGCGAATCCTGTTGTAGCTGATACAAAAGTCTGTCCTAAAGCTAGAAGCGCTGAGAACCAAATTGAGTTAATCATACTCTTTGGAATATCTAATGTCTTCATAGCATCAGTAAAGTTCTTTCCTGTTACATGCTTAGCAATCCATGTAATAGATGGATCAATTAAGTCAGCCGGTGTCATGATGGCTTTAGAAATCATCTCTAAAATAGGTGATAAATAAACATATCCAATACATATTAATACGAAATAGATAGCTATCTTTGAAATAATTCTTACACCTTTATTTTTCTTAAGTCTGGCAAAGCTAAATCTCTTTGCAGTTCTACTTCTACTTACCATATAACTTTGCCTCCTTTCTCTGATGTCTTCTCTGTGAAGCCATTCTTCTCTTCTGCTGCTTCTCAAGTTTCTTCAATTTCTTTTCCTGTTTCTTTCTAGCCTTGATATCCTTAGGCATTCTATCCTTAAAGATTAAGAAAATAATACCGATTAAGACTAGAACAATAATACTGTAAATCCAAGCGTAAGTTGCCGCATATCCGAATCCACCCTGTGTATTACCAGTCTTTTCCTCAATCTCAGCGTAAACTGGGTTGATTGACTCGTACATACCTAACTGAATAATTGTGAATACTGAAATAATTAATCCTACCTGCTTAATCATTGGAATAGTAATCTTCCACATGATCTGCCAAGCGTTAGCTGAATCAATCTTAGCAGCTTCGTAAATACTTGGGTTAATCTTCTGTAAACCGTTAATGAACAATACAATTGGAATACCAGTAAACCAAAGAATAATTGATAACTGATCAAAGATTCCTGCTAATCCATTAGCTAAGGCCGGTGAGTAACTCTGAATAATCTGCATAATGAAAATATTAGAATATGCATTTGTTGTACTTGTCGCCTCAGCAATCTGTGAAGCAGCTGAATCTGCTCCTGCTGACTGTACTGTTAATAACTGCTGCATAACCGGACCTGACATAATGATAACCGGTAAGAAGTAAATAGTTCTTAATAAACCTTTACCTGCTTCAATCTTATTTAATAAGTATGCAATGATAAATGATAATACTACTACAATAAATGTATATGGAATTATCATCTGTAAATAACTTAGTAAGGCTGGCACAAAATTCTTATTCTGTGTGAAGGCCTCAATGTAGTTATTTCCTCCAACAAACTTAATTACATATCCGTTTACGTCCTGTCTTACCTCTGTAAAACTTAGGTAGATAGTAAATAAGAATGGGAATAATGTAAATGCTAAAAATCCGATAATCCATGGAGACATGAATAGGTATCCTGCCCTATCCTGTCTCTGCTGGTATGTTCTCATTTTAGTCTTTTTCTTCTTAGGCTCTTTAGCCTTTTTAGGTTCTTTCACCTTTTTAGGCTCCTTAACCTTCTTAGGCTCTTTAGCTGCCTCAGGCTCTTCTTTTAATAAGTCAATAACCTCTTCTGTTTTAGCAACTTCACTAGCCTTAACTTCTTTAGTTTTTTCAACCGGTTTAACTGTGTTTTCAGTTGAACTTGCTGTGTTGTTCATAGCATTAGTTTCCTTTTTTGGTGTGTTATCCACATCACTTGGATTTTCTTCCTTTGTATTATTTGATAATACGCTGGATTTCTTAAACTTTTCAGCATATGAATCAGGGATTGGATCAGCATTGGCAATTTTCTTTACCTTAGCCTTAACGTCAGCTTTTTTAGGCTTCTCGTCTCCATTTTCGATTCTATCTCTTAATCCGTGTAAATTACTCTTGAACTCTCTGTCATTAGTAATGTCATTTTCATGAGCTTCGATTTTATCTCTGATTCCTACTAAATGTGCCTTTGAGTCAATCTGATCTCTCATTTCTCTGAGATTATCCTTGAACTCTTTTTCATCAGCTGCGTTTTCTTCATTGGCATGATTTTTCTTGATGGCTTCCTGACTTACTTCATATTTGATATGTTCTTTGTCAATCTTCTCATCCATCTCGTCATCATATGCGAAAACTGCTGAGTAATTAATATCTTTTTTCTGAACTGCATCATCTAAAGTGTTATCCTTTAGAGGTGTCTCTGGTATATTTCTATCCATTAGAACCCACCTCCTTGAACAACTTCTGCACTCTGTGCAGCTACTAAAGTCTTATTAGATCCCACAAAAATATTATCATTTGTGTAGTTGATAATTACGCTCTTAACGTTAGAGCCTTTAGTATATGTATTGACGATAACACCGTCCTTTAATACTTTTCTTCCTGTCCACTTATATCCAATTACCTGACGAAGTGAACCATTTACTGTTTCGTAAATCTTTTTAATTAAACTTTCGTACTCACTGAACTCTGTTGAGTAGTAATCAGATGAAGTAGTTGCAGCTAATAAGTATGATGGCTGCTGTGTTAGAACAAATGATGGTGAAATATTATAATCAATCATCTTTAACATGTCATTCTTTGAGTAGAATGAGAAGTTAGAATATGGTGCATAAATTTCCATTGTTCCGTGAAGAACCATCTGTAAGAATGGAACTGTATCTGTCTCGTATACGAACTGTGATGTTCCTACAGGAGCCTGTAAGTAACGAGATGTGTACTGCCATAAGTACTTATTAGGATTAACTAAGTTAACCTTAACATCGTTTGAAATATCCTTAATTGCTTTTCTGTAATCATTGATTACCTGCTTAGCAGTAGAACCTGTTCCATTGCTGTTATGACTTGTAATAATCTTGTTTGAGATACCGTCGATTGTAAATGAACGGCTGATACCTCCCACTGAATCATATAAATCATTTAACCATTCTACTGAAACGTCATGCTTAGCATATCCGTACTGAGTTACAGGTACGTTCTCTGGAAGAACCTGACTCTTATCTAACTCAAGATACTGAGTATTTAAATGCTTAGCAGCTGTTCCATAGTAGTTAACCATGTCTTCGTTGATAGAAGTAAATTCTCTTGAGAATGAGATGTCAATGTCTGACTTATCAAATTTCTCAATTAACTTAGTAAAGTCTTCTTTTGTTCCAACAGCATCTGAGAATGAATCACTATTAGGCTTAGCTAATGTCTCACCCTTTTTCTGCCATCCGATAAGACCTGAGTTAATATTAAGAATTCCCTTATCTCTTAATTTATTGATAATCTTATCAATATCTTTTGTTGTAGTAACAGGTACTTCCTTAGTTGAGAATACACCCTTCTTAGAGTCTGCCATTAAGAAGTCGATTCTGATAGGAATGTATGAACCTTCTTCCTGATCTTCAGTTTCCTTAAGAACTCCTGCCTTAATTAATGAGTCTCTGTATGCCTGAGCCATACCTGTGTAATCTGCCTTAGGACCTGTTGTTCCATTTCCATATAAGAACTTATATGTAATGTCGATATCAAACTGATTTAATTTGTCCTGAGTCTTTCTATAAGAATCTCCGGCACCGTTTGTTACCTGATAATACTCTGAGTTGTAATTGAACTTAGGATAAGCATATGTATACTTAATCTTATTCTTTTCCTCAGATGATGGAGTAACATTAATTGACATATACTCGTCACCAGATTCAGCATAAGCTACAAACGCTGACTGGCTTCCATTACCCTGTGAAACACCGAATACTGGCATTACCGGATCTTTAATTGGAACCGCATCGTTTTCTGCTGAATAGTAATACATACTTCTAGCTGGGTCATCACCGTATACGTTTCTCTCGTAATCACTGTACTTAGCCTTGTTATCAGCGAATCTGATTAATGCACCACTTCCATCAGGAACAAATGCATATCCTGGCTTTAAGTACTTCTTAACATCTGTGCTCCAATCTCCCTGTTTCTCGTTGTAGTAACTTTCGATACCACCGCTAGCTCCAAGGAATGGAGTAATCATAATGTCTGCTAACTTAGATTTAGCTTTTCCTTCAATTTCACTATTAGGAATATAGTATTTAATGCTTCCGTCATCACCTAATGTGATATAAACATTAATTAATAAATCTGAACTGTTAATGCTAAATTTACATTCTAGCTTCCACTCGTTTTTATCATCACCTAGTGGAGTAATTTCAGCTGATACACCATTTTTCTTATCTTTAGCGGCTGATGAAACAGTACCTTTGGTCATACTCTTTCCTTCACCCTGATAATATTCAATAGAAATAAGTGAGTTAGCCATAGCTGTAAAAGTCTCATTCAATGAGTTTTCTACAGGCTGCTTAGCTATCTTCTTATACTCATCTACTGTGTATCCTGCAAAATCAGCAGCTTCTTTAATTGCTGCCTCTGCGTATTTAACCTGTTCCTTAGCTGATAAAGGTTTTCCCTTAGCATCAGTCTGGTTCTTAGCATCCTCGTATGCACTAGCAATATTGTCATGTGCATCTTTGATTTCTGTACCGAAAGGAACATCAATACCTGTTTTCCAAACATATCCTGTGCTCTTTTCTTTAATAGCTAGGATATCTCTGTCGTCTCTAAAATAGTAAACGAATTTAGGTGTTTCTTTTAATACTTTATATTCTTTTGCTACATTAGCTTCAAACTTAGCGATGTTAGGGGCTTTTCTAGTATCTCTGTTTGTGTTCATATAAGCCGCATTTACACCTAATACAGTACCTGAAGCTAATAAGACTGATAAAGCACATGCTATTATTCTCTTGCTCTTAAGCTTGACCTGTGACATTTCTTATTATCTCCTTTCCTACTGTAGTTATGAAACTAAATAACTGATCTGATAAGATGATTATGATTAATACTACGATAGCTGAAATCAACATAAAGATGAATGTGATTATTAAACTTAATACAGTTCCGCTAAAGTCATAATCATGTATTGTGGACAATCCATTAAAGATAGTCGCTATTGTCCATACTGTTCCAATTACCATTATAACTGTTAAGATAAATGACTCATTATATGTTAATCCGTATGAACATACGATTGTGGCAATCATGGCAAACATTAATGGCATTAAGCCGTAAGCAGGAATCATGTAAACCTGTTTTAATGTTCCGTCACCGTCTGTAATTGATGTAACTAAGAAGTTACAAATGATGAATAAGATTAAGATTGCGAAGAAACCTACTACGATAGCTCCGATATCCATATCCTCAACATCTGTGTACTGGTAAATAAATCCTTTACCTGTCTGATACCACATATAAACAGCGAAGAATATTATATAAATAATAGTAGCTGAAATTACTGATCCATGTCTTCCAACACGAATCTCGTAGTATCTTTCGATTGGATGTCTGGCACATCTAAATGCATATCCAATCTCTCCAATAATTGGAAGTCTTAAGATTCTCTGAACCATCTTTCTTCTGAAGCGTTTAATTCTCTTCTTCTTATCAATTAATCCAACAACTAATTTTAGAAGAATTAAACATACCACTGCTACTAAGAATGGTCCGATATATTTCTGAATAATCTTATTTCTAACTTCCCAGAAAGCTAATGAGTAACCTTCTCTGTTACCAGCGATTTCATAATCCTTCATAGCTTTCTTGTATTCCTCATTATTGTAGTAAGCCTTAGCTACTCCGTTATGAGCTAATACTGACATCTGGTTAAGTCTTAATACATAGTTCCAATCTCCTAGAGCCTCTGTATACTCACCATTCTCATACTCTTTTAAAGCCTTAAAAATTGTGTTAGCATACTCTGTTGGTCTAAATGACTGTAAGTAACTTGTCTCACCATCGGCTGTCCAGATGTTATTTTTATTGTCAATAGCAATAGTAGTTAAGTTCTGGAATAAACCTGAAATACTAACATTGTCTACCTTAGCACCTAACTGGAAGATTAGCTCACCAGCTGTTGTGTAAGCTGTGATATATCCCTCTTTATCAGATGTATAGATGATTCCATCGCTATCTGTTGTTACGTCAGTCATTGACTGAGTTGAGATAACATCACCTGTGTACATGTTTGTACCCTTAGTACTATGCTTCTTTAACATATCTGTTCCATCACCTGTACTTACTGAGTAAGCTGTACCATCCTTATCAACATAAATGTTTTCGAATGGAGGTGGTGTTGTGTTTAATAACTCAGAGTTCTTCTGCTGCTCTTTGTTATAGATAAGCTTTAAGAATCTCTGCTGTGGTGTTAGCTTTGTTTTATTTGATGCGAAGTATCCTAGGAATTCTCCTGTCTCTGCCATCTGAATAATACCAGCGTAAACACCCTCTGAAACAACATATAAGTTATTTCCTGTATCTACAGCCACCTTAGTTGGCTTGTAGTTTGTATCTGCAAAAATTACAGCTGTTGGCTTAGCATATTTTTTCTTAAATACTAAATTAGCACTGAATCTGTAAACTGCCATTGCCTCAGCATCAGCTACATATAAATCACCATCATGTGAACGGAATAATCCCTTAGGTGATGAGAAACCAGGGAATGCCGGATTCTGTTTTTTAACTGTAGCGTCATCTAAAATTTTTACAACTTTTTCTGAATCGATATTGTAGATAACAATTCTCTTATTTCCTGTATCTGCAATATACATATTATTATTATCATCAAATAATATGTCGTTAGGATTTACTAATCCTAAGTTAGTAATTGTTCTGTCAGGTAAGTACGCATCCTGTGTTCTTACATATTTCTGCTCGTCATCTAATGTATAAGTAAAACTTGTTGCCTGTGAAGCTGCAACAGAAATAACTGACATTGCTGTCATCATCAATGCTAGAAGCAGCACTAATGATTTTCTTAAATAATTTTTCATTTTTCTAGCTGCCTCCTTACTTGATTCCTGAGTGACTCATTGTATTCATAACCTTAGACTGCATTATGATGAATAAGATTAATGTTGGTATAAATGTTAACAAACTTGCTGCCGCAGTTACACCCATTGAGGCCATAACGTTCTGTACCTGCAATGAACCGATATAGTACGGTAGCGTTTTAAGTGATTCACTTGTAATGTAGTTGTTAGATGATTCTACGTTTCCCCAAACCTGCTGGAATGTCAATACGACTGATGTAGCAAGGGCTGGTTTAGATAGTGGGATGATAATCTTTCTAAGAATAGTTGTATCTCCTGCACCATCCACAACGGCTGCCTCGATTAAGGCATCTGGAATACCATCTACGAACTGTTTTACAAGGAACAATCCTACTGGCATTGCAATAAGTGGAAGAATATGAGCCATCCATGTGTTATATGCTCCCAACTTAACAATGATAAGGTAACGTGGGATTGACACTGATGTTGCTACGAACATCAAGGCCATCTGGTTAACTTCCCATAAAGCACCTTTTAATTTAAATTTCTTCTTTGAGAATGCGTAAGCTGCCATAATTGTTAATATTAAGTTTAATATAACAGTTAGGAAAGCTACGAACATTGAGTTTACAAAGTATCTGGACATTGGAACACCGGTTGAACCAGCCATCTTAACTAACTTAACCCAGTTATCCATTGTCGGATTATGCACAATAAATGTTGGTGGGAATCTAAAGAATTCTCCCAATGTTTTAAATGCATTACTTACCATTAACACTACAGGAAGAATCATAAATATCGCTAAAGGAAATGCGATTATATGGAACTTCAACTGTCCTGCACTAAATCTAGATGGGTTAATTCTATTACCCTGAAATCCTGCCATTTATGAATCCTCCTTTCTAATATTCATCTTTTTCTGTAAATAAGTTATTAGCTACTTTACTACAAATCCATACTAAAGCTAGCAATGCTACGGAAACCGCTGTGGCGTAACCCATCTCATATCTTACATAAGCAAAATCGTCGATGTGGTTAGCAATCAACTGTCCACTGTAATCCGGTGTTGGGTTCGCGCCGGCTAAGGCCACACCAATCCAACCCATGTTAAATGCGTTAACGATTGACATAACGGCACCGAATAACATCTGTGGTTTCATTGATGGAATTGTAATATAAATAATTTCCTGTGCTCTGTTCTTTATACCGTCTACATATGCTGCTTCGTATAATTCCTGATCGATGTTCATAATACCTGATAACATTGACAAGAAACCTACACCCATGGAAGACCATAGTGATACGAAAATCATAATTGTCATAAAGTAATCAGATGAAATCAGCCACTGAATAGGCTGTTCTATAATTCCTAATTTCATCATATAGGAGTTGGCATAACCATTCTGATCTCCAGAGAAGATAACCTTCCAAATATTCTGGATCATAAGAGGTCCTACCATTGA
Source organism: uncultured Lachnospiraceae bacterium (assembly GCA_902783775.1). Taxonomy (GTDB): domain Bacteria; phylum Bacillota; class Clostridia; order Lachnospirales; family Lachnospiraceae; genus Eubacterium_G. The sequence goes on from CACZSI010000047.1 coordinate 20,137, forward strand.
TGGAGTATACATTGCTAAAGCATATAATGTTCTAGCTCTAGGAGTAACCTGTGCTAAAATCCATGCCATAATGAATGATAAAACGTATCCTCCGATACCTACTACAATCGCATATAAGATTGTGTTAGGTAAAACGTATTTCATAAACACTTCATCGCCGGTAAGTAATGTAATGTAGTTGTTCATACCGGCAAATCTAGGTGTTCTAATTACATCAAAATATGTAAATGATAATCCAATCGCTACCATAATAGGTAGAAGGATAAATGTAAAGAACAACGCTCCGTACGGAAGTAACAGTACAAATGAGTGGAATCCTTCAGTTTCAAAAAGTTTTTTCTTCTTTCCTTCAGCTGCCATTAGTTACTGTCCTCCTTTCCGGTTTCTACTTGTTCTTCAGGTGCATTAGTCTGGTTTTCTTTAATCCAGTCATATCCTCTAAGTTTGAATTTCTTGATCATCTTTCCGTCATCATTATAATAACCAAGTTCCTGCATCTTTCTTACAATCTCTTTGTTTACATCCTGCTTAGCTTCGTCTACTGCTACCTGAGCTGATGTACCGTCAAATACCATTGTAGTCCAGATATTTGAGATTGTTCTCTCTAATAAGTACTGACCAGGTGTTCTTGTAACGTCTGTTACCCAGTCAATCTGTTTTAATACAATCTGCTTATCTGCCTCATCCATTGGGTTGTTTGCTAAAGCACCCTTGTTAGCTGATAACCAGAAGTATGTCTTTCCGTATGTTGAACGAAGTGTGTAAGTGTACTCAGTCTGTACTTTTTCACTAGTCCACCATTTTAAGAATTCCCAATCAGCTTCTTTCTTCTTAGAATCCTTAAAGATTACACCACCTGTACCATTAGCAACGAAACTTCTATTGATTGTTCCGTCAGCTGCTGGTGTTCCTAAATATGTAGATATTCCCCACTTACCGTCAAGCTCCTGAGCTCCGTTGTTAATAAGTGTGTAATCCTCCATACCGATGATACCGATAGGAAGCTGTGAATATCTAAATGAGTTAAAGAATGTGTTTACTGAAGTATCTAATGATAACTTAGTAAAGAAATCTCCTAGAGTCTGAAGACCCTTAACGCTGCTCTTAGTATCAACACCTGTCTTAACTAATCCGCTTTCATCCTGAACGTATAACTTACCACCGTTCTGAAGAATCATAGGTGCTGTCTGATAGAACCACTTATAACCTGTTGTACCAAGTGAGATGTTGTGGTAGAAGTTCTTTCCGTATCTCTGAAGAGTAGGAAGAATATCTTTTAACTCATCCCATGTCTCAGGTACTTCTAGGCCTAACTGCTTAAAGATATCTTTTCTATATACAATAGCGTTAAAGTCTGTTGTCTCAGGAATAGCATACATTCCTTCATTATATACATAAGATACAAAAGCTCCGGCAGGGAATCTCTTTGATACTGTCCAGAAGTCATCAAACTTAGATAAATCATATAAAGCACCACGGCTTGATAAGTCGAATGGTACATATGACATAAGTCCTAATGCTACGTCAGGAGTTTCCTTAGCTGCAATTGATAATGTTAACTTATTAACATCAGGCATTGCTGCTACCTTAACCTTAATATCTTTACCTGTTTTCTGCTTATAATAATCTCTAAATTCTGTATCCGCCATCTTCTGTAGTAAATCTACGTGAGTAACCGCTCTGTTAACCCAAACTGTTACAGTTTTTTCATCTGTAGCTACGTCTGCAGAATACTTAGATGAAACGAATGTATTTAGAAGTGATTTCGCACCTGTTAAGAAAGCTGTGCCTGTTGAAGCATTAGCTTTTCCAATAGCTGACTTGTCACCAGTAATATAAATTCTATCTAATGTGAATTTATTAGCAGTTACCTCTGTTGTGAAGTTACTTAGTGAAACTAAGATAGAGTTGTCTGCACCTGTTAACTGATCAGTGTGAAGCGCAATATCGTCCGGATATTCTCTCATATTTTTAATGAACTCTTCTGCACCGTCAAAGTATGCTAGGATAGCACCAGCCTGACCGTTTGTTGAGTAATCCTGAAGTGAATATCTTAAATAACTGATAACTGTCTGATAAGCCTCTAAGTAATCTGGAATTTCCTTAATATATTTAGTCATCTTCCAGTTTCTCTCTGTATCAGTTGTACTACCAGTAATCTTCTTAATCTGAAGATCGAAGTCTGTAATATGCTTCTGTAATAGAAGTGCATATCTGTATGCCTCCATAATAGGAGCATTTTCCTGCTTAACAGTGATAGTATGTCTACCCTGTGTTAAATGGAATTTATAATTTTCGCCCTTTCCATTATTAAGAGTTTCATTAGCATATCCTGATGAAACAGGTTTAAATCTGTAGTCCCTCATCTCTCTAAAAGGAACCGCTCCGTCTAACTTAATTGTCTCAAATGTATCAAACTCTTTCTTTTCACTTGAATAGTGAAGAGTGATATTGTAGTTACCTGCCTTCTTAACGTCGAAAGAATAAGTAACTTCAGTACCTGGGTCTGACCATGTTAATATATTTAACTTTTCATGATCTATATCGAATCTAGTAAGTGAATCTTCAGCACTTGACTCATATATTGCATCAACTGAATTCTTTTTGGTGTAATATACTGAATCAATCTCTAATTTGCTGTCTTTATCTGTAATCAATGGCTCAGATGAATATTTCTGTGAATACTCCTCATAAGAAATCTCCTGAGGTTCTGCCGCCTCAACTACCATTGTACTGAAACCTAAACCGTCAGATGATACGTTTTCGAATTCAATAACATTCTGACCTTTTTTAAGTTTTACGCATAATGGAGCACTAGATGAATAAGTATTATTATATAAGTAAGTATTCATCCATCCTTCAACCTTATTCTGGCTAGGAGCCATCTCGTCACCATATGTATCTGTACCAAATTTCTTTTTATCTGCAGCACTAGAGAAACCATCCTCTGTATCAGTCCAATTTAATGGCAGAGAAATAGTATTCATTTCTGTGTAATCCTGCTGACCATTTACTGTCATAGAAGCTGTATAGTCAGACATAGATTTTCCAGCTGCAATATAATCAACATTTAAATAGTATAATCCAGCCTTAGGAACATTTACTGTATATGTAGCTTTTTCCTGGTACGCTAAAACAACCATATCATCCTTATGGTTTTTATAAAGGTCAGTAGTTACACCTTCCTCGCCCTTATGAGCAGCGTAATATTTAGCTGGTCCCACACCATTTTTAAGTGTAGCGATAGTGCTTCCCTCTCCGATAGTCTTATTTTCTTTTAAGAAATCAGAATAATAAACCTCTTTCTTTTCACCTGCTGACAGATATGAAGTAGAAAGAAGTTCTATCGCTTTGTCAAACTTAGCCTGGTCTACGCCCTTAACATAAACCGGTTCAGTTTTAAGAAATACCTTAAATAAGCACACAGCTGCCACTGCTACTACAGCAATTAGCACGATAGTTGTGATTACTCTTTTCTTCATTTTAGTCCTTTCTATAAGTGGCATAAAAGCGGAACTATCTTTTACGAGGTAGTTCCGCAGTTATTTATTATGTTTTAATGTGTTTTACAGCCACTTCATTAGTTACTTATTTTTTTAGCTGCTCATCTGTGAAGTTGTAATACTTCTTAAGTGCATCATCTAACTGTTTCTGAGAAGTTGTAATTCTCTTATTACATGATGTATTCCAATCTGAAAGTTTAGACATTACGCTGTTCTCCCAGCCTGGTTTACCCTGCCATACTCCGGCAACTTCTTCATTCCACATGTTCTTCCACTCATATAGACAATCTGTTGTTTCACCCTTCTCCTGAATTGTGCTTGTCCATGTCTTATCTGAGTAATCC
>CACZSI010000048.1 GCA_902783775.1 uncultured Lachnospiraceae bacterium
AAGACAGGTTTGAAACATGTATTACTGAAGGCGTTGGCTTTATCGCTCTTTATGGGGATGGCCCTAAATATGTCCATTGCTGTTAAAGCGGCGGAGGAAACTACTGCGCCTGAACAGCAGACTACTAAGACAGAAAACACAACTGTGCCAGCGACTAAAAACAAAGGCATCGCAATTGATAAAAATATTTTTCCAGATTCTAAATTAAGAAAAAAGGTTAAGAGTTATGATAAGAACAAAAACGGATATTTGGAAAAGGTCGAAAACAAAAAGATTAAAGAAATTTGTTTGGAAAATATTAAAAAACTGAATGGAATCAATTATTTATCCTACTTGAAGACTCTTGAAATCTACTCAGATAAAATTAAAAAGATTGAATTGAGCAATAATAAAAAACTCAAGAAATTGCTAATAGATGGAACAAAGGTTAAAAAAATTAAGCTTGGAAAACGTCCTAAACTGAAGAAGTTGTATGTCTATTATACAGCTTGCAAAACGATTGATTTGGGTGGCTGCAATAATTTGAAGTACATTAAAATGGATCATAATTCTTTTACAAACCTTAGCATTAAGAATAAAAATAAACTAATCTCTGCGACTGTTCGCGAAGGACGTTTAAAAAAAATAGAGTTTAGTAATTGTCCTAAATTGGAAGATGTTGATTGCAGTTGCAATAAGATAAAGGCTGCAAAAATCAAGAAGTGCAAAAAGTTAGAAATAATAGACTTGTCATATAATAAACTAAAAAAGATTAAAGCTACCAAAGATGTTGAAGATTTAGATTTAAGTCACAATAAGTTGTCAAAGGTGACAGTGCCTAAGAAGAATAAGCTAAGATATTTGTCTCTTAGCCACAATAACTTAAAGAAGATAAACGTCAAAAGATGCAAGAAATTGACTTTCTTAAAGCTAGGAAGAAACAATCTTAAATCTATAAATGTGACTAAGAATAAAAAACTCGAAGAACTATATGTAGGAAAAAATAATCTCAATAAGATTAATGTAACTAAGAATAAAAAATTAGAAGCATTAAGCTGTAATCACAATAATATTAAAAGAATCAATGTGTCCAAGAATAAAGAGTTGTCTAGACTAAATTGTTCGAGAAATAAGATAACAGACTTAGATGTGTCAAAAAATAAAGATTTGTGGTTGTTTGAGTGTGAGAATAATAAAATAACTAAGTTAGACGTTACATATAATAAAAGATTAGATTATTTATATTGCGCACATAATAAGATTAGCACATTGGATTTAAGTAAAAACAAAAAACTTAATAATGTATATTGCAGCCATAATAGGTTGAATAGTATTAGCCTCCCTAAGGTTAAGGGTGGAATGGAGACAATTGATGTATCTTACAATAAAAACTTGAGAAATATAGATTTGAAATGTTCAGTAGAATATTTGCATATTTACAAAACTAACATTAAATTCTTGAAGAACAAATTTTTTGAAGTCGTTTACAATTATAAATATAGTTACGAATAAATAGCTAATACAAATTTGGCACTCTCGGAGTAATCCGAGGGTGCTTTTTGCGTACGGATTTGCGAAAAGTGCAGAACATATATAACATACATAACATGAAGAGAGAGTTTACTTAATAAGTATGATACAATAAAAGAGTTACTATAACATATGTGTATATTAATTTATGTTTTAAAAATAGGAGAAATTTTATTCTGAATATGAAAAAATATATTGTAGCTAGGTTTATTCTTATTGCTTTAATTATATTGTGGATGGATATTATATTTGGTTTTTCTGCGGCGACAGATGTGGAATCCCAGGGGCTTAGTGATAAAATCACAATAAAGGTGGTTCATATTATTCATTCTGATTATGATAATTTATCTTTGCGGGAACAGAAAAAAATATTTGATTTAACTAGCTTTATGGTTCGAAAAACAGGGCATTTAGGTGAATATACTATTCTGGGCATTTTAGTGAGTTTGTTCCTTCTTACTTTTGAGAAAATTAGAAGTGGGAAAACGTTAAGGTCCGTTTTGAAAATTCAATTACTGGGAACTGCGATGTGGGTCTTTGTTTATGCCATAAGCGATGAGTTTCATCAAGGTTTTGTCAAAGGTCGTAGTCCGCAGATAATGGATGTGTTGATTGACACGATAGGAGGAGGGCTGGGCTGCTTGTTGGTTTTTTGGTGTGTGACAATTATAAGCAAGCGCATCATAAAATCTAGTAGCAATTAAGACATAAGAAAACAGCGCGGAACATATAATAAAAAATATTGAAAAATAACTTTAGATATGATAATATCTCTAAGTTAGAATAGACTAACCGGAGGGGCCGGAAAGAATCAAAAATGTCTAAGACTAACCAGGAGGAACCATGAATAAATCTGATAGAAAAATGGAAGTGCGCATTTGGATTGGGATTTTAGTTATTACCCTTATGCTATTTTTAGCGTATATAATAATATCTAAAAACGGTAATTATGTTCAAGTTAGAGTTAACGGAAAAATAGTTGCAGTGCACTCTTTAAATAAAAATGGAATTTATCCTATTGTGGATAAGGGTAAAAATGTCCTTGTGATTAAGGATGGAGAGGCATATATTAAGGAAGCTGATTGCCCGGATAAACTTTGTGTAAAGCAGGGGAAAGTGAGAAAGGTAGGGCAGAGTTTAATATGCCTTCCAAATAAAGTGGTGGTGGAAGTCGTTTCGAAAAAAAGCGATGATAAATCAGCTGTAGATGCAGTGGCAAAATAATTTTTGGGAAGAACTATTAGGAGTAAGATAATGAGTAAAAGCAATATGAACGTTAGAAGACTGTCTATTCGAGCATTGCTGGTTGTATTGGCAATGGTGTTGTCGTACATTGAAAGTCAAATAATAATCGGGACCATGGTGCCTGGAATGAAGCTGGGACTTACTAATTTAGTCGTGATGGTGGCGCTTTATAGATTAGACGAGAAGGAAGCGATAATTATTAATATCATTCGAATTTTGCTTGTGGGATTTACTTTTGGAAGTGTGTTTTCTATTGCATATAGTATGGCAGGTGGCGTTTTAAGTGGAATTGTTATGATTCTACTTAAGAGAACTAATAAGGTGGGAATGACAAGCGTCAGTGTAGCCGGAGGAATATCTCATAATGTCGGACAGATTATTGTGGCAATGATTGTTACGAAAACTAGTTCAATTATTTATTATCTTTTAGTGTTGTGGGTGACAGGTATATTTGCCGGAGTCGTTGTTGGAATTTTATCCGCCCAGGTGGTAAAAAGATTACCTAAACATTTTAATTAGCAAAGGTTAATGGAGAGAAAAATGAGACTAAAAATGATTATTACCACTGTAATGATAGGGAGTGCCATAATAGGTTAAATAGTATTAGCCTCACTAAGGTTAAGGGTGGAATGGAGACAATTGATGTAGCTTTCAATAAAAACTTGAGAAATCTAGATTTGAAATGTTCAGTAGAAAATTTGTATATTTACAAAACTAACATTAAATTCTTGAAAACTAAATTTTTAAAAGACGTTTACAATAGTAAATATAGTTAATAATAAATAGCTAATACAAATTTGGCACTCTCGGAGTAATCCGAGGGGGCCACGGCCGTATAATGGTGTAAATTACAATTAAATAAAAAATGAGCCATATGCTCATCCCTTAAGGTATAATTATAATAACCAAAAAA
>CACZSI010000049.1 GCA_902783775.1 uncultured Lachnospiraceae bacterium
ACCACAATCTCTCCGTTTCTAGCTGATGAAGTCTTTTTAACAATAAGATAATCTCCATCATAGATTCCTACGTTAATCATGCTATCTCCATTAACCTTTAAAACGAAATAATCACCATTAGGAAGGAAAGATGATGGAAGAGCAAAATAATCAGTAATATTTTCTACAGCCAAAATAGGTGAACCTGCAGCCACCTGACCGATAATAGGAATATTAGTAATATCTCTTCTCTGTACATTAAACTCATCATCCACTATCTCAATGGCTCTAGTCTTAGAAGAATCTCTTCTTATTAAACCTTTATCCTCAAGAGTATTTAAATGTGCATGTACAGAAGAAGTAGATCTAAGACCTACATTATCACATATCTCTCTAACTGATGGGGGATATCCTTTATCTAATATACAATTTTTTATATAATCTAAAATTTCTCTCTGTTTAGAACTAATATCAACGCTCATTCACAAACCTCCAAATATTTTTCTTTCTTGATATACCTTATAATACCATATTTCGAATATATGTTCAATATTTTCGAACACATTTTCGATTTTTCTATTGACAAACGTTTGTTCGTTTGATAATATAAGGATACAGAACAGAACACCTGTTCGTTAAACATTAAATTTTATTAATATTTGGAGGATATTATTATGAATAGAAAAAATAATTATGAAAGAAGTAATCTTAAGAAAAATGCAGCCAGCAGAAGAAGAGCACAGAGAAATAGACACGTACTTTCTGCTTTATTAGTAACTATCGCTATAATCTGTAGTGTTCTAACTATCTATTTAAATAATGTAGACGCTAAAAGTAGCGGTAATTCCACACCTAAATATAAATATTATAAAAGCTATATGGTTAAGCCTGGAGATACATTAACAGATATAGCTAATGAATATACTAAAAATACTAATGTTTCTATCGATGAATATATTGACGAAGTGTATACTAATAACAACTTATCATCAGATAATATAAACTCAGGTAGCTACTTATATATAGCATATTATTCTGATACAGAGATAAAATAAACTCTTTTAAACTTATTATATATCTTCTATATTAGAAAAGGATTAGAGCATTACACTCTAATCCTTTCTTAATTTTACTGCATCCCTGGCTTTGCGTCTTCGATCATCCTCTATAGCCGCATAATGCTTTTTAGTAGTATTAACATCTTTATGTCCTAAGACATCAGCTACTAAATAAATATCACCAGTTTCTTTATATAGAGCAGTACCATATGTACTTCTAAGTTTATGTGGAGTAATTTTCTTAAGAGAAGTGATTAAACTAGAATATTTCTTCACTAGATTTTCCACAGCTCTTACACTTATTCGTTTCTTCTGTAAGGATAAAAATAGTGCATTTTCGCTTCCTTCACTGGCTATTATAGTCTTTCTCTCATCTATATAATCTAGAAGAGTAGAAGCCACCTCATTGCTAAAATATACTACTGATTCATATCCACCTTTTCGCCTAATCTTAACTCCGCTATTTTTAAAATCTAAATCATTTATATCAATTCCTACACACTCAGATACACGAATGCCCGTACCTAGTAGTAGTGTAAGGATAGCTAAATCTCTTTTCTTAGTTTTTCCGTGAAATTTCTGTTGGGACTTAGTTAAATTATTTCCAAATTCCACCTCATCTAATAAATTTCCCACCTCATCGGCATCAAGTCTTACAATCTGTTTCTGGTGGATCTTAGGCATACTTACTATGGCAGCGGGATTATTTTTTATAGCTTCTTTCTTATAGAAATATTTGTATAGAGATCTAAGGCACGCCAGCTTTCTCATAATGCCTCTTTCATTATTAGTATGTTCCTTTCCATCTTCTGAAACATAATATTTTAAATAAGCTAAATATTCCTCGATATCAGTAGGAGTAATACTATCTAAAACATCCAATGAAATATCTCTTACATCGCCTTTTGAAAGACTAGGATTATTCTCCATTAAATAGTTAAAAAACACTGTTAAGTCGTATCCATAAGCTATTCTGGTACGAGAAGAAGTCCTAGGCTCAATACCTCTAAAAAATTCAGCACAAAATCTAGGTAAACCTTTTTGAAGTTCTCTAAGCTTTAATTCATTTTTTATTATAACCTGCTCGTGATAATTTCTATCCTTAGCCATATTATTCACCTTCTTTATATAAATCAAAGGCTGCATTGGAAATTCTCTCTATAACGCCAGGTGCATCAGTATTAATAGCGTGAAGTAAATTTTTAGTATACTCACGTTTAGTATTTCCATCAGCCGGACATGTGCTTTTTACAACTGGTAAATTATACTTATTTGCAAAACCTTTTACATCCTTCTCAGGAGAGAAGAGAAGTGGTCTAATAAGGGTTAAATCCATTCTATCTAAATAAGTTACCGGTTCAAAACAATTAATACGTCCTTCATAGATTAAAGACATCATTAAAGTTTCTGAAACATCATCCATATTATGGGCATATGCAATTTTATTACAATTTAATTCCTTAGCTTTTTCATTAAAAGCACCTTTACGCATCTTAGCGCAAAGGGAACATGGATTTTTTTCTTTTCTAATATCAAAAACAATTTCTTTTATTTCAGTATCAATAATATGATAATCAATTTTTAAATCTTCACAAAACTTTTTAACTTCAGTAAAGTCCATATTATCAAAACCCACATTAACGGTAATGGCTACAATATCAAACTTATTAGGATAAAATCTTTTAAGCTTAGCTAATCCCCAGAGTAGTGCTAAACTATCCTTACCCCCGGAAATACCAACAGCAATCTTATCATTTTCCTGAATCATATCATATTTGCTAACAGCTTTTCTAATATAACTTAATAATCTTTTCTCATTCATATCAATATCCAACTATTCGCAAAAGACAAGTTTAACGAAGAACTATATATAGAAATATAGCATAAAATCCCTTTATTTACAAGGGATTTTAAGGTTTGCCTAATTATTGCGTTTATTATTCGTTTATTATTTATTTAATTATTTAATAATTTATTTAATCTAATATTTCTAAGAGATGTTTCATATACTCAGGTATCTGAGCCTCAAACTCTACATACTCATTTGTTCTAGGATGAATAAATCCAATTGTTTTAGCATGAAGACATTGTCCCTGCAATTTATAAGGCGATGGATATCTATTATATTGTTCATCACCTAACAATGGATGATTTATGCTGGCCATATGAACTCTTATCTGATGTGTTCGACCAGTCTCAAGCTTAAATTCCACATAAGTATATTTCTTAAAGCGTTTTATTACTTTATAATGTGTAATAGCTTCTTTACCGTTTTCATTAATGGCCATAAGCTTACGATTCGTCTTATGACGACCTATTGGAGCATTTATTACACCTTCATCGTCTTTTAGCACGCCCCAGACAATTCCCACATAAGTTCTGTTAGACTCATGAGTTTTTAATTGATCTGCAATAAAATTATGGGCATAATCGTTTTTGCAGATAATTAACGCGCCTGTAGTGTCTTTATCGATTCTATGAACAATTCCAGGTCTTAAAACACCATTAATTGATGATAAGTTATCCTTACAATGATACATTATGGCATTAACCAATGTATCCTCATAATGACCTGGCGCCGGATGAACTACCATATCTTTAGGTTTATTTACAATTAAAACATCTTCATCCTCATAAATAATATCAATAGGTATATTTACCGGCTTAATATCTAACATAACCGGCTCTGGAATATCCACAGATATTTCATCATCCATTCGCAATTTATAATTGCTTTTAACCGGTTTATTATTCACTAAAATATTTTCGTCTTTTATTAGCTTTTGTATAAAAGTTCTGGATTCCTCAGGATACTTAACATTTAAATATTTATCAATTCTAGTATTTACTTCATCTTCATTAACTACGAAAACGTCTGACATATTTTTCTTTCTCTTTCTCTTTTAACTCATCTAAATTAGGTTTTTTAAAGGAAAAAATATAATTAAATAACTGACCATCTAGCCTAAAAATACAAATTATCATTATAAATGCGCATGATACCGTAACATAGATATCAGCTACATTAAATATTGGAAAATTAATAAAATCAAAGGAAATAAAGTCAATTACACTTTTTCTAGTACATCTATCAATAAAATTTCCTATAGCTCCTGCTAATAAAACGCTCATCATATAATTTAATAATAACATTGTCTTTTTTGCTTTAATAATAAGATCATAATTATTGTTAATACCATAGTCTAAAACATAAATGCTATTTTTAATAATAGCTATAATAACAGCTATTGCCAATATAGTAATAAAGATGAAAAACATCAATTTATTATGAAGCATTCCAAAAGCTGCGCCGCGATTTCCACCATCTAAATAATCTAATTTTAAAATATTAGGAATTATGATAATAGGTTTGTGTCCCATTAAATGATTCTTTGCTAATAACTTAGTAATCTGATCTAAAAAAATTAAAATCACTGTGATTAAACTAAGGCTTATATACTGTCTTAACTTAAACTTATTCATATAAACTCCATTATTTAATAACATAATTGCAGGCATCAAGGATTATATCATTAGTTAACTCTTTAGTAATATACGCTTTTCCAATCTCCTCTAAAAGAACGAACTTAACCTTTCCGCCTTCCATCTTTTTATCATTAAAAGTGGCATCTAAAACAGATTTAGCATCAATATCTGATGTTAAAACCGGTAACTTAAACTCTTCTATAGTCTTTATAATATCAGCTAACTCTTCATCTGATATTTTACCTAATTTATTGCATATTAAGCTGGCTGCCACCATACCGATACATACGCACTCTCCGTGCAATAGTGAAAAGTTCTTCTCCTTTTCCACCGCATGGCCAATGGTATGACCGAAATTAAGAGTAGCTCTAATTCCCTTTTCTGTAGGATCTATTTCCACTACTTCTCTTTTTATATTGCAGCTCTCTAAGACCATTGTCTTAAGTGTGTCATAATCCTTATCTATAATCTTATCCTTATTTTCCTTTAGCCAATTATAGAAATCCTTATCCTGTATTAATCCATGCTTAATAATCTCGCCCATTCCAGATAAATATTCTCTCTCTGGCAATGAATTAAGGCTGGATAAATTCATATATACCAGCTTAGGCATCTTAAATGCACCCACCATATTTTTATATTTCTTAAAATCAACCCCTGTCTTTCCGCCTACGCTAGAATCAACCTGAGCTAAGAGTGATGTTGGAACCTGAATAAAATCAATGCCTCTTAAATATGTAGCAGCACAAAATCCTGTCATATCTCCTACCACACCACCGCCAAGGGCAATCATAATATCTTTTCTATCAAATTTATTAAGAATTAATGTCTCATACATTTCTTCAATAACACCTAAATGCTTATTTTTCTCACCGGCCTCAAACTGGAAAATAACAACCTGTGCTATAGGCTCTAAAATTTCCTTTAATTTTTCAGCATATATTGGGCCTACATTAGAATCAGTGACAATACAGATTTTCTTAAAACTTAAATCTAAGTTTAATAATTCATCTTTTAACTGTTCAAACTCATTATTAAAAACTATGTCATATGAAAACTCACCATTGTATTTAACCGGTAATCTGGTATCCTTTGTATTTAACATAAAAATCTCCTTAATTATATATTTTTAGTTGAATTCGCTCTCTTTCTTTTTTAGAGAGACCATTGTTACTATAATAGATAAATTTTCCTTTTCCCCTAACTGAGATAATATCTCCTACATGCGGCTTATATGCATTGCTGGTAATAATTTTTCCATTTACAAATACTTTTTCATTTTCAATAAATGGAATCACCTTGTTTCTAGCTAAATTAAAGGCTAGAGAAATCAATTTATCTAGTCTAACACTGGTAACTGTAGCAGCAATATCAATAAATTTAGGTTTTACATCTACTTCATTGCAATCAAGGATTTCACATTTAATATTAGTATGTTTTACTTTTGATAAATTCTCTTTTATAAAATCTGCAATTTCCTCTTTAACATAGATAAATGCTTCATTTTCCTTAATAAAAATATCGCCTATCTTAGCTCTATCGATTCCTAAACCTAGAATAGAGCCTAAAAAATCTCTGTGACTTAGAGGCCCTGAAAATTTAGGAGCCAATGGCGATATTCTAAGAAGTAAAATAGGCAGAATACATTCATATTCTAAATAATCATCAAAGATTACAATTTTTCTTTCTGCATAAGAATTACCTCCTGTAAGGACTCGGTTAACAGGAGGTAATTCATTATTAATATTATTTAATATATTGATTTCATTAAGGTTCAAAAAATCTGAACTTACATAGATTCCTCTATTATAAGCCTGATTTGCTAACTCTATAAGTCGATTTTTTATAAATAATTCTTCTTTATTCATTTTAATATCTGTCTCTGTAGCTATTAGCTCCTGAAGATGCATTATCAGAATTTAATAATTCTAAATAATCACCTGTAATATGAACTGACTTAGGTGTAATTAAGTAGATATATCCACTAATCTTCTGAAGACTTCCCTGGATAGAATAACATCCACCTGAAACCACATCCACAATACGCTGAGCTAAATCTAACTTCATTCCTTCTAAATTTAGAATAACAGCGCTTCCCTGTAAAAGCATATCGATAACATCTTTAGAATTTTCATAGTATGTAGGCTTCATAACAACAACTTCCATACCTGGCTTCTGATTCATATTAACTACTTTAGATGAACGTCTGCTAGATCTAGAAAATCTGCTTTTAGTAGTCTTTTTAGGAATTTCTTCGTAATCATCGAAATCATCCTCATAGTCATCCTCGCGGGCTGACTGAACTTCTACCTCATCCTCATCGTAGTTATCATCATAATCTTCATCGTAGTAATCTTCATCATAATCATCGTAGTCCCCAGGGAACATCATGTTTTTTAACTTATCAATTGCTGACATAATTCTCTCCTAAACTTAATCTATATTTATATATTGTAATTTCTTTCTCCAAAAATACCTGTGCCAACTCTAACATGAGTAGCTCCTTCTTCAATGGCCACCTGATAGTCACCAGTCATACCCATTGAGAGCACAGTCATACTAATATTATCAATGTTTTTAGACTCAATGTCAACTGATAATTGCTTTAATTGTCTAAAATATGTACGATTACTCTCTGGATTGTCAGTATATGGTGCGATAGTCATAAGCCCCATTACCAAAACATGTTCTAACTTAGAAATTTCTTCAATTAAAGGCAATACCTCATCTACCTTAACACCGAACTTGCTCTCCTCGCCTGCCACATTGACCTCAATTAAAATCTTAGCCACATCGCCAGCTTTAGCGAACTCCTTTTCAATCTGATTAGCTAATCTAATAGAATCCACAGAGTGAATTAAGTATGCCTTATTAGGAAGATACTTAACCTTGTTTCTCTGAAGATGGCCAATCATATGCCATTTAATATCCTTAGGTAAAATTTCATATTTCTCACTTAATTCCTGAACTTTATTTTCACCGTAATCTCTAATTCCTGACTTTAAAGCCTCCTCAATATCTGTATAAGGCTTAGTCTTACTAACAGCAATTAATGTAACATCTTCCACGTTTCTATTGCTTCTCTCACATGCAGCCTTTATATTTTCTCTAACTACTTCAATGTTTTCTAATATCATAATTATCTCCTCTATCTTGATATAATCTGTCTATCCTTTAATGTAGAACCATCAAGGGCTATTCTGTCATACTCATGTAATCCGAATTGATCACGTTTAACTAGATAATACTCATCAGTTTTATAGATTTCATTAACCTTAACGAATCTAGCATATCCATTAGAAATATCAAAAACACCCTTGGCATTTTCATATTCGCTTACAATATACATATCATTAGAATTTATTCCATCTAATATATCTCCGGCATTAATATTGCTAGAAGATATATAATAATATTTATCATCTGTACCATTAATATCAATGTATTTTGGTTCAATATCAGCCTTGATATTCTTATCATTACGAACTCTAAAACCTACTTTAGAAGTAGAATTTCCACCTCTAATACCAAACTTCTTAGGTATCTTATAGATTCTTTGGTGAACCATTGCACTCTTAGGAATCTTTAAGCCGTTAAGGGATTCACCTACGATCTTAATATTAAATAATCGCTCTGTAGAATATCTGATGACATACTTAGAAAGAGTTATAATTCCGTAGTTCTTATAATCTGCTCCTTTTATAATCTTAAAATTAGCTTTTGTTTCAAGATTATCACTTAAGAAGGTAATATTGACAGCTTCTGTTTTTTTATATTTTTTAGCATCCTTATCGCTTAGTGGAATAGCCACACTCCACTCCTCATCGTTTATTGTTTTATAAACCACATCACCTTTATTAACTTTGTCCCCTGATGTGATTTTGTTTAACTTATATTCTTTATTATTAAAGTACTCGACTTTTAATTTTGATGGCTTTAATTTCTCAAATCCATCAGTTCTATAAAGTACAATGCCTGTAACATCCGCTTTATTGATAGAATAGTTTTTATTCTTTTTAGAAATCTTATTAAGAGAGTTTCTGTTTACTAAATCAACCACCTTACCCTTAATGCTGGTCTTGAAATTGTAAACCTCTGAAAATTTCATATCATTATAATTATTGGAAAACTCGTAAATATTTTCTGAAATAGTAGCTAAATTTTCATCTGTTAGAGAGGCCGCATTAGCATTTAATTTATCTAATTTTCTTTTTAATTTTCCAGTGGAGTCAACACTATATAAAATGGTATTCTTAGATACTCTAGAATTTTCATTAACGAAATAATCAATATATCCACCTTGTTTAGTTTTAACTGTTAACTCATCTCTGATGGCAATGCCCTGAAAAACCTGACTAACCTCATCATCATTTGAGCCTCTAGTCACCTCAAAATAAGAAATATCTTCTTTATTGAAGTAATTAAATACATATGCCACAATATATGCGACGATAACTAACAAAAATAAAAGCAACATTTTAAAAGGTGTTTTGCCATTAAATTTTATAACTTTACTGTTTTCCTTTTTACTATTCATAACCTATCCTTATACGTTATTAAAGAAAGCAAAAGTAAAATCTACCTATGCTTTCTTTAATGTTTTCGAATTCCTATAATGATACTATTATTTTATCCTTGTAACTATCCGGAATATGTTCTTTAGATAAACTAATACTTACCACAAATTCTACATCTTTACTTAGTTCATTTAATCTTCTTAAAATAGAATCAATATTATCAGTTGTAGAAGTATTTAATAAACTGTCAATAAAAATGCAATCGATATCATGATTTCCCGCCAGCAATCCAGAAATGAATCCTATAAATCCGACCTGATTCTTAATAGGATACTGTGTGATATCAATCAATCTTATTTCATTGTTAAGGTCGTAGATTTTATCTTCACTCTTATCAATGAAAATAACTGATCCGTTAGATTTACTAACCTGCTTATTGGCCAGCTCTAACATATGCTTGGTCTTGCCTCTGCCCTTCTCTCCGCAGACGATTTTTATCATTGGCATGCACCTCCTATATAAATTATTTGTACATCTCACGCCATTCCATATCACCTCGGCCTAATGACTTAATCAGCAATTCCGCTGTAGCTACATTGGTAGCCAATGGAATATTATGTATATCACACAACATTACCACCTTATGAATATCAGGCTCGTGGGATTTAGGATTTTGTGGATCCCTTAAAAAGATAACCAAATCTATTTGATTCTGTTCTAGCTGCGCACACATTTGCTGCTCGCCACCTAAATGACCAGCTAAAAATTTGTGAATATTTAAATTGGCAGCCTCCTCAATTAATCTACCTGTTGTTCCTGTGGCATATAATGTATTCTCAGATAATATTCCTCTGTATGCCACACAAAAATTCTGCATTAAATTCTTTTTTGCATCATGTGCAATTAATCCAATATTCATCTCACTCTCCCTATCTTACAAGTAAAAATTTAATTATAAGCTTTCCTTCTTTGTAAACTGATATTTAATAATATTCCTATTCCACAATACATACTAAGTAGAGAAGTTAATCCGTAACTTACAAAAGGTAATGTTAATCCTGTATTAGGTAAAATCATTGTGGCTACTGATATATTAATAAACGTCTGTATTCCAATCACTATTCCGTATCCATAGCAATATAGCCTTCCAGCTAAATCCGGTGCTCTAGATCCAGTGATAAAACATTCTAATAAAATTAAGAATAAAAGTATAATAACACTGGCACCACCTACGAAACCTAGCTCTTCACCGATAACAGTGAAAATAAAGTCTGTATGTGCCTCAGCAATAAAATTACCATTCTTTACAGAAGTAGAATTTTCATTATCCAGTCCCTTACCCTGTAGTCCTCCGGAACCAATAGCCAAAATAGAGTTCTCCTGCTGGTATCTGTCTCCGTCTGAATCTTTTCCTGAATCATTTAAGAATCCGGTAATTCTATCATACTGATATTTATCTAATATTCCGCTTTCCGGCTGAATTACAATATAGCCCACAACTAATATAAGCGGTAAGAATATAATTAATATTCCGGCAATAATCTTGTAATGCACCCCTGATAAGAACATTATAACACAAAATGTCACAAAATAAACTATAGTTGTAGACAAATCCGGTTCTTTATATATTAATCCCAACGGTATCAATGACAGCACGGTAATTGTAGCCAATGTTTTAAATGTGTCAAGGGTATCCTTATGTTTAGCTAAATAACAAACTAAGAAAATAATAAATAATACTTTAACAAACTCTGATGGCTGAAATCTAATTACACGCAAATCAATCCATCTTTTAGCACCCTTACTCGAAGTTCCTAAAACCAATACTGATAAAAGGGCCAAAATAGTCAAAGCATAAGTTAACCAATAAAACTTAAATACTATCTTATGGTCAAATAGCATAAAGAAAATCATGCCTGCTAATCCTAATCCGAATCCCACTAGCTGTTTTATCTGGTATGACGAATCATCAGTGGCACTACCAATGGTAATGACACCGATAGCCGTCAAAGCTAAAACGTAAATTATAATTCTAAAATTAAGATTAGAAAATTTATATTCTTTTAAATGATTACGTATTTTCTTAAACATAATTACTCCTTATCACTAGTCTAAAGTAACTCGGTCCGCCTTCTCTTTCTTAACTTCCTTATTGATATCCTTATCCTTAATCTCACCATAATAATACTGAATAACATTCTTAGCTAACTCAGCTGAATCGTGAGATGAGTTACCAAATGGAATTACTGCAGTTACAGCAACCTTTGGATTATTATATGGAGCATATGCAATAAACAATGAGTGAGAGTTTCTATGCTTATTCTCCTGTGCAGTACCAGACTTACCTGCAATGGCAATCTTAGTATCTGTAAAGAATTTCTCAACAGTACCGCCTGTTACTACCTTTCTCATTCCTGAGTGAATTGCACTCCATGTTGATGCATCCGCATCAATCTTATTTTTCATTTTAGATTTTTTCTTATAAACTAATTTTCCATTGCTAGAATTAACCTTGTTAATCAATGATAGATTATAGTTTTTTCCACCATTAGCCAATGTATTTAAATATCTGGAAATCTGAATTGGAGCATAGGCATGACTACCCTGTCCAATAGCTGATGAAATAGCATTTTCAGTTGAAAAATGTGGTGCTTTCTCAGTAATTTCCACTCCTGATTTCATATTAAGGCCTAACTTAGTGGCATATTTTTCCATGTGGCCTAAACCAGTTTGGCTATCATAGGTCTTAACTCCGTAATGAGCTAATCTCCATCCCATTTCATAGAAGAAATAGTTACATGACTGAGCTATAGCCCCGCTTACTGCCAATGAACCATGTGCAGATGGGTAAATCCAACATTTAGGAGATGGCTTAACAGTCTCATATTTACCCTTACAGTTAATAGACTCACTAGTAGAGATAATATCATACTCTAATGCTGTCATTGCAGTACACATCTTAAATGTAGAACCTGGAGCTGTGGCACCCATTGTAGCTCTATTATACAATGGATCAGACATATCCTCTGTTAATTTTTCCCAATATTCAGGGTCTACTGATCCTGATAATTTATTATTATCATAACTAGGATATGTAACCATAACCTTAACTTTTCCTGATTTAGGATCAGTCATAATAACACTTCCAGAACATGGATCTAGAGCAATCTGCGCCGGTGTAATATTTAATTTTTTAATCTGCTTAACAATAAATCTGTAAGTGGCAGATGAATCAAAATTATTTAAAAGAGAATACTGCTCCTTATCCATCTTTAAAATATGCTGATCATATAATAGCATACACACTCTAGAACCACTTAATGATCCATCATAAATTCTATAGTGCATAACAATTTTAGCGAATGTTGTATTCTTTCGCATATCATTTTCAATATACTTTTTGATGGCATCATAAGTCTCTTCTGATGAAAGATAATCATTAGATACTCCTAAATTATCTAAGCTAATCCAGTTAGACTTAATTGCATATTTAATAAAGCTGTTCATACTGATTTTACCGTCAACATATTTATTATATGTCTTGTCCTCAGTATCAATAGTGGATGTTAAAAGTATGCCATCATTCTTAAGCAATGTATAAATATAATCATAATATTCTTTAAATTCATCGTTTAATTCGTTATAAACCACGCCAGAATCACTGTCTAGCTGTTTAACCATCTTCTTTGTAGCCACTTTTAGGCTATCTTTATATACAGAATAAACCGCCTTCTCATTAGCAGTTCTCTTTTTCTTAAGTCCCTTTAAGCTTACTACATTATTTCTAATAAGCTGTGAGTAAACTCTTTTAATAGGAATCAAATGAATATCGTCATCAGTTTCCTTTGACTCATCTAAATCATAGTTTACTAACTCTGAAATTAGGATACTGGCAATCTTTTTTTCTAGCAATTTATAAGCTGCAATCTGCTGTTTAGAATCTAGTGAAAGATAGACATCATTGCCGGCTGTAGGATCAGTCTTTGAAATAGTTGAAAGAATTTTACCTGTACTGTCAGTAAAAATCTTCTTCTCTCCTCTGCTACCCTTAAGCTCTGATTCCATAGTATATTCAATGCCGGCCTTACCTACTATATCACTGTTAATATAGTCATTGCCCTTGCTATTTTGTTTATTCATCTCCTCCTCAGAGATTGTTCCTGTATATCCTAAAATAGGTGCAAAATACTTAGAATCATTATATTTTCTAATAGACTTCTCTTCGATGCTGACACCTGTTAAGTCTGCCTTATTCTCCTGAATAGCTACCACAGTCTTTTTAGAAACTTCATTGGCTATAGTAGTTGTAACATACTTCTGGTAAGCATTAGAATATAAATTATATCTAATGGCAATAATCTTTAATAATTTTTTATCAGTACAATCTGACTTAATCTCAAAGAAGCTATTTTTCATATAGGCAATAATTTCAGGAGCTGAGGCATCTTTATATACTCTTCCTGTCTCATTATCCTTCATGTCATCGCCTAAAATATCTTTAAGAAGTCTCTCTTTAGCTGTCTGAGATGTGAAATTTTCAGTCCATCTACCATCGCTATCTAAATAAATAGGAAAATCCACAATAACATGATCCCCATATTTTTCAATGATATCAATAGATTTTTCAACGATGCTATTTAATTTCTGATTTTTATCATCTGTGCTATCTAGCTTATCTTCAATAGTAACTGCATAAGCTAATGTGTCATAAGCTAATACCTTACCCTTAGCATCTAAGATTTTTCCTCTAGTTCCTGAAGTATAAATTTTTCTCTCAGACTGCTGGATATAAGTGCTCATATAATAATTTTCATTGATAATCTGAAGATCAAAAATTCTAGAGATAAGCACGCCAAAAAGGATTGTAAAAAACAATCCTACTAAGAATATTCTTGATTTAATTATTTTATTTAATGTATATAAAAAATCGCTAATCAAAACTAATTAAACTCTCCTGTTTTTCATTTAAGTATTTTTCATTTAAAACATAAAATGCCTTATATAATATTAATGCCACAAACGCTGTTATAACCATCTCCGGCACAATAACTTTTCTTAGATAGTATAAGAAATCTAACTTATTTCTAAGAACGAATCTGATGATATAAAATAAAATATTGTATATGAAATCACAGATAAATACGATGGACATTGGCATAAAAACCTTATCGCTGTAAAACATTCTTCTAAATAATCCGGCAAAATAGCCTGCTATCATATAGATTAATGCGCACAGTCCAATTACATCACCAAACATTACATCTACGAATAAACCGCAGACAAAACCTGTTAGCATACCGTAATTTCTGCCTCTCATATATCCGAATATACTAGTGACCATCATTAGTAAGTTCGGCGTTACAATATTAGATTTTTCAGCCATAAAGCTTTGAATACTGCAGGCAAAAATTATAATTATACCTGTAATCAAAGCGTTAAACAGTCTATGTTTCATTGAATCTAATCCTCAACATTTTCCTTAATCTTTGTGATAATTAACACTTCATCAATATGCTCGAAATCCACAACCGGAATAATCTTTCCTGACTGTGTAAGCTTATTATTATCCTTTTTAACAGTTTTAACATAACCTACTAAGATACCAGGTAAGAACTTATCACTGATACGGGAAGTAACCACCATATCACCCTCTGAAACCTTAGCATTATATGGGATACCTGTTATATTCAATGTACCATTTTCTATTAATTTTAAGCTTCCGCTTACGATACCTGAATCAGATGTATTAGCAAAAGATACGCTAACTCCACTCTCATCATCTATAATTGATCTAACCTTGGCATAGTTTGTTCCCACATCATATACGATACCAACTAAGCCACCGGAGCTTATTACATTCATATCCTTCTTAATACCATTTTTTGAACCTCTGTTAATCACAAAGGTATTAAACCAGTTACCGGTATTTTTTCCAATAACCTGTGCTGCAATCTTCTTATACTGAGAATAATCACTATCTAGCGCATATAACTTTCTTAGTCTGGTTAACTCATATTTACTCTGTGCTAATTTAGAATTATCTTCAGTAAGTCTGTCATTTTTCTTTTTTAACTTAGCATTTTCATTTTTTAATTTTCTAATAGACTTTAGCATATCAGTCTTTGTGGCAAACCATTCACCAATAGAATTAAGACCATTTTGTAATGGAATAACTGTAACTCCCACCACTCTCTTAGTAGGTGATTTATAGTTAGGCCATGCTGATGACAATACTAAAATGATAATGCACACAAATGTTAATATAAAAAGCAAAACATTCGGTTTTATACTAAAAGTTGATTTCTTCTTCATAAAATTACCTTCCAAAGTTTTTCTATTTTAATTTAAAAACTACTATCAGTTGGTTCGTACATTAGATTTCTGTACTTAGGATCTGAGACAATCATTGAAACTCCTCTGATAACAGACTCAAATGGAGATGTGGTAGTTGAAACTCTAACTCCCACTTCCTTGCTTACGAACTTATCTAAATTCTTAATAAGTGATGATCCTCCAGTTAAATATAATCCCACTTCCTTAATATCTGAAGTAAGTTCAGGTGGAGTTCTCTCTAATGTATCCTTAATTGCATCCACAATCTCATTGTAGAATTCTCTTGTAGCATCATAAATATTATCAGATGTGACACCTCTCTCAGATGGAAGACCTGTAATTACATTTCTTCCGTAAACATAAATGATAGAATCATCTAATTCATCATCTGTCATTGCATCCTCATCATACATAGCGTCTGCTAATTCTAACTTAATCTTCTCTGCAGTTTTCATTCCAATTAAAATATTGTATTTACGTTTTACAACATCGCAAAGTATCTGATTTAACTTATTTCCGCCAATTTGAATAATACGGCTTATAACAATACCGCCGTGAGAAATAACTGAAATCTCAGTAGTGTCAGCACCGATATTTACTATCATATTTCCTCTAGAACTAGTCATATCAAAGCCTAGTGCCACGGCATCTGCTATTGGTTTTTCCACAATCTTAATTTCTCTAGATCTAACCTCAGACTTAGCCACAACATCATAAAAGGCCTTCTTCTCCACTTCAGTTATATCAGTAGGCACAGCAATACAGAATCTTCCAATCTTACTTCTCTTAGATGTTATATTCTTAAAGAAGTTTTCGAATAGATACTGCATACACTTAAGATTAGCGATTACACCATACTGAATAGGGAAAATCGCCTGAATATTGTCAGGTGTCTTCTCATACATTTCATATGCCTTATCGCCAATGCCTATTATTTTATCTTTATCTTTAATAGCAATAATTTCTTTTTCACTGATAATTGACATCTCTGTGCCGTCATATATCTTTATATTCTCGGTTCCGAAATCAATTCCGTAAACATTATGTGCCATATTATCCTCCAATATAGTTAACTTATATTTTTCTATGCTCTGCGTAGCTGTAATATCTCTTATCCCCAATAATTATATGGTCAAGCACTCCAATCCCAACATATTTTCCACCTTTAACCAATGCTTTAGTGGTCTCATCATCCGCCATACTAGGCGTTGGATCTCCGCTGGGATGATTATGTAATATAATCACACTTACGCAATCTTTTATTAGCGCTTCTCTAAATATCTCTCTAACGGAAAATAGAGATTTATTAACAGTTCCAACTGTCATAAGCTTTTTATCAATTAATTGACATTTAGTATTTAAAAAAGCTACTACTAATTCCTCTTTTTCAGAATGCCTCATACTCTCCATAAAGTAGGAAGCAATAGTCTTAGGATTATTAAAATCCAATTTTTCTTTAGCCTGATAAGTGGAAATTCTTTTTACTAATTCAGATAAACAAAGAATCTGAACAGTTTTTACTTTTCCCACTCCCTTAACCTTTAAAAGCCTTTCTTTATTGCAATGCATAAGGCCGGTTAAATTCGAGTCTGAAGAAAACTCACTTAAAATGGTAGTTGCAATCTCATCTACCGAAACACCTTTAGTTCCACATCTTAGTATGACAGATAATAATTCTGAATCTGTCAAATACTCAGGTCCTTTTTCAAAACACTTTTCGTAAGGTCTCTCCTGCTTAATTATTTTCTTCATAAATCACCTTAGGTGTTTCTCTCCAAAATAGCCCTGTAATTAGTATTTTTTTCAAATAACAAACCACAAGGATAAGGCAAATATCAAATATGCCTTATCCTTTATAATAGCACAATTAAAAATAGATGTACACTTTAATTATTATTAATTACGCTCTGATATGCCTTCATAATTCCAAATTTTCCATGCTCAAAAGTAAGTCCACCTTGGAAATAAACATTGTATGGTTCTTTCAGTGGACCATCAGCACTTAGTTCAATGGATGAACCGGAAATAAAAGCTCCGGCTGCCATAATAACCTGTGAATCATATCCTGGCATATCCCATGGCTCGGGGGCTAGGTAACTGTCTACCGGAGCAGCAGCCTGGATACCCTGACAGAAGTTAATTAAGTTCTTATCACTGCCCATCTCAATAGCCTGAATAATATCAACTCTTTTTTCATCTGCCTTAGGGAAGGTTTTAAATCCTGCCTGCTCAAACATTTTAGCTGCAAATATACTAGTTTTTAAAGCGCTGGCTGTAACTGTAGGCGCCATAAATATTCCCTGATATAGAGATGTCATTGCACCTAAATTAGCTCCAACCTCTTTTCCTAAGCCAGGTGTTGTCAATCTATATGCACATCTTTCAATGCATTCTTTTGTTCCGCA
>CACZSI010000050.1 GCA_902783775.1 uncultured Lachnospiraceae bacterium
ACAACTAAGGAAAATACCATATTCCTAGGCGACCAAATATTTACAGATGTTTGGGGTGCAAACAGAGCTGGAATAAAAAGCTATATGGTAGAAAAAATTAATCCAAAAGAAGAGATTCAGATTGTATTAAAGAGAATACCGGAAAAATTTGTTTTGTGGTGTTGGAGGAGAAAGAATAAATGAATAAAGTGATGAAGAAAATTTTTGATAAAGTGACAATATTGTTAGTGATATGTTCAATGATTATTTCAACTGGCATTAGTAAAGTCGATGCATCAAGCAACTCTTTATATAATCTATATACTAAAACACTTGTCAGTGATTCCATAAAATATCTTAACGAAGTGTATCTAAAAAAATATCCTAATCTTGGATTGACATTAAAATATGGAACATTGGAAGAAAAAGCTATTATCAAAAATTTGGCTAAGGACATTACTAAAAACTCTAAAACAGACTTAGAAAAATCTAATGCAATATATAATTGGATTTTAAAGAATATAAAATTTTCAGAAAAATCTTCAGCATATTCAATGGATGCATTGTATGAAAAAAAAGGACATTGCATGAGCTATTCTAATCTTATGACCGATATGTTAAAGTCGATTGGAATTAAATGTGCAGTAGTCGGTGGTATTGGCGAGGATATGACAAAGGAAACTACAGTGGATGGACTATCAGGCCACTATTGGGTTATGGCCTATATTGATTCAAAGTGGACATTATATGATGTGGCTAAGAGAGTAAAAGCTGAGACTAATATTGATACAATGGCTAAGAAATATTACTTTTCATTTATAGATTTTGTTTTTATCGATAATTTTTGCAGCAAAAAATATAATCATCAGGTAACATATAATAATGGCTTTAAAGTGCTAAATACTGAGGAAGATTATATTCCTAATGTTGCAGGGAGTTATTTTAATGATATCCCTGTGGCCTTTGCTACAAACAAACATGTAAAATATGTAGGCGATTTTGAAGAATTCAATTGTCCTGAAGAAGCAAAAAACAATGTGTTTAATGGTGGACTAGCCTATATTGAAAATGAACAATCAATTTATTCATTTGAAAATGGTATTATCTCATTTAGAAATGAATTAATGATCAACAATAAAAAATGTTTAACGTTGGATTCGGGATGTTTTATTGTCAATTCTTCTAAGGCCCCATACTATTTTATTCATGGTGGCTTGACGTTTAAAAGAGGCGACACAGTATCTATTGTTAAGATAGAGGTGGCTGATAGTCTGGATAAATTTCAGGTTGAGTGGAAAAGTTCTAATCCAAGTATTATTAAGGTGCTAGACGATAATAAGCTACAATGTTTAAAAAATGGAAAAACAGATTTAACATTGACAATAACAAATAAGAAAGCTGGTGTTTCGAACATCTGGCCTATAACAGTTTATGTAGGTAACGGTAGACCATCTGTTGATTTTACTTATAAATCCGATGATTCATTAACTGTAAACAAACTTAAAACTTTAAAAGTGAAAATAAAAAAACTTAAGAATAAGAAAAAGAATAAATTATATATTAAGTGGAAAAAAATAAGTGGAGTTGACGGATATCAGATTGCATATGCCATTAACAAGAAGTTTACAAAAAAGAAGAAAACTAAGAAATCTAAAAAGACTAGTATTACTCTAAAGAAGCTTAAAAAGAAGAAGTATTATGTTAAAGTAAGAGCTTACAAAAAAGTTAACAATAAAATACATTGGAGTAAATGGTCTAAAATAAAATTAAAGAAAATAAAAAAATAATATTTTATTAAACTAAAAAACCAGTATTGATATGTAACAATCAATACTGGTTTTTTATTGTATATAGTTTTTAAAAATCTATTTTGATATTTGAGAATCGAAGTATTTAGCTTTTACTAAATCATCAGGCATATCCTTTCCGGTCCAAATCTTAAAGGCTGCACTGCCCTGATAAAGAAGCATATATAATCCGTTAAACACTGGACAACCTATATCTTTAGCCATTTTATAGAGCTCAGTTTCAAATGGATTATAGATAATATCTGATACGATAAGTTCAGGTCTAAGCATCTTAGGGTCTTTGATAAGACATCCGCCCTTTGGAGCCATGCCCACTGGGGTAGCATTAGTTAAAATATCGCTGGTACTAATGGAATCGGCTAACTGGGAGTCATTGCCCATCTCAATTAAATTAACCTTACAGTCAGTAGAACTGTTTAGCTTAGAAGTGATTTCCTCAGCCTTATTCCAGAAACCGTCCTTTATACTAAACACGTCAATCTCTTTAGCACCGTCAATGGCAGCCTGAACTAAGATAGATGATGCGGCACCGCCTGCGCCTAACAATGTCATCTTCTTATCTTTAATATCATGTCCGGCTTCCTTCATTGAACGTATATAACCGATTCCATCTGTGTTATGTCCAATGAATTTACCGTCGCGATTTTCTACAGTGTTAACAGCGCCGATAATAGAAGCAGCATCTGATAGTTCATCGACTAAAGATGCCATAAGTGTCTTATCCGGCATGGTACAGTTAAAACCTGCAATATTTAATTTCTTTAATCCCTCAAAAGCTGTAGCTAAGTCGTCTTCCCCCACGTCAAAGCAAAGATAAACATAGTTTAAGTCTAAAAGTTCAAATGCATAATTATGCATAAGAGGGGAAATACTGTGAGCCACAGGACTACCTAATAAGCCGGTAAGTTTAGTGTGGCCGTCTATAATTTTACTCATAATAATCCTCCTGTTATATGTATAATTTATCATACCTAATAGTTTTTTAAATCACAAAAGTAATTGTATATTATTTAGATTGCTCTGTAAAGAATTATAAAAAACAAAGATAATATTTTATTGACGGCATATATTTTTATCTTTAAAATAGAACAGGAAAGTATTAGGGGATATTAACTGTCCCGATTTAGGTATTACAATAAAGGATGAAAATATGAAGTATTTAGCATTAAACAATTTAAAACTATCTAGCAGTGATCCTAAGATATGTGTTCCTGTTATGGGAAAAGATAAGAAGGAAGTATTAGAGCAGGTTAAGATAGTTAAAAGAAAGAATCCGGACTTAATAGAATTTAGGGCAGATTTTCTAAAGTGGGATAAGGATTTAAAAAAGAATTTAAAAAATATCAAAGATATTTTAGAAGCTATTAATAAGGAGTGTGATATTCCGCTTATTTTTACCATAAGAACAGCTAAGGAAGGCGGCGAATTAGATATTGAATTTGCCCAATATGCTTTAGTAAATATAGAGGTGGCTAAAATAAGTGATGAATACAATGTAGCGCTTATTGATGTGGAGGGCATTAAGCATAAATGCAATACAAAGCTTTTAATTGAAAAGATTCATGAAGCCGGCGGGAATGTTATTGTATCTAATCATAATTTCCATAAGACATTGGCATATGAGTTTTTAATTAGAAGAATTCAGATGCTTTCCCTATTAGATGCAGATGTAGTTAAGATAGCTATGATGCCTAGAAATAAAAGAGATGTGGATAATCTTATGATGGCAGTCAGATATGCAGATAAGCGAATTGGTCAGCCTATTGTGGCAATGTCCATGGGAGAGATGGGCTCAGTTACCAGAGCTGCAACTAAGAAGATGGGAACAGTCTTTAGTTTTGCCAGCGGAGTGGATGAGTCTGCACCGGGACAGCCTAGAGTGGAAGTTTTAAGATATCTTTTAAAGGATTATAAATTAAATAAGAATATAGCGCTAATTGGATTTATGGGAACAGGTAAAACAACCATATCATATGCATTACATAATATAACCGGTTTTGATGAAATCGATAGCGATGCTTATATTGTAGAAAAGGCGAAAAAGAGCATTAGCGATATTTTTAAGGATGATGGCGAGGCTAAATTTAGAGAACTTGAGACATTGTCCCTAAAGGAAATTGGAGATAATTTTAGAGGGATTATTTCTTGCGGTGGCGGTGCTGTTTTAAAACAGGAGAATGTGGATATCTTAAAGAAAAGCGGAGTGATTATTCAGCTTTACGCTGATGCCGAGACTATTTTTGAGAGGGTGAGATATTCTAAAACCCGTCCAATCTTAAATGAGGATATGAGTGTAGAACATATTTCCAGACTAATGAGTGCCAGGGATGAAGCTTACACTAAGGCTGCAGATATCAGAACTTCTGTGGCGGACAATAACCGCTTAGAGGCATGTTATAGAATTTTAACTCAACTAGAAAAATTAGGCGTTATAAGCGAAATTGATAAATAAAAAAATAGGGTTGAAATGGATGTTATTATAACTTATAATAGAATGAGTGTGATAATTTCTAAGAATATTAGGAGGATTAAGTATGGTTACAGCAGGCGATTTTAAAAATGGTATTACTATTCAGTACGATGGAGGAATTTATCAGATTATCGAATTCCAGCACGTAAAACCAGGAAAAGGCGCAGCGTTTGTTAGAACAAAATTAAAGAATATTACTAACGGTGGTGTTGTTGA
>CACZSI010000051.1 GCA_902783775.1 uncultured Lachnospiraceae bacterium
ATGCTCCGCAAGGATGCGCAGCTCGCGGAGATGTATTTATGCTGACGCATCCGCTCGCGCGCGAAGTGTCGCAAGCGACACTTTGTTATTTCATATTTCATAGGAAAGTTTGCTTTGATATTTATATAGCGAAATTGGAACTTGTAAATCGGTTTATTGAAAGGATTAGTTTATGAAGGAAACAAAAAAATGGGGAATGATTAGCAATTTTTTCTATGCATGGAAATTAGCTAATAGGGCCGGGAAAGGATTATTGGTTGGCACACTAATGATCGGTATTTTTGGCTTTATTAATGAGTATGTTTGGATTTATGCGCCAAAGTTAATAATTTCATTTGTAGAAAAAAACTATTCAATGAAAAAGTTTATATTGTGCACAGTTTTAATTACTCTGCTACTTACGGCAGTTAATACGCTAAACAGGCTGGGATTTTTTATAAACGAATTTGAGTTTGTTAAAAACAGTAAGTATTTAGAGCGATTAAGAATGAGAAAGATGTTTACTACTGATTATAAGAATATGGAAAATCCTGACTTCTTAAATTTTAGCCAAAAGGCTAAAACAGCACTTTAT
Source organism: uncultured Lachnospiraceae bacterium (assembly GCA_902783775.1). Lineage (GTDB taxonomy): Bacteria > Bacillota > Clostridia > Lachnospirales > Lachnospiraceae > Eubacterium_G. The sequence continues at coordinate 575 of CACZSI010000051.1, forward strand.
CAGGGAAACGGTTTTCATGGTGTGCTTTATGAGACACATAATATCATAGCGAATTCACTGATTATTATTGTGAGTTCCATAATGATTGGATTAAAGAATATTTATGTTCTTATAGCTATTTTAGTTATGGCAGTATTGGTAGGAAAAATATTAGGATGGGTAGGAGCCAGAGATAAGGTGAAATTCTCAGATTATTTAGCCCCTACTAATAGAAAGATAAACTACCTAGACAGAACTACTAAGAATTTTGATTTTGCTAAAGATATTAGAATTTTCAATATGGCTAATATTTTTAAAAGAGAGTTTGACATAGTTAACAATATATTCTTTAAGAAAAATAGAGAGCATCACAACAGATGGGTGTTAGGTGCGATGGCTATGGAAACAGTATTGTTGACAGAAAAGATTGTAATGTACGGATGGTTAGTGTATTTGATTTTTAAAGGGCAGATGGTAGTTTCTGACCTTTTATTGTACATTGGACTAGTAACATCCCTTCATGAGTGTATTGGATTTAATTCTTGGATTTATTCAGCAGTTAAAACAAATACATTTATGATTGGCGATTATAGAAATTTTGTAGAGTGGGAAGAGGATAAGGAATCATACACTGAAAAGGAAGAAAGTAGAAAAAATCTTAGTTTTGATTCCTACGAATTTAAGTTTGAGAATGTTAGCTTTAAATATCCAGGTCATGATAATTATGTTTTAAAAGATGTTAATTTGACCATTAAGGATGGTAAAAAGTTAGCAGTAGTAGGAATAAATGGAGCCGGTAAGACTACATTTATTAAGCTTATTATGAAACTATATAATCCTACTAAGGGACGAATTCTCTTAAACGGTGTGGATATAAAAGAGTATGACAGAGAAGAGTATTTTAGGATATTCTCACCTGTATTCCAGAATATAGAATGCTTTGCCCTTCCAATATATGAAAATGTTTCTTTTAAGCCAAAGAGTGAGACGGATATGGAGAAAGTTAAATATGCGTTAAATAAAAGTGGCTTGATGGAAAAAATTGACATGTATGAAAATGGCATTGACACTAATCTTTTAAAGATTTTTGACGAGAAAGGAATTGACTTATCCGGTGGTGAAAAACAAAAGCTGGCTATGGCTAGAGCGCTTTATAAAGAAGGAGATGTAATTATCTTAGATGAGCCAACAGCAGCTCTTGATGCCTTAGCTGAGGATAAAATGTACCGTGACTTTGAGAGTATGGTAAAGAATTAGATTGCTATTTTTATTTCTCACAGATTAGGAAGCACAAAATTCTGTGATCAAATTGCAATGTTTAAAGATGGAAAGATTGTAGAGTTAGGTACTCACGATGAACTAATACAGAAAAACGGTGAGTATGCATATATGTACAATATCCAATCTAGTTATTATAAGGAGGAGGTGACTGCAAATGAGTAAAGCTAAAAAGATAGATAAGAAAAATCTAGGCAGATGCTTTAAGTATTTTTCTAAATTTGCTTTTGAGACAAACAAAACATTTTACTTTTGGTTGATATTTGATTTTGTGGTAGGTATAATCGCTCCTTTTATTTCTATTATCGGTACGGAAAAACTGGTTACTGAGATTGCACCTGGCGGACTTAGGAGAACTAAGTATGCAATTATTTGGATATTAGTAATATGCGTAGGAACATATTTAGCTACAGTAATTAAAAAGGCTGCAGAAGAAAATAAGAATAGAATTAATGAAAATTTCTATAGAATACTAAGCACTAGAATTAGTATGAGTTCTATTCAGATGAAATTTGCTAATACTGAAGATACAAAGGTGTTAGATATAATCACTAATGCTGAACGTGCTCTAAATGATTCAGGACATGTCAATGGCCTAATTACTCCTATATTTAGCGTGATACAGAATATTGTAATTGCCTTAGGTGTTATAGTATTAGTAGCTACAAGAGTGCCTTGGCTTATTATTCCTATTGTATTTTCTTTTGTAGTTAATTATGTAATGTCTAGATGGATAAATAAAGTGAGAAGAAAATACTTTGACCAGGTGGGTGGTTTAGAGCGTGGAAGCTCTTATTATAATACGGAACTTATGGAACCACGATATGCCAAAGATATAAGAATTTATAATGCCGATGATGTGTTCGTAGAAAAATATGAAAACTTTATGGACAAGCTTTATAAATTAGCTAAAGTTAATAATTTAAAGCTGTTATCTTTAATTAGTTCTAACGTAGCACTTAGAAATTTAGCTACAGGCGTTATGTATGTACTGACAGGTATTTATGCATTAAAGAAATGGATTACAATTGGTACATTTGTAGCGCTATCTCAGGCGTCCGATAAATTTAACCGCTCATTATGGGATATTATTGATTCGTATATGTCACTAAGCTATACCATATCTATATTAGGTTACTATATTGACTTTATGGAGCAGGTTTATGTGGATAAGAAACTAGAAGAATATCACGTGGAAAAACAGGATTGCAAAATAGAATTTAAGAATGTCAGTTTTAAATACCCTAATACTGATAGATATATATTAAAGAATATTTCTACAGTTATTAACAAGGGTGAGCATTTATCTATCGTAGGAAAGAATGGTGCAGGAAAAACTACATTTATAAAGTTATTATGTAAGCTGTATGATAACTACGAAGGTGAGATTCTTATTAACGATAAAAGTATAAAGGATATGAAGTTTGAGGAATATGTAGAGTTACTGTCAGTAATATTCCAGGATTTCAGATTGTTTGCCTTTAAACTTAAGGAGAATATAAACATATTTAGAGAAGGTGATATGGATTTAGAATATGTTTATAGAACCTGCGGTATAAAAGATTGGATCGATAGCTTACCTAATAAGGATGACACATATATTTATAAGATGTTTGAGGAGGATGGCGTGGAGCCTTCCGGTGGACAGGGACAGAAGATGGCTATTGCCAGAGCGTTATATAAGAATGCTCCAATAGTAGTGTTAGATGAGCCTACAGCTGCCCTTGATCCAATTGCAGAAAATGAGATTTATATGAACTTCGATAAGCTGGTAAAAGGAAAGACGGCTATTTATATTTCTCATAGACTATCATCATGTAAATTCTGCGATAGAATCATTGTGTTTGAGGGCGGTTCTATTATTGAGGAAGGAACTCATGATGAGTTAATGGCCATAGAAGAAGGATTCTATGCTAATATGTTTAATACTCAGGCTAATCAATATGCCGGTGCTAATTAATATTTAAACTCTAATTAGCATCAATATATAGGCATCTTAAAAATGTAGCATACTTGAAATATATAGAACTTTATGCTAGAATTTATGTGCTACAATTAAGGAGTTAAAGGACGGGAATTAGTTCTCGTCCTTTTTTTAAGAAGGAGTTAATGCCATGGAAAAAGAGAATCTTGTTTTATGCGGAGCTAATTCATATGTCCAGAAATTCTATTTAAACGAGAAGTTTAGTAATCTTCCGGAGGGAATTAAGCAGGAACTACAGATTTTATGCGTTTCTTTTACAGAAGAAGTAGGGGGAATCCTAACGTTAGAATACGATGAAGATGGCAATTTAATGCTGATTACCGTGGCTGAGGAAAATGATTTATTGTATGATGACATTGGAAGTGGATTAAAGGTCCACCAGATTCAGAGAGAAAGAAAAGAGTTACTAGAAGCATTAGAAATGTATTATCAGGTTTTTATAAAGGGGAATAAGTAGAGATGTTATTAGCAATAGATGTAGGAAATACTAATATCACATTAGGATTATTTAAGGAAGATAAGTTATTCACAATCTTTAGAGTAACTACTAAGGGCAATAGAACTTCTGATGAGTATGGTTCTCAGATTGCGGAAATCATTGCTAGAAGAGATATTGATATAAAGGAAATAAAGCATGTTATCGTTTCATCTGTTGTGCCTAAAATTATGCACTCATTAAACAGTGGAATTATAAAATATATTGGAATCAAGCCTTTTATCATAGGTGTGGGAACAAAGACCGGAATTAAAATCAACAGAATCAACCCTAGAGAGGTGGGAGCTGACAGAATCGTGGATGCGGTGGCTGCATATGAGCTTTACGGCGGACCGGTTATTGTAATTGATTTCGGAACAGCCACTACATATGATTTGATTACTGAGGATGGAACCTTTGATGCAGGTGTAACTGCACCGGGAGTGAAAATCTCAGCTCAGGCATTGTGGAATGAGACAGCTAAGCTTCCGGAAATTGAAATTGAAACTCCGCCTACCATAATGGCTAGAGATACTATTTCTAGTATGCAGGCCGGAATTGTATTCGGTTATATAGGTCAGACAGAATATATAATAGAGCGTTTAAAGAAGGAAAGCGGCATCAAGAATCTTAAGGTGGTAGCTACAGGTGGTATCGGAAGAATTATCTGCGAGAACACTGATAAAATTGATACTTATGATCCGGAGTTAACACTAAAGGGAATGCAGCTTATCTATAAGAAAAACAGATAGTATCTGTTAACAGATTAGGAAGAAAAATGAAAATAGGAAATATAGAAATTAATAATCCCATTGCATTGGGACCAATGGCAGGAGTGACAGACCTGCCTTTTCGTATGTTGTGCGTGGAGAATGGCTGTAATCTAACCTACACCGAGATGGTTAGCGCTAAAGCTATTTTATATAACAATAAAAATACAGACATACTTATGAATATAGGAGAGGATGAGCATCCTAGCGCCATTCAGCTTTTTGGCTCAGAGCCTGAGATAATGGGGGAGATAACCCGCCGTGTATCAGAGGAGAAAGACTGCGACTTTATTGACTTTAATATGGGATGTCCGGTGCCTAAAATTGTGGGCAATAGAGAGGGTTCTCATTTAATGACAGAGCCAGAGCTAGTTAAAAAGATTTTAACTGCAATGGTAAAAAACAGCTTAAAGCCGGTTACAGTAAAGATGCGAAAAGGCTTTATGGACGGTGAAGAACAGGCCGTAGAGATAGCTAAGATAGCTGAGGACTGCGGTGTGGCTGCTGTGACAGTACATGGTAGAACCAGACAGCAGTATTACAGCGGCGAGGCTGATTGGGACATAATAAAGAAGGTTAAAGAAGCCGTAAACATACCTGTCATTGGCAATGGCGATGTGGTGGATGGAAAGAGTGCCAAAGCACTTTTAGACTATACCGGATGTGACGGCATTATGATTGGCAGGGCGGCTAGAGGAAATCCTTGGATTTTTAAGCAGGTTAAGACATATTTAGAGACAGGAGAAATAGTAGAGCGAGTTTATGTGGATGAAATTATTAGTATGATAATTAGGCATGCCCATATGCTTTGCGATTATAAAGGGGAATTTACCGGTGTTAGGGAGATGAGAAAACATATCGCCTGGTATACAGCCGGATTACCACATTCTAATGAATTAAGACGCCAGGTCAATGCCATTACAGACCTTAGTATATTAGAGACATTATTAGAAGAAATATTACACAAATAACTAAGGATGATTTGACAATAGGGCGTTGTTGGGATAAGATAAAGTGTAAAACTAAATTGATAGATGTATTTGGAGGTACAAAAATGTCAGAGATGGAGAAGAAGACAATCCTTGACCATGAAGGTCACCAGAAATTACAGGAAGAATTAGAGGATTTAAAAGTAAATAAACGTAAAGAGATTGCACAGAAAATCAAAGAAGCTAGAGAGCAGGGAGATTTATCTGAGAACGCTGAGTATGATGCAGCTAAAGATGAGCAGCGTGATATCGAGGCTAGAATTGAAGAGTTAGAGAAAATCCTTAAAAATGTAGAAGTAGTAGATGATACTAATGTAAATGAAAAGGTAGTAGGACTTGGAAGTACTGTAAAGATACATGATAATACATATAATGAAGATTTAACATTTAAGATTTTAGGTTCTACTCAGGCTAACAGCTTAAAAGGAATCATCTCTAATGAGTCACCTTTAGGAAAAGCTTTATTAGGACATGAAGCCGGAGATGAGGTTTCAGTAGAGGTTAATGAGGAAGTAACTGTTTATTCTATATTAGAAGTTAGCAGAAATAAATAATTAAATTATTAGGAGTTTGAAATGGCACAGGAAAATAACAATCAGAAGAACCAGCAGAATGCACAGCAGGATATAGGACAGCTTTTAAAGGTTCGTAGAGATAAATTAGCAGATCTTCAGGAGAGAGGTAAGAATCCTTTTGAAATCACTAAGTTTGATGTAACAAATCACACAACAGACATTAAGGATAATTTCGAGGAGATGGAAGGAAAGACTGTAACAGTAGCAGGTCGTATGATGCTTAAGCGTGTTATGGGTAAGGCATCTTTCTGTAACATCCAGGATTTAAAGGGAAATATTCAGTCATATGTAGCTAGAGACAACATTGGCGAAGAAGATTATAAGGACTTTAAGAAGTATGATATTGGAGATATTTTAGGAATTACAGGTGAAGTATTTAAGACTAGAACTGGCGAGATTTCTATTCACGCTACAGAAGTAAAATTACTTACTAAGAGTTTACAGATTCTTCCTGAGAAGTTCCACGGTATGACTAATACTGATTTAAGATATCGCCAGCGTTACGTAGATCTTATTATGAACGAGGAGTCAAAGAATGTATTTATTAAGCGTTCTAAGATTATCAGCGAAGTAAGAAGATTCTTAGATGACCAGGGATTTATGGAAGTTGAGACACCAATGCTAGTGCACAATGCAGGTGGAGCAGCAGCTCGTCCTTTTGAGACACATTATAATTCATTAGACGAGGATGTTAAGTTAAGAATTTCTCTAGAGCTATATCTAAAGAGATTAATTGTCGGTGGATTAGAGAGAGTATACGAGATTGGTCGTGTATTTAGAAATGAAGGTGTAGATACAAGACATAACCCAGAGTTCACACTTATGGAGTTATATCAGGCATACACTGATTACAATGGAATGATGGATTTAACAGAAAATCTATATAGATATCTAGCAGAAAAGGTAGTAGGAAGCACTGTTATTAATTACAATGGTGTGGAAATGGATTTAGGAAAGCCATTTGAGAGACTTACTATGGTAGATGCTGTTAAGAAGTATGCTAACGTAGATTGGAATGAGGTAGCAGATGTAGAGCAGGCTAGAGCCTTAGCTAAGGAACATCACATCGAGTTTGAGGAGCATCATAAGAAGGGCGATATTCTTAACTTATTCTTTGAGGAATACGTTGAGGAGCACTTAATTCAGCCTACATTTATTATGGATCATCCTACAGACATCTCACCTCTAACTAAGAAGAAGCCAGATAATCCAGAATATGTAGAGCGTTTCGAGTTCTTCATGAACGGATGGGAAATGGCTAATGCTTATTCAGAGCTTAATGATCCAATCGATCAGAGAGAAAGATTCAAAGCTCAGGAAGAGGCTTTTGCAGCAGGTGACGAGGAAGCAGCTGATCATACAGATGAGGACTTCTTAAATGCCCTAGAAATCGGTATGCCACCTACTGGAGGAATCGGATTCGGAATCGATAGAATGGTAATGTTATTAACAGACTCACAGGCTATCAGGGATGTGTTATTGTTCCC
>CACZSI010000052.1 GCA_902783775.1 uncultured Lachnospiraceae bacterium
ATCAATTAAGTAATCAGAAACAGCGGGATTTGTGAGATTTAATTTAACTAAATCGTAATTGCCCTCCCATCCTTCATACCAGAAGCCATCGTTATAGTTTGAATTGCCATCAAAGCTTATGTAGAACCAATCCTTATACAAAGAATTTTCTCGATTATTTATCACATCAATGAAAGGTCCAAAACCTCGACCGCAATGATTAAATACGCCGTCTAATACCACCTTAATTCCGTTCTCATGCAATGCATCACAAACCTGCTTAAATTCCTCGTTGGTTCCTAGTCTGGTATCTATTTTTTTATAATCTCTGGTATTATAACCATGAGAATCAGACTCAAATACCGGTGAAAAATAGATGGCGTTGATATTTAATTTCTTAAAATGTGGAATCCAATCAATTACATCTAAAATATTATGGCGTTGAATTCCGTCATTGAAGAAAGGCTCATTGTTATTACAAAAGCCTTGAGGAAAAATTTGATAAAATACACTTTCAAAAGCCCACATATTTAAATCCTTTCTATATAAGAAAACTGATTGATAACATTGTTACCAATCAAGTTTAATAATTACATTTCTACTATATCTGCATCCTTCCAAATGCGCTCTAAATCATAGAATTCTCTGTCATCTTCATTAAAAATATGAACTACAATATCGCCGTAGTCCATTAAAATCCAAGAAGCGCCTCTAAAGCCCTCGATGTGTTTAGGGTTAATCTCAAGCTTATGCATTTTTTCCTGAACATTGTCAGCCATTGCCTGAACCTGGTTAGGGTTATTTCCTCCGGCAATAACAAAATAATCAGCAATACTAGAAATCTTAGAAACGTCTAGCACATTTATATTTATACCTTTTTTATCGTCTACTGCATTGTAAACTACTTCTACTATCTCTTTATTTGTCATTTCTGTTATCTATTACCTTTCTATAATATTCATAGGCATTAATTGTATTAGGATCAATATTATCGCCCTTAGTTTTCTTTAAATAATCCACAGTCTGCTTTAATATCTCAAAGGTAAGCAAATCTAAATCTAAGAGGGATAATTCGCGCAAATAATCAAGTCTCTCCTGCTTAGTTCTACCAGGTTCTATATAGTCAGCACAAAAGATTATTTTATCCAGTGTAGTCATATCAGCCTTTCCGGTAGTATGCCATCTAATAGCTGATAAAACTTCAGAATCTGTAATATGATACTTATTTTCTGCTATAAATGCTCCTAACTTAGCGTGAAGTAAATACGGAGCATTAAGTTCTGAATCACTTATTTCAATATTGTTAGCTTTAGCCATCTTTAGTAATTCTTCATCACTGTAATTTTTAGCTACATCATGCAATATAGCTGCTAGATATGCAGTATTAGGATTATAATTATAAACCTGTGCCATATTCTTAGCTGTCTCTGCCACTCCTAGTGTATGAATATATCTACTAGGGGTAAGATTTTTTTGAATATCAGCCTTAATCTCAGTTAAATTCATTGGAGAAATTATTGTATCTTTATACAGATTATTATCTACAATGTACTGATATACCTTTTCATCTAAATAGGCTTTAGCATGATTTATTCCTATTTTCTTAATAGATGATGAAGAAATATTATCGCTATCAATATTTAAAATATGAACCTTTGTAGTAAATTCGGATTCTATTTTATTAATATTTTTTATAAAATCTTCGGCGGATGAATCAGCTCTTTTTACTGCAATTAACTCACAATTATTTAAAATAATTTCCGGATGATACCAAGACGAAAAACTAGCAATAGAATCGCCGCCTACTATAAAATAATAATCATCCTGATGATTGTTTAACTGAGTCAGTGTATCAGCTGTATAAGTGAAATTATTATCAAGCTCAAAGGTGGATAATTCCATATCCTTATAATCCTCTATAGCTAATTTAATCATATTAATTCTATGCCAGGAATCTGTGACATTGGATGATTTTTTATGAGGAGGACATGGTGATGGCATAATTAGGATTTTATCCACTAAATCATTATCAAGGGCACCCTTTGCAATACGTATATGTGTTTTATGTATGGGGTCGAATGTACCACCTAAAATTCCTATTCTCATATCCTACTCCGATTTATTTGATATTATTTAAATCAATCTTTCTATCTTTTTCCTCTTTTGCCATTCTGTATAGCACAAAACGTCTACCAATAACGTGAACTACCTCAGAATGTGTTCTGTCAGAAATCACTGATGCAATAGATTTTACATCATCAAAACAATTCTTTAATACATTAACCTTAACTAATTCTCTTTTAGCTAATGCCTCGTCTATTGCCTCAGTAATCTGAGGTGTTACGCTAGATTTTCCTATATGAAACAATGGCTGCTCCATTGCTGATAATTTTCTTAAATATGCTCTCTGTTTACTATTCACAATAACCTCCTAATTAAGAATTCTATTTATAGTAGTCAAACTGGTGTCCGTAAATTTTAACAGTGTCACCATCCTGAATTCCTAATTCCTCTAACTGATCTAAAATACCGTTATTCTTTAGGAAATTCTGGAAAAATAGAAATCCTTTTTCATTGTCTAGGTTAGTATAACCTAGCATTCTCTCGATTCTTGGTCCTGAAATATCATAAAGATTTTCACTTAATTTCTTAACCTCAAATGGCAATTCCTCATTGTCATTAAATTCAGATGGGTCAAATTCTGTCTCGTAAACAGTAATATCGTCACCTACTTCATCTAACACTTTTCTAATATAGAATAATAATTCTTTAACGCCTTTACCACTTACCGCTGAAATAGGAAATACCTTAATATCAGGTTCGAATTCTGCTTTTATTTTCTCAATGACATCATTAGTATCCTCGTAAATAGCATCAATTTTATTAGCTGCAATAATTTGAGGACGCTTTAAAAAGTCCTTATTATAGAGCTCTAACTCTTTATTAATAGCTTTAATATCTGCAATAGGATCTCTGCCTTCAGTTGATGCTGCATCAATAACATGTACGATAACTTTGGTTCTCTCGATATGTTTTAGGAATCTGTGACCTAATCCTACACCCTGAGCTGCACCCTCAATTAATCCTGGAATATCAGCCATAACAAAGCCCTTAGCTCCGGCTAAATCTACCACACCTAAATTAGGATTTATGGTTGTAAAGTGATAATTGGCAATCTTAGGTCTGGCATTGCTAACACGTGATAGCAATGTAGACTTACCAACATTAGGAAATCCCACAAGTCCTACATCGGCAATACACTTTAATTCCAATGTAACTTCGAGTTCTCTAGCTTTCTGACCTGGCTGAGCGTATTTTGGAACCTGCATAGTGGCTGTGGCGTAATGCTGGTTTCCTTTACCGCCTCTACCACCTTTTAATACAGTTACTCTAGTGTTATCACCGCTCATATCGGCAATGATTTTTCCACTTTCTTTATCTCTTATAATAGTACCCTCCGGTACCTTAATTATTAAATCGGCTCCATTTTTACCTGTTTTATTCTGTTTTCCGCCTTCTTCACCGTGCTCAGCTTTAAAATGATGTTTATGTCTATATTCATAAAGGGTATTCATTCCCTTATCCACTTCAAAAATAACATCTCCGCCTTTTCCACCGTCACCACCATTAGGACCGCCGGCTGCTACATATAATTCTCTTCTAAAAGATACATGACCATCTCCACCTTTACCAGATCTGATAAAAATAGTCGCAAAATCTGAAAACATAAAAACTCCTTTTTTGTTTTAAAACTCCTAATATTGAAAAATAGGCTTCAAATCATATAATGATTTGAAGCCTGTGTGTACAAATTAATTACTCAGCTACAGGATATACTGAAACCTGTTTTCTATTTCTGCCGAGTCTCTCAAATTTAACTTTACCATCAGCTGTAGCGAATAATGTATCATCACCACCACGTCCAACATTCACACCTGGGTGAATCTTAGTTCCACGCTGTCTGTAAAGAATATTTCCGGCTTTAACAAACTGTCCGTCTGCTCTCTTAGCTCCAAGTCTTTTTGATTCGGAATCTCTGCCGTTCTTTGTTGAGCCCACTCCCTTTTTGTGAGCAAAGAACTGAAGGTTCAATTTTAACATAGCTATACCTCCTTATAGTCTAATGAAATATAATCATTGTATTCTTCTTTAATTAAGTTAAGTCCTATTAAAAGGGACTTAAATAAAAATTGGGATAAATCATTTGGATCCTCAATAATTATATCAATTACCGGTTCTCCATCCTCAACACTTCTCACCATATACTTAACATCAGTTAATTGTTCTAATGAATTTTCAAAAGTGGTAATCAATGTAGAAATCCCTGCGCAAACAATATCTTCTCCCTCATCAGCGAAACCAGCATGGTTAGTAGCTAAAATACGGTCGTATTTACCATCTGCACTAAAAACTGTAATGTTTGTCATTTAAACACCATCCATTAAGCATTAATCTTATCGATCTTAAGCTCTGTATACTGCTGTCTATGACCATTCTTCTTATGATAACCAGTTTTTCTCTTGTACTTATAAACGATGATCTTCTTAGCTTTTCCGTCGCCAACTACTGTAGCTTCTACTGTTGCTCCAGCAACTGTTGGAGTTCCAACCTTAACATCATCTCCTCCTACAAGAAGAACCTGATCGAAAGTATATTTCTCTCCTGCTTCAACACCAAGCTTCTCAACTCTGATAGTGTCTCCTTCAGAAACCTTATACTGCTTACCACCTGTTGCTATAACTGCGTACATAATGAATACCTCCTATTACTCAAAACTCGCCAATTTTGGTGTCTGATTTAATCAGCACTTTAAAACCACATTGTGCGGCATACCTAGATATATTAGCATAAATATAATACTATGTCAACTTAATTAATTTTAACTGTATCTTCGCTAGAAACAGGGATGACAATACATTTTTCACCGTTAATATACTCTTCTCTGATAACACTTTTTTTATCCTCTGCTACCTTAATTAAAATATCTTCTCCCTGGCCGGTTGTCTCCACTAATTTTCTGTTTAATTCCTTTATCTCTTCTCTTAGCATTACCTTCTCATCTTCATCTTTAACAGCCTTTTTAGCTTTATTAGTAACTAAATCAGCTAAGTTAGGTAATTCTTCTTTTAATTCATCAATATAGTTATTGCTGATGCTAGTAGCCACATCATTAGATAATCCTGCATACTCTAGGGCATCTTCAATATGTTCATTAGTAACTACCACATCAGAATTTTCCTCGAGGCTGGATAATTTAGCAAACTCTAAATTAACTGATTCTAGAATTTCTGAAGCGTTCTCGGCAGTTACTACCTCCCCTACCATCTCGTTTAACACGCCTTTTTTCTCATCAGATGTCAGTAAATTCTCGCATCCCATAATATCTACAATCATTTCCTTATGTGGATCTTTTGAGTCTGAAGTATAGAATAGTGCTGAATGAACATCGCTACTTCTATCAATAAATGCAGGAAATAAAAATCCGCTTTGAGGCATTCCCACAATCCACTTCTTATCTAAAGTGGCAATGACATTTTTATCCTCTCTGTAACCTAAACCAGGCTTATTTAAAATCATTGGGCAGATGGCACAAATAACATATTCGTATGTCTCCACAGATTCATCTACCGCTAAATTATCGCTGGTTTTCACCATAACATCGTAGATATCGTGGTATAGAAGAATAATATAGTTACCTGGTAAATCATATTTCTCAATAATTTTA
>CACZSI010000053.1 GCA_902783775.1 uncultured Lachnospiraceae bacterium
CCGGCAGCTATTAGAAAGTCGGGAACCGGCGTAGATTTAGCATTGGCGGTGTCAGTTTTAAAGGCGATGGAGATTATAAGTGAGGATATTTCAGATGCTTTATTTCTAGGGGAGTTAGGTTTAGATGGAAGAGTGATATCTGTTAGTGGAGTTTTGCCAATAGTTATGGAGGCAATGAGTCGTGGCATAAAAAAATGCTTTATTCCCAGTGATAATTTAGGGGAATGTGATTTTATAAGTGACCTAGAGATAGTGGGAGTAGATTCCATAAATGATTTATTAAAGATTTTAGAGATGGGGGATGAACCGCTAAATCAGGTTAAACATATTAGGCATAATGAAGATTATAAATATGATTTTAAAGATATAAGAGGGCAGGATAATGCTAAGAGAGTGGCTCTTATTTCGGCGTGCGGAATGCATAATTTAATGTTAGAGGGGGAACCTGGTAGTGGGAAAAGTGTAGTGGCTAAAGCTATGCCATCTATATTGCCATCCCTTAGTTTTGAGGAGAAGGTGGAGATATCTAAGATTTATAGTATATCGGGGCTTTTAAATGGTGGACTGATTGAAAATAGACCATATGTGGAGGTTAACAATAGCGTGACTCTTCCATCTCTTCTAGGTGCGGGACGTGATCCTAAACCAGGACTAATATCTTTAGCTCATAAGGGGGTATTGTTTTTAGATGAATTTCCTGAATTAAAAAGAGAGATTTTAGAAAGCCTAAGAGCGCCAATGGAGGATGGAAGTGTAACTATTTCCAGAATGGGAGGAAGCTATGTGTTTCCTGCTAAATTTGTGATGCTTTCAGCTATGAATCCCTGTCCTTGTGGCTATTATCCTAATAGAAAGCGATGTAAGTGTAGCGAGCATGAAATAAAGAAATACAGAGGAAAGATAAGCGGACCTATAATTGACAGAATAGATTTATGGGTGAGGGTGGAGTCGCTAAAATACGATAATTTAGTAACAGAAGAAAAGACAATGGATTCTAAGGATATGAAGGCAGAAGTGGAACGAGTCCTAGCTATCCAAAGAAACAGATTTGAGGATGATGATATTAGCTTTAATAGTGAAATAGAACTAAATCAAATAGATAAATATTGCCCAATGGAGGATGAGGCTAGGGAACTATTAAAGAGATGCTATTCTAATATGAATATGAGTGTTAGAGGATACCTAAAAGTGGTTAGAGTGGCTAGAACAATAGCTGATTTAGATAGAGAGGATATAATAAAAAATAAGCATATTGCAGAGGCAATTAGGTATAGAGCGGAGGTGTAGAATGGATGAGAAATTTATGTGGTTAATGCTGTCTTTTTGGACTGGTGGAAATATTAACGTCATTGAAAAACTAGATAAATATTATAAGGATATCAAAAAGCTTATAGGGTTAGATAAGGGAGATTGGTATATATTAGCAGGAAAAAAGGTTATTACAGAAAAGATGGCGGTATCCATTGTAGAAAATATAGAAAAATACACGGAAGAATATATTAAAAATATTCTAAATGAGAATTCTATAAAATATATAACTTTTTTAGATGATGACTACCCTGCAAACCTTTTAAAAATCGAAGGATTTCCTAAAGTGTTATTTTACAAGGGTCATATGCCGGATAATAAAAAAGTGTCTGTAGGCATGGTGGGTTCTAGAAGATGCAGTCGATATGGTCAGAGAATGTGTAAAACGATATCTAAGCAATTATCAGAGTATGGCGTTCAGATTATAAGTGGCTTAGCTAGAGGGATAGATACTTATGCTCATAATGGTGCGCTAGAGGGCGGCACTCCTACATTTGCAGTATTAGGATGTGGTGTTAATATATGTTATCCAATGGAAAATGTTGAAACTTATATGGATATTATAAAAAATGGTGGAGGAATTATATCAGAATATCCACCGGGAGTAGAGGCATTAGGCTGGCATTTCCCTCTCAGGAACAGAATTATAAGTGGAATAAGTGACAGCATAGCAGTAATAGAGGCGGCCGAAAATAGCGGCAGCTTTCATACTGTGCGCTATGCCCTAGATCAGGGAAAAGATGTATTTGCAATGCCGGGAAGGATAGATGATGAACTAAGCAGCGGCCCTAACAGCTTATTAAAAAGCGGAGCGGGGGTACTGACATGCGGAAAAGATATATTGCAGGAGATGATGTTTGAAATAAAACCTACAATAGAAAATACCAGCGAAGATCAAATTATAAAATGCATTAAAAATAGGGATATGGATATAGAGGAATTAAAAGAAAAAACAGGACTGAGCATAACTGAACTAGAGAATAGATTATTAGAATTAGTTTTAGCTGGGAAAATTTATGAGCCGACAAAAAATGTGTATGGGCTGGTGGTGTAGGAAAAAAGAAAAGAAAATAAATGTATTAGGTTAAAACCTATAATACAGTTAGGAAATTATAACACTATGGTTGTTTTAAAACAACCATAGTGTTATAATTTTAATTAATATATATTGTAACGGAAAAATAAAAAGGAATTTATATTGGCTATAATGTGGTGAACGGAGAAAAATAAACGTTATAGTAAGGGATTTCAATATAAAGACAGAAGAAGGTGATGCTTATTGTCGGTTTTAAAGAGAAAGAAGAAACAATCTGTAGTTGTTTTTCTATCTCTTTTAGTAGTATATGCTCTTTTATTACTATCTGATAGCGTAAAAGCTGAAGAACAAACGAGCGTAGAACCTACAACGGAAGTAGAGACTACTACAAAAGAAGAGGAAACAACAACTCATCAGGTGATTAAACAGGGCTTTGTTAGAGAAAACGGCAAAACCTATTATAACTTAGAAAACGGTGAAAAGGCCAAAGGCTTTTTGAAGATAAAGAATAGTACATATTATTTTAACTCTAAAGGCGTTATGGCTACAGGTTTTAAGAAGATTAAAAACTAAAAACGGGCAAATTTAAAGTCGGAAAAGTAGTATATAAGGCAAATAAGAAATCAGGAGAGATTTATTATATGAATAATCTCGCACCTGTTATTTGCCAAAGACCACAATTGCCTACTGGGTGTGAAATAACTGCATGGACTATGATGGTTAAATATGCCGGTAAAAAGATGAATAAGTTTAAAGCTGCTAGCATCATGCCAAGAAGTGGTAATCCTAATTATGGCTTTATGGGAAGTCCTTATTCAAGTCATGGACGAGGATTGGTTGTTTACCCTAATGGCCTAGCTGGTATTACCAAACGATATCTTGGCAAATACAGAAATATGACAGGATGCAGTTATAAGAGCATTAGAAGAAAACTACAGGAAAAACATTTAGTCTTAGTTTGGCTTTGTGGTTTAAATGGCTTTGGTTCACACACAGTTACAGTGACTGGCTATGATAAACATTATTTTTATTATAACAATCCGTGGACTGGAGCAAGAGAAAAATTCAGTTATAGATATTTTGGTGCGATGTGGAGAGCAAATGGAATGCGTGCATTATCGTATTAAAACAAAAAAGAGAAGAAATGATTTGCTTTATATTGTAGGTATCTATAATTACAGATGCTTTTTATTAAGAAAACATTTATGTATCTTGGAGGTAAATATTATGAAAAAGTATTATAAAAAGATAGTTGCAATGCTAATTGCAACATTAATGATTTGCAATAATATTATATATACCGCAAATGTCAAAGCGGGGGTTTATTGGGCAAAAGAGGCAGAATACGTACGGATTGGAGATACAATTGGTTATTCAAGAGCCACTTATGATGGCTATATAAATCCATATTATTTTAATGTTTCAAGTGCAACAGATCTTTCGATAAAAATGTATATTACGCAATTTGATGCTGATTTTAGTGTGTATTTATACAATGATGATGGAGATTGCTTGTTTGCTGATTATAATATTAGCAAAGGTGACTGTAAATATAATCATAGTACAAATGCATATGAAATTACTTTGAATTTTGGGAAACTTAAAAAGGGTACATATTATTTAGAATTAGATACTCATAGTCCGAGTTACGAGAATAGAGGAGCGTTTAAATTATTTGAAAATAAACCAGTAATTATACCAAATAATAATTCGACTACATCAGCAAAAAACACCGTAAATAAAAAATTTAAAATATCAAAGAAAAAAATTGTTGTAAAAAAAGGTAAAAAGAAAAGTGTAACTGTTACCTATAAATATAATAGTGGAAGTGTTTATTATAAAATCAAAAAGAAAAAATGTGTTTCTGCAAGATGGGGAGATTGGAATGGTGATAAGGTTAAACTATATATAAAAGGAAAGCGAAAAGGAAAGACGAAAATTTATGTTACAAACAGTGTCAACTCAAAAAAACTAGTGATAACGGTTAAGGTGAAATAATAGAAAAAGGAGAGAAAAAATGAAGGCTTTAAATATATCAATAGTACTTAATTACAGTAAAAAAATAATGATTGTATTTGTTTTATTAATAAGTTTGTTTGGAATAACAATAAGTGTTCAAGCAGCAGATGGTAATGCAAAAAAAACATTAAATTATGGAGATTGGGAAGGTTATATAAATTCAGATGGCACATTTACATTAGTAGGAGTGTACAGAGGTGTGTCTCCATATATAAATGGAACATTATCATTGCCAAGTGATGTAGAAGGACATAAAGTAACTAGAATAGAAGGTTTAGAAGGTCACATTATTGGTGATTCATGGCATGATTCTTTTGACATTTTTTCACCGGAAATTGTAAAAACACTTATTATACCAGATACTGTATCTTATATAGAATATGATTGTTTTAACAACTTTAATAGAGTTGAAAAATTAGTGTTGCCTAATAATAAAGAGTTTTTTGATGATTCAAATGATAATGGTAACTATAATGAATTTTGTTTGAAAAATGATAATTTATGGAAAACAGTAAAGGATTTATCGGCATTAAATATTTCGTGGTATTTAGAAGCAAAAAAATTAGAAACTATAAGGTTTTATGATGGAGAGGAGTGGTTTCGTGTTGGTAATGATGAGAATATACCTAATTTAAAGAATATATATTTTCCAAAAACAGCCAGAAATGTAAATATATATGATTTTGATGGAAATATACATTTTGAAAAAGGTTTAAAGGAATTATATCTAGAAAATGCTTCCAATGTTTTAAGTAATACAAATTTACCAACGACCTTAAATGTATTAGGGGTTGGAGACGATAGCACTACAAGTGTTCTTAAAGTTCCTTATAGTGTTGAATGTTTATATTTAGCAAATTGTAGAATATTAACAAATATTAGCAGTGAAAGAGGAATTGAAAACATAAATATTCCTCAGGCTACAGATTGTCCTAATTTAAAAATACCCATTTATTTACACGCTGCTAATGGTGAAATAACCCCGGGTGCTGAGTTGGGGAATTATGATTCACCATATAATAATAGTGGGATAACTTCTATTACTATGGATGAGGATAATTTCTATTTATTTGATATCAATATATATAGTAAAGAATGGTTTAGAGGAATGAAAAATCTAAAATCTATTAATGTTAGAACATCAAAAAATCAATATTCTAAAATGAAAAATTTTTATTCAAAAGATGGCGTATTGTATTGGAGTGAGGATGGGAAATATGAGAATGAGGATGATCTTTTGGCTTATCCTGCGGCAAAAAGCACAACTGGTAATTTAACTCTGCCAACGTGGGTAAAATGTGTTTATGGATATGCATTTGATAATTGTAAATTTGAATATATAACAGTTCCAGAAAAAGCATCGCCTAACTATTATTGGGATCGTGTAGCAGAGTATATCGATGGTGATTGGGAAACCTTTAGTGTATTAAACAATTGCAATGCAAAAGTCAAAGTTATTAAAGGTAGTTCTGGTATGGGACGTGTAGCAGAATCAAAAGTTGACTTAGCAAATGAATTAAAAGTGACAAGTGATAGAGTTATTTTTTATAAAGGCAGTAAATATAAAATAGAGTATGACTTAAATGGAGGAAAGAATAATAAGAATAATCCTACATCTTATGTGGCAGGAGACGATATTATAACCTTAAAAAATCCGACTAGAAAAGGATATATTTTCTGTGGATGGGTTAGAAATGACGGAAGTGATTATAATAACACCACAAAAAGGATAGATTATTTTAAAAATTATAAATATACTGCACAATGGACTAAAATTAAAGCTATAAAGTCCTTAAAAGTTAAATCTCTTAAAAAGAATAAAGTAAAAATAACTTGGAAAAAAGTAAAAGGTGTTAAGGGGTATCAAATCCAATATGCGTTAAATAAGAAATTTACAAAGAAGAAAAAATCTGTATTTGCCAAAGGAAATAACAAGACTATAAAGAATCTTAAGAAGAAAACGTATTACTTAAGAGTAAGGTCATATAAAGTTGTTCGAAAGAAAAAGATTTATGGTAAATGGAGCGATACAAAAAAAGTAAAAAATAAATAAAGAGTCTAAATATAATACTTGGAGGTAGGGAATATATATGTAACTTATTAACTGTTTAACAAAGCCTAAAATTAAAGGGATTTTTGTTAAACTTGCACTAAAAAGAATAGAGAGGTGATTATTATGAAAAAAATAATTTGTTTATTATCAATTTGTACAATGGTATTGTTAGCTTCAGTTGTTGTTTCTGCTGATAGTAAAAATGAAAAAGTAGATTGGTTGAATGTCAATGGAATTGATTATAATTCTACATATTCTACTGGTCATGTTCAGGGAGTGGTATACGATGCTAGTATAAACACTTTGACGATTGAAAATTGTAATGTTGAAGTATTTGAGGAAAATGAAGATTTTATATCTTATGCAGGAGATATTCCACTAAAGGTTTTGATTAAAGGAAAAAATACAATAATAGGAAAAAATGGAGGTGATTTCATTAGAGCTTTTATAGCTAATGATATGAGTGCAGATAATAGTATTAGGATTTCTGGAGGAGGAAGTGTTGTATTAAAAGAGTTTGAAGGTATTATCGATATCGGAATATTAGAAAATGAAAAAAATGGGACTATATCAATTGAAGATGTCTCGATAGATACGGATGGAGCTGGATTTTATTCTTTTTATGGAGATTTGTCAATAAAAAAATCAACAATAATATTAAATAATTCTAATAGAAAAGCTATCCGCGAAGCGATTCATATGGGAACATCAGAACAGGATCCAAATGGAAATGGAACAATAAATATACAAGATTCAATAGTAGAGTTGATTAATTATACCGGAAGCGAATTGATTTGTTGTAAAAAAATGAATTTAGTTGAAGAATACATCTATGCAGGTAAAGATTCTCTGAAAAATCAATATACCTTTGATACACTTTGTCCATATCAGAAAGATTCTTATGAAGGCCTTCGTTATTCGCGTGATGATATTAATTATGTTTTAATCACAAATGAAAAGAAAAATTATCCTATGTACTCAACTAAAGATAATGGGACAACAAAAGAAGTGGCACCAAAGTCTCAGACGAATAAGCTAGCAAAAGTTATACTGTCAAAAGTTAAAAATGTAAAGGGAAAGAAAGTAAAGTTAATATGGAATAAAGTTAAAGGAGTAAATGGGTATGAAATTCAATATGCACTTAATAGAAAATTTACGAAAAATAAGAAAAGCATATTTTCAACAGGTGTAAAAAAGACAACTAAAAAATTGAAGAAGAAAAAAACTTATTACTTTAGAATTCGTGCCTACAAAAACACAAAAAACGGAAAAGTTTATGGAAGTTGGAGTACAGTAAAAAAAGTAAAAATAAAAAAATAGAAAAAAGAAAAAGATTAGAGAGGTGATAAAATGAAAAAAATAAGGAAGATAATGAGTAGTGTATTAGTTGTTGCATTAATGATAGCTTCAGTACCTTTGAGTGGAATTAATATAGATGCTGGAGAGCTAGATATAAAAACACAAGAATATACAATCGAATCAGGAAAAGAAATAAATAATACACTTGAAAATGTTGAACATTCAGGGGTTCTCATTCAACATTATATTAAGATTGTTTCACCTGGAACAGGAACAGCAACGTTTAATATGAATGTAAAGAATCTTTACACAGGAAACACTCCAATTCAAATAGTTAAATTTGAGAATGAACAAAAAGAAGAATTAGGCTATGAATTAAAGAGTTTAACAATGCCAGTAAAAAAAGGTGAGGTATATTATATTTATATTACCGGAATGAAATTACAATATAGTATTAAATATAACTTCAAAAAAGTTAAAGCATTTAGTACTGCAACAACGAAAAAAACCGCACCTTTGTTAAAAAAGAAAAAGAAGGCAAAAGGTTTGATTTTTAACTCTGATAAGAGTAATTCAGCAAATTGGTATAAGATTAAAGTTAATAAAAAGACAAAGATTAAAGTCTCAGTGAAATATGATAAGAAACTTGGTGAACCAGGAATCTTTTGGGACTATGAGTTGTACTCTAAAAAAGGGAAAAAAATTAAATGGACTACTGATGGAGATACAAAAAAGGCAACAAAAGTAAAAAAAGGAACATATTACATTAAAGTTAAGAAGAAAAAAATGGAAGATATTAGTAAAGCTGCGATTTATAAATTGTGGTGGAAATAAAATTAATTTTAAAATATTCAAATAATTGAAAAAGCCGGATGCAATTTTGCATCCGACTTTACATAATCAATTGTAATTTAATAAAACTTTATGTAAATATATTTAAATTAAAAAATAATTAGATAAACAATGTTTATATTAAGAAGATATTTTGGCACAATGTGGAGAGAAAATGGAAGGCGTACATTATCGTATTAAAAAGAAAGACTAACTATTAAAAGTCAAGTCTTAAAATGATATTTTTTGAATAAAGTACAGAAATGTATTTTAGATATATTTTGAACTCAG
>CACZSI010000054.1 GCA_902783775.1 uncultured Lachnospiraceae bacterium
ACAGCATCTGTAATCATATCATCAGCCTGTTTTAACACAGAAATAAATTCCTCTAATTTATCAAAGTCATCAAACATTGTCGTCATAGCTAGGACATAATTTCTATCAGACATTTCCACCTCAAATCCCATATCTCTTAGGAAATCCTCTAGCATAAAGCCTGTAAATATATTATTGTTAACAATTTCTAAATTATCAACAAAAATAGTTATTTTCGACTTATCAACATCAAAAATGTTATGTTTGTTAATAACTTTTGCCCCTAAAACCGATAAATAGCGAAAGTTATTAACATTTGTTCTTATTTTATCCACAAAAGATAATAACTTTTTAGCTCTATCTTCTCCATCTTTAGCTAAATTCCTAACACATCTGTCTAAACTAGCCATAAATACGTAAGATGGGCTACTACTTTGAAGCATTCCTAAATACTCCTCTATCTTATCTAAATCCACTAATTCACTAGTCTTTGACACATGTAAAAATGCAGTCTGAGTCAAGGCATTTAAAGTCTTATGAGCGCTTTCAATAACAATATCTGCACCACACTTATATGCCGGCTTAGGAAAGTCCCCTAAACCAAAATGAGCGCCGTGAGCCTCATCTACTATTAGCATCGCCCCATACTTATGGCACACTCTAGATATACTTTCCACATCAGAAACCATACCCTCGTATGTAGGAGATGTAATAATAACAGCCTTAATCTCGCCCTTATAACTTTTAAGCTTATCTTCTAAAACCTTACTGCTTATACCGCCGCAAATACCGTAATCTCTAACGATATCCGGCTTTATATAATCCGCCTTTAAGTCTCTTAACTTTATTGCATTAAAAACAGCTCTGTGGCAATTCTTTGCCACAAGAACCGTGTCTAATCTTTTCGTAGAGCCCATAATAGCTGCCAACAATCCACTAGTACTGCCATTAACTAAAAAATATGTTTTTCTCGTATCAAAAAAATCACTGGCAAAATCCATTGAATCCTTAATTACTCCTGAAGCTTCATGTAGATAATCAAAATCATGAATCTCAGTAATATCAATATCGAAAGGATCCTTTCCCCCTAGCATACTCTCCCTTCTCTTATGTCCGGGCATATGCATTGGATAAACATCTCTATCACTATATTCAACTAATTTTTCAAATAATGAATTATTCTTCTTCATATGTTTTTTCACTTATAATATATCGAGGTCTCGCCTTAGTCTCCATGTAAATTCTACCGATATATTCACCGATAATACCAATTGCTAAAATCTGTATTCCACCTAAAAAGCAAATCACACAAATAATACTAGACCAACCCGATACTGTACTTCCTTTGATATGTGCTATAACAGACCAAATAACTCCGATAAAACTTAATAACACCACTATAAAACCAATAGTGCTGATAATTCTAATTGGTTTTATCGACAAGCTGGTAATGCCATTCATTGCCAATTTTAACATTGCGCTAATTGGATAATGACTCTCCCCTGCAATTCTCTCCTCACGCTTATAATAAACGCTGCTACTCTGAAAACCTACCAATGGCACCATTCCCCTTAAGAATAGATTAACTTCCTTAAAGTTCTCGAATTCATCTAAAACTCTCTTAGACATTAAACGATAATCAGCATGGTTATAAACAGTCTCCACACCCATTGAGTTAATAAATTTATAAAATCCCTGTGCAGTAAATCTCTTAAAGAAAGAATCTGTATCCCTGTTATTTCTAACACCGTATACAATCTCATTTCCCTGCATATATAACTCAATCATCTCATCCATGGCATTGACATCATCCTGACCATCACAATCAATAGAGATAGTAATATCGCAATATTTCTTGGCCTCCATAAGACCAGCTAAAACTGCATTCTGATGTCCCCTGTTTCTGCTCTGGCTAATTCCCACGAAATACTTATCATCATCTGCTAATTTCTTAATAATATTCCATGTATCATCCTTACTGCCGTCATTGACAAACATAACTCTACTCTCATCACTGATCATTTTTCTCTCAATCAATGATGATAACTTTTCCTTAAACATAGGTGCTGTAATAGGTAACACCTGCTCCTCATTATAGCAAGGAATAACTATGTATAAACTTGGTATTTTCTTCATCTTAAAATCTCCTTAATTATTCCTTTACATTGTACCAAAACAAAAGGATAAACGCAAAAGCATTTATCCTTCTAAATCAACCTTTTCAAAATCGTCGCTCCATAAAACATAAGTCATAAATCCTTCTATCACTAGAAGCAACACAAGACCGATAATATATTTGTACCAAATAAGATAAACTCCCTGGTACTTATTTCCCACACGAATATTTAAATCATTAACTTTTTTATCTCCATAAAATCCCTGACCCTTATACTGATCAGAAACAAGAGACTTTCTATAAATCCAAGAAATACTATCTTTGCCCTTCGAAGTCACCGGCAAAATCTTTAACAAATATTTCTTTTCCTTTTTTATAGTCTGCTGTGGCACTTGAATGCTAATAATACCATTATCAACGTCGACAATTGACACAATTTCCGACTTTATCAACTTATCACCATCAAACAGGGATATAGCATAATGTCCCTTTAAATTGTTAATAATCGGACTACAGTTAACCTGAATATAATTAAAGTCACTATGAACATAAAAATATTGCTTAATAGGCTTTTTAGTTTTAATTAACTTATCGACATCGTCTTTATAAAGGAAAAATCCATTCATCTCCGTATAAATAGCAAATCGATAATAATCATAACTATCGCTAGTTATAGTCGCATACTGTGCAATACCCATTACTAGCGTAAATATCAACACCCCAATTGAGGACGCTCTTAAAAAGTCGATAACTTTATGTTTAAAGAATATCTTATTGTGAACATTAGACGTATAAACAATGTCCGCCACAATAATATGAACAAACCAGAAAAATGGTAAACAGTAAATCTCCTTAGACTCCCAAATCATATAGAATAAAAGTCCACCTAAAACTACTAATTCACATAGCCAAATATAGTCATCATCCTTTTTCTTAAGAAGCTGTTTAATTAAACTATAAAGCATAAGTAGCACTATAGCTATTCTAAATCCCTGACAATAAAAAATCACATAGTCAGTCTTATTACCACAAAGCCATTGCCATAAATCAGTAGATTTTGTGTTAGGCATATAATACCATCTTATATTTCCAGATCCATCAGACCAAGTAGTCTCCACCTTTTTGATAAAATGGTCAAACATACCGCTGACGCCCATTTTTTCTAAAGAGTACTTAATCTGGGTAATATTGGCCTTTTTCATATCCTCAGTAGTCTCAAAACTATTGGTATATCTAACGGCATCCGGGGTAATTTTTCCCTCGCCAGAAAGCCCCATCATCACCCAATGAGTCATAGGAAATTGACGATTAGACTTTTCAAAAAAAGCTTTATCCAAGCTTTTCAGTGAAATAAAGCATATTGCCATACTCACTATGCATGAAACTGAAATTATACTATATCTTTTAACATCAATATTTTTAATTTTAAATCTAACTACAAAAAATCCTAAAAGCGCAATAAAAGAAATAACAGCTGTAGGTCTGATGAAATATCCTAAAACAGTTGTAATTCCAATAAGCACAGAATATATAATTATTTTAACGATAGATTTTTCATTGGCAATAAGAACACCTAAATATATAATTCCCACTCCAATAGGTAAGCTATAAACCAATGTGTATGACCACATTATTAGTAAATACGTAAAAGGATTAATCATGCTAACAAACAACAATAATATAGCTGCTCGCTCATCCTTAAACTTCTTAACTAATTTATATGAAAGAAAAATAGATAAGTCAATACATACAGTATCTAATATCTCAAGTGGTAAATTAGAATTATATGGATTACAAAACAACTCTAAAACCTTATACATTCCAGCCTGAATAAGTACAGTAATATTATTATTAGACATAAGCATAAAATAAAGATTTTCAGTTCCTATTTTATCCTTAACTCCATGGGCAAACATTTTAGCTGCATCATTAATCACATATGCATCAGTAATCTGGTTGACATCAAAATTAAATAATAATATCGCCTGAATAACTAAAATGGTAACTACAAATCCAATTTTAATATACTTAAGTTTCCCATCATCCATCTTCTTAATATAATAGGATCCGCAATACAACATCAATAAGATTATTAAGGCGCTGAAAAATACTATTGAATATTTATATACAGAGTTATTAGTAAAGAAAATTCTAAACTCATTAATTTTCATCATAGAAGTAACTGCTATTATGCTGGTAAAAAAAAGAAGCATAATAACTACTAACTTCTTAATACAATTCTGAAACAATATTATTCCCCTTATATAATAAGTAAAGTTTTAATCTAATTAATATTATAATATAAAAAAATAAGTAGTAAATAATTAAATCAATATTTACCACTTTATTTATATATTTTATAGAATTTTTGGCATAAAAGATGCCCAGTTCCGGAATCGAACCAGAGACACGTGGATTTTCAGTCCACTGCTCTACCAACTGAGCTAACTGGGCATGAGTTGCGGGGATAGGATTTGAACCTATGACCTCCGGGTTATGAGCCCGGCGAGCTTCCAGACTGCTCCACCCCGCGATATTAGATTAAAATACTATTCACAACATAAATTAATGGGCAGAGAAGGATTCGAACCTTCGAAGGCGTTGCCAGCAGATTTACAGTCTGTCCCCTTTGGCCACTCGGGAATCTGCCCATTAAGCCGATGAACGGACTCGAACCGTTAACCTGCTGATTACAAATCAGCTGCTCTGCCAATTGAGCCACATCGGC
>CACZSI010000055.1 GCA_902783775.1 uncultured Lachnospiraceae bacterium
TCATATAATTTATCGATTACACCAGGGCCTGTAAGCTTATCTGTAGGTAATACAAGTGGATATTTTTCTTTCATCTTATCAATGTATTTATTCCAATCAGAATTATCCTGTCTAGTAATCTTATCATTTAATCTCTTTAATACTTCTTTTAAATCACCGATAATTGAAGCATATGTCTGTACGTTTTTATTAATTTCAGATGCATCTACATCAATGTGAACAATCTTAGCATTTGGAGCGAAAGCTGAAGCTTTACCGATAACTCTGTCGCTGAAACGAGCTCCTAATACTAATAATAAATCACATTCAGTTGCAGCAAAGTTAGATGTCTTAGTTCCATGCATACCAATCATTCCTGTATACTTAGGATTGTCACCCTCTACTACACCTTTACCCATAAGAGTATCACATACAGGTGCGTCAACTAAGTCAACAAACTGTCTTACTTCTTCCTCAGCATCTGAGATAGTTGCACCACCACCAACGATAATAAATGGCTTCTTAGCCTCATCGATTAATGTGACAACCTCATCAATTGCCTTATCGCAAATAGTATCAGTAACAGGCTCAACCTTTACAGGGTCCTGTTTTGTATATTCAATTGAAGCTGCAGTAACGTCTTTTGTGATATCGATTAATACAGGGCCTGGACGACCTGACTTAGCGATTCTAAACGCGTTTCTAATTGTATCTGCTAAATCTTCAATCTCTTTTACAATATAGTTGTGTTTTGTGATTGGCATTGTAACACCTACAATATCAATCTCCTGGAAAGAATCCTTTCCTAATCCTGATTTAGCTACGTTAGCTGTGATAGCTACCAATGGAACTGAATCCATATAAGCTGTAGCAATACCAGTTACAAGGTTTGTAGCACCAGGTCCTGATGTAGCCATACATACACCAACCTTACCAGTTGATCTGGCATATCCATCAGCAGCATGTGCAGCACCCTGCTCATGAGAAACAAGAATATGGTTAATCTCATCTGAATGCTTATATAAAGCATCATAAATATTAAGAATTGTTCCTCCTGGATATCCGAATACAGTATCTACTCCCTGTTCTTTTAAACATTCAATTACAATTTCTGATCCTGTTAATTTCATAGTGCACCTCTCTTTATTTATCCTTTATTTCTAATACGGCTCCTCTATTTCCAGAAGTAACCATTGAAGCGTATCTAGCTAAATAACCTGAAGTAACCTTAGGCTCTCTTGGCTGCCACTTAGCACGTCTTTCTTCCATAACCTCATCTGACACATCAATGTTTAACTTATAGTTAGTAATATCAATATTGATGATATCTCCTTCTTCTACTAAAGCGATTGGTCCGCCTACGGCAGCTTCAGGAGAAACGTGTCCGATTGAAGCTCCTCTAGAAGCTCCTGAGAAACGTCCGTCTGTAATGAGAGCAACAGTCTCTCCTAATCCCATACCGGCAATAGCAGATGTAGGATTTAACATTTCTCTCATACCAGGTCCACCCTTTGGTCCCTCGTATCTGATGACAACTACATCTCCAGGATTAATCTTTCCACCCTTGATAGCGTCAATAGCATCTTCCTCACAATCAAAGACTCTAGCTGGTCCTGAATGAGTAAGCATTGAAGGTGCCACAGCAGAACGCTTAACCACACTTCCGTCAGGTGCTAAGTTACCTTTAAGAACTGCTAATCCACCAGTTTTACTATATGGATTATCTAATGGTCTGATAACTTCAGGATTCTTATTGATACATCCCTTGATATTCTCACCAATTGTATTTCCTGTAACTGTCATACAATCTCTATTTAATAAGCCTAACTCATCTAATTCATTCATAACTGCATAAACACCGCCAGCTTCATTTAAATCCTGCATATATGTAGGGCCGGCTGGTGCTAAATGGCAAAGGTTAGGTGTCTTTTCGCTGATGCCATTAGCAAACTCGATATCGAAATCAAATCCAATTTCATGTGCAATAGCTGGTAAGTGAAGCATACTATTAGTTGAGCATCCTAATGCCATATCAACTGTAAGTGCGTTTAACACTGCTTCTTTTGTCATAATATCTCTAGGCTTGATATCTTTCTTAATTAAGTCCATAACTGCCATACCAGCATGCTTAGCAAGCTTAATTCTCTCTGAATAAACCGCTGGAATAGTTCCATTTCCTTTAAGTCCCATTCCCAATGCTTCTGTTAAGCAGTTCATTGAGTTAGCTGTGTACATTCCTGAACATGATCCACATGTAG
The DNA here is from genome assembly GCA_902783775.1 of uncultured Lachnospiraceae bacterium. GTDB lineage: Bacteria > Bacillota > Clostridia > Lachnospirales > Lachnospiraceae > Eubacterium_G. Next base: position 2,238 of record CACZSI010000055.1, read on the forward strand.
GACATACCTTTTCCTCAAATTCATTTAACTGTTCATCATCGATTTTACCGGCTGCATTAGCCCCAACAGCCTCAAACATTGATGATAAACTTCTCTTACATCCCATAACATTTCCAGCTAACATTGGGCCACCGGAAACAAATACTGTAGGAACATTCACTCTGGCAGCTGCCATTAAAAGTCCTGGAACGTTCTTATCACAGTTAGGAATCATAACCAAACCATCAAACTGGTGAGCTAGTGCCATTGCCTCAGTTGAATCAGCAATTAAATCTCTAGTTACCAATGAATATTTCATTCCAATGTGTCCCATAGCGATTCCGTCACACACTGCAATAGCAGGGAACATAATAGGAGTTCCTCCAGCCATAGCCACGCCCATCTTTACTGCCTGAGCAATCTTGTCTAGGTTCATATGACCTGGGACAATTTCATTATATGAGCAAACCACGCCGATAAGAGGTCTGTCCATTTCTTCCTTAGTAAGACCTAATGCATTAAACAATGATCTACTAGGTGCTGCTTTTTTTCCTTTTTTTACTGCATCACTTTTCATCTTAATACCTCCTATAATCTATTGCAGATTTCATCACCCATTTCTTTACAACCCACCTGAGTCATACCGGATGACATTATATCGATAGTTCTAATATTATCTTCTAAAACTTTTTCTACAGCCTTTTCAATGCTGTTAGCTTCCTCATCTAAGTCGAAGGAATATCTTAGCATCATAGCCGCTGATAAAATTGTAGCAATAGGATTAGCTAAGTTCTGACCTGCTATATCAGGTGCTGCGCCGTGACTTGGCTCATATAAACCAAACTTATCTTCTCTTAAGCTGGCTGATGATAGCATTCCAATAGAACCTGTAATCATGCTAGCCTCATCTGATAAGATATCTCCAAACATATTCTCTGTAACTACCACATCGAACTGAGCTGGATCTTTAACAAGCTGCATAGCTGCATTGTCCACTAGCATATGTGTTAAAGTAACTTCCGGATAATCCTTAGCCACCTCGTTTACAATCTTATCCCATAATCTGGATGTATCTAAAACATTTGACTTATCAACACTAATTAAGTTCTTTCTTCTCTTCATTGCAATATCAAATGCCTTTTTAACAATTCTTCTGATTTCTGTCTCGTTATATTTTAATGTATCAACAGCAGTTAATACTCCGTCTTCCTCTTTAGTATATCTGTCTCCAAAGTAAAGACCACCAGTTAACTCTCTGACAATAATCATATCAAATCCGGCATCTGCCACTTCCTCTTTAAGTGGGCAAGCCCCTTTTAATTCTTTATAAAGGTAAGCTGGTCTAAGGTTAGCGAATAAACCTAAGCCCTTTCTGATAGCTAATAATCCGGCTTCCGGTCTCTTAGATGGCTCTAAATCATACCAACTGTCCTTTCCAACCACGCCACCTACAGCTCCTAATAAAACTGCATCGCTTTTCTTAGCTGTCTCTAAAGCTTCCTCTGTTAATGGAACACCATGTTTATCTATGGAAATTCCTCCCATATCTACCTCAGTATATTTAAATGAATGCCCGTATTTCTCTCCAATAGCATCTAAAACTTTCATAGCCTCATTCACTATTTCCGGTCCAATACCATCACCTGGTATAACTGCAATATTAAAATCCATAGTTGTCCCTCTTTTCCTAATTTTCTAATGCAAAAGCGCATTAACTATTAAATTATAAATCAAACAATAATATTTTTCAATATACTGTATAAAAAAATAAGCCCTTTTAGCTTGATTTTAAAAGAAAAAACAACCTAAGAGCATTCCACTCTTAGGTTGTAATTTTAATTTAAAACTTATTATTTATTTTTCTTAATGTTTTCTAAAGAAATCATAATTCCAATAATTGAAATTAAAATTACCACTCCTAAAGACATTAATAATTTATAATAACCAGTCTGTGGAGAAACTGTGCTAATGTTTCCACCGTCATTATCAGTAATTGTATTGTTTAAATTATCACTTGTCTTCTTATTGCTCTTTGATTTCTTAGATGACTTATTAGTAGACTTCTTATCAGTTTTCTTTGTTGTCTTCTTAGTCTTTTTATTAGTCTTCTTATTATCGTTTCCTGTATCTTTAGAATCAGCATCTGTATTATCCTGAGTAACCTTCTCATACTTAGCTGTAAATACAGTATCCTTAGTAATCTTAATAGAGTTAATATCAGTTACAATTACTTCTTTACCGTTTTCATCTGTTGTAGCCCATCCAATAAACTTATATCCATCTTTAGGCTTTACAGTTGGTTCATTAGATGTGTCATTGTATTTAACAGTCTGGTTAGTCTTTCCGTTAGTAACTGTTCCATTTTCCTCTTCCTTGAAAGTTACCTTGTAGTTCTTCTTCTTATAAGTAAAGACAATCTCATTTTTATCATCACTCATAACAATTGACTTTGTATCATCGCCAACTAACTCATAACCATCAATGTCTAGTGCATTTTCAGTTATTGATGAATCATAATCTTTATCTTTACCTGTGTAAGGAACATGGATTTCAGTCTCTTTACCGCTTTCATCTACTTCCACATAGCGAACAATGTAATCATACTTTTTAGGAGTAAATTTAGCTGTAAATACTGTATTTGACTTAATTGATTCAGCAGATGGATCATCACTTACTACAGGATTATCTGTAGTTTCATTAGTCATTTCCCATCCTGCAAAGTCATATCCTTTCTTAGGCTGTGGTGTAGGGATATCAGATACCTTGTCACCATAGTCTAGGGTTCTGTCATTGGTATTTCCTGTTAATTCTCCACCGTTATCAGCCTTAAACTTAACATCTACCTGCTTAGTTTTATATTTGAAAACAATCTCATTATTTGAAGTCTTAATAGTTATTTTCTTTGATGGGTCATCATCTAAATCAAATGCGTCAAAGTAAAGAGCTTTTTTTGTTACTTCAGAATTATAATCTTCTGGATCACATTTTACTGGTGGAACAATATCGTCACCATTTTCATCTATATATCTAACAGTATATGGATACTTAATAGGTGTAAACTTAGCTGTGTAAGTTGTGTTTTCAGTAATCTCGTCATCCTTAGGACTTGTTGCGTTAGTTGGGTTAGAGTTTGAGTCAGTTGTCTTCTCCCAACCTGAGAATGTATATCCTTCCTTAGGTGTTACAGTAGGCTGAGCATTAGTCTTATCACCTATATCAACTGTATACTCTACTTTATCATTATCGCCAACGCTTCCCTTATTAGGGTCTACAACAAAGTTAACTTTAGCATTAGGCTTAGTAGAAAGTGTAGCCTTATCTGTTGGATGTAATACTGTGTTAGATACTGTTACTGCATCTGTAGTTTCGTTGTATGATGGAACTTTACCTGAAATAGTTCCCACAGCATTAGCAGTAATACCAGATGATGTAATATTAGTATTTAATCCAGTAACCTTAATATAATCTGAATTATTTAACTCCCAAACACTTCCTAAGTTACTTAATAACTCGTTATATTTAGCAGTTTTATTGTCGATATCATTCTGGTCAATTGTAATAACAGTCTTATTACCGTTTTTATTAAGCTCAACTGTTAATCCATTGTCAATGTTATAACCTTTTGGAATTACAACACCATTCTTAGACATGCTAAATCCAATACCTATGTCCTCAATTCCTAAATCATCCATCTTATCTGAATTAGCAGTAAGTGTGTATTCTACACCTACCTTTGTTCCCTCAGTTACAGTTCCAGTTAACTCGTTTCCTACATTGTCCACTAACTTAACATCTAATGCTGCCTTTGGCTGGTTAGTAGGAATTAATTTAGAACTTACAGGTGTAACTGAAACGTCCTCTGGTGTATAAATTAAGTTACCTGAATTATCATATGAAATCTGAGGTGCTGTAACCTTTACATCTAATTCAGATTTTAATACTGAATCCATTGGCATTTTCTTCTTTAAACCAGAAACTGTAGCTGTCTGATCCTTATCTAGGACAAGATTTCCTACTTCTGTCTTAAATGCATTTACTTTATCAGGATTATTAATATCATCCTTTGAAATAGAAACTGTTTTAATAACATTTCCGTTTTTATCTTTAACCTGAACCTTAAGGTCGCCGTCTACATCCCAGTCGCCTAAATCAAAGCCATCTTTACCAATTTTCACGCCCTGCTCATCATCTACAAATGTGATGTTTGACATGCCTTTTACACCGGCCTTTAGATTGTACTCTAAATTAACCTCATCTCCAGCAGGTACTTTAGAACCATCAGCTAATTCATTGCCGTTTTTATCTTTAAATACTACAGATGGCTTAGCGTCAGCCTGTAATAATGTCATATTAGTCTGAATTCTAATATTACTTACTGTTGTATGTCTCTCCATATAGAAGAAATCAAATGAATATAATTCTCCGTCTTCTAATCCTAGTTTATCTGCAATATCATTTAACTTAACTGAACCCTCTAATGACTGATGTGCACCACCAATATCAAGAGCTAGCTTATTATTAATAAATAGATAAACGTCATCATCTCCACGGAAGTTGAATTCTAAATTAGCATCTTTATCATAATAGAACTCGCAGTGAGCCTTCATTGCAAAATGATAGTTATGTTCAGGTTCTCCAGCCTCGTATGGACAAACGTATTCCTTGTCGCCTGTACCGAAGTTTCCTGTAAGATCACTCTTTTCACCTAAAATCTTCTTATCAATTGGGTAGAATCCCATATTTACATTGTTAGTAGATGAGTCCTGTGAGATGTTTTTATTGTCAATATCATAATTGATAGTATGAGAATTATCAAACTCATACATCTTTCCATCGTTCTGTAAATCAAGAGTTAATGTCTTATATAAAGATGTTCTCTGTGTAATATCATTTCCTGTATCTGACCAGAAATTGTTTGTCATGTAGTAGATATAATCCATACATGTTGTAATATCTTCTAGTTTATTCTTAGTATGATTAACTGAATAAGCCTGTTTTGATTCCTCGTAATCTCCTAATCTAACATCAGCTAGTTTTTTTAGATAGATATTATCAAATCTTCTTACCTTTTTTCCTTCCTGACCTACCTTTACGCCTTCACCTGTTGGTTCGACGTAAACTCGTACTTTAGATACTCCGCTAGGTACAGTAAATTTATTGTTTGAATTATAATCACCACTAACATCAGCTAACTTATCGCCATTAGGCAATGTAACCTTAGCAACCATTAAATTGCTATCGTTTGTAGCATAACGAATAATATAATCTTTTCCTGGCTCAACATCCATTTCAATATATGCTGGACTAGTCTCATCATCATCACATGTTACACCACCATATATAGATGTACTCCATGAAGAATTTTCAGGGAATACCCATCCTTCATCAGTAGCCTCATGCTTTTTGTGAAGCATAGCATTGTCTAAAAGTACTTTATCAGTGTCAGTGTCAAATAATTTAATAGCAGTAACACTAGCCAAATCATTTGATGTAGGTGTGGATGTAACTTTCACATTAGTAGGCTTTGTTAATTCGAATGTGTAATCTCCCAAATTCCATGCTTCATCATCAGCTCCAATAGAAACTGTAATGTTCATATTTTGACTAGACCATCTTGTTAATTTATATTTTCCGGCTGGTAGTGTTCCTAAGTCTAGAATAGCCGGATTATTTGTTCCGCCGTTAGGTGCTGTTAAAACATCACCATTCAATTCATATAATGTTTTACCATCAGAATCTGTCCATGTATCAGTTGGCTTATCGGTATAATAAGCTGATTTTGGTACAGACCATCCTAATTCCTTTAAGTTAATATCATGCATGCTATCTCCAGTAATTAATTTTTCATTACCTGGAGTAGATACTAATGCTCTGATTTTATTGTGTAAATCATTATCTACATTGTAATCTTTTTCAATGTAGTCTTTCATAATAGCGGCTGCGCGCTCTACTGTCTCTTTTTTATAAACAGGAGTTCCATTCTCGCTAAGTTCAGTTTCTACTAAACCTTTCCCGGCATTGTCAGGTACTCCTGCACCGTTATAGTTTTCGTACAAACTCAATCCCATTAGCTGTCCTAAATCATATTCGAATAGGAAATGATCATCTAAATGATCATATACAACGATTGGCATTTTCATTGTACTTGCCTTTTCTTCCGCCTTAACATTGTTTTTCTTACCCATTGTTATGCCGGCAAATGTTGATGTTATTCCAAGCATAACTGCCAACATAATTGTTAATAACTTTTTCATCTTTTCCTCCTATAGTAAAGTTTAAAATCATACCTATACATTTATATCACTTTTCTTTCTTTTATTCAAAGTAATTGAAAAGTTTTTTTATTTTTTTTTACATCTTTTTTTTATGTTAAGTGTTATATATACCATAAAATATAATATTCCTGGCTTTTTTAGACAGTGTATAAAAAAAATGTTTTTATCATTTTCTATCACAATTAAAAAAACAAGCCCATAATTTATAGGCTTGTTTCTTTATTAAGCATCTACTTTTTCTACATCTACAATAGCACTCTTCTGCATTGGAATTCTACAGTTTTTATTACCACCGAATTCTACAATAACTGTATCTTCTGAGATATCAATTACCATTCCGTAAAATCCACTAGTTGTAAGAACACTATCACCAATTTCCATATTTTCTAATAATGCCTTATGCTGTGCTTCCTGCTTCTTCTGTGGTCTCATTAAAAAGAAATACATACCACCTAGGATTACTACCATAGGAAGAAGCGTTACAATCATGCTACCTGCTCCGGCACTAGCCTGCTTAGCAGCTAATAATAATGAAAAGTTCATGTCGACCTCCTAATTTTAAACAGATGGATTATTCATTCCATCTAATTTATTCTTCTTATATGATTCAAATTCATTGGCATTAATGGCCTCTCGAATTTCTTCCATCATTGTATTATAAAAATATAAATTATGCAATACGCATAAACGCATTCCAAGCATTTCCTTTGCTTTCAATAAATGTCTAATATATGCTCTAGAATAGTTCCTACATGCAGGACAGTTACACCCCTCCTCTATAGGTCTGCTATCTAGCTCGAACTTTTTATTTAATAGATTTAGCTTTCCTCTATTAGTATAAACATGTCCATGTCTTCCGTTTCTGGATGGATATACGCAATCAAAGAAATCTACACCACGTTCCACTGCCTCTAATATATTAGCAGGAGTTCCGACTCCCATCAAATATCTAGGCTTGTTTTCAGGAAGATGATCTAAAACATGATCTAAAACATCATACATCTGCTCATGAGTTTCACCAACAGCTAATCCGCCTACTGCATATCCCGGAAGTTCCATCTCAGCTATTCTTTTAGCATGATCTATTCTTATATCGTTAAATACACCACCCTGATTAATTCCAAATAACATCTGCTCCTTATTAATAGTGTCTTCTAAGGAATTTAATCTATTCATTTCATTCTTACATCTCTCAAGCCATCTGGTGGTTCTATCAACTGATTGCTGTATATATCTTCTATCAGCTTTACTAGATGGACACTCGTCAAATGCCATTGCAATAGTTGAGGCTAAATTAGACTGAATTCTCATACTCTCCTCAGGGCCCATAAAGATTTTTCTACCATCTACGTGAGAATTAAAGGATACACCCTCCTCCTTTATCTTTCTAAGGCTGGCTAGTGAGAATACCTGAAATCCGCCTGAATCAGTTAAAATTGGCTTGTCCCAATTCATAAACTGATGAAGTCCGCCTAATTTTTTCACCACCTCATCTCCAGGTCTTACATGAAGATGATATGTATTAGATAACTGAACCTGAGTCTTAATATCTTTTAAATCCATGGTGGAAACCGCGCCCTTTATAGCTGCCGCTGTTCCAACATTCATAAATACCGGTGTCTGAATATCGCCGTGAACGGTATGAAAAACTCCGCTTCTAGCCTTCTTATCAGTATTTTTTATCTCAAATTTCATTCTTAACTCCATTTCTTTACTATAATCAATCTACCCTTTTATATAATAATAAGATTTGAAATAATGTCAATATATTAATCTTTTTTATTTGATATCAAGATATATTATTGATATAATTTACTTTGAGATTTTATTTTAGGAGGCTAGTATGGGCGGTTCAATTTACGGGAATCATTTTAGAATATCAACATGGGGTGAATCACACGGAAAAGCTTTAGGTGTAGTAATTGACGGTTGTCCGGCAGGGCTACCTTTATCAGAGGAAGATATCCAGCCATTTATGGACAGAAGAAAACCTGGTCAGTCAGCTATCACTACTCAAAGAAACGAAGATGATAAGGTAGAAATTCTTTCAGGTGTATTTGAAGGTAAAACAACAGGTACTCCTATTTCTATTATAGTATATAACAAAGACCATCATTCTACAGATTACAGCAATATTGCTAATGTCTTTAGACCAGGGCATGCTGATTATACTTTCTATAAGAAATATGGTTTGAGAGATTATAGAGGCGGCGGACGCTCTTCTGCTAGAGAAACTGTGGCTCGTGTGGCTGCTGGTGCTGTGGCATCAAAGATTCTTAAAACTTTAGGAATTAGCGTTAACGCTTACACTAAATCTATTGCAGATATTGAAATTGATTATAATAATTTTAATTTAGATGAAAGAAACAACAATATTGTTTGTATGCCTGATGCTGAGGCTGCCGAAAAATCAGTTGAATTTTTAAAACAGCAGATGGCTGATATGGATTCTGCAGGTGGCGTGGTTGAATGCGTGGCTACAAATGTATTTGCTGGAATTGGCGAGCCGGTTTTTGATAAGTTGGATGCTAAATTAGCTCAGGCTTTAATGTCTATCGGTGCCGTTAAGGGAGTGGAAATCGGCGAAGGCTTTAACGCTTCTAAGCTTCCAGGTTCTGTGGACAATGACGCATTTAAGGTGGATAATGATGTGATTTCTAAAACATCTAATCATGCCGGCGGTATCTTAGGTGGAATTAGCGATGGTTCTCCTATCGTGGTTAGAGCCGGAATTAAAGCTACTCCTTCTATTGCCAAGACACAGTCTACTGCCAATGAAGCAGGAGAAAACATTGATATTAATATTAAGGGAAGACATGATCCTGTAGTAGTTCCTAGAGCTGTTGTTGTAGTGGAATCTATGGTTTGTCTTACTTTAGTTGATTTAATTTTTGCTTCAATGACTTCTAGAATGGATAATATAATTGATTTTTTCAATAATCGTGATTAATTTTAAGGGCATTTAATATGCCCTTTTCTTTTTTAGGAGGTTTTTATGCCAGCATTTTATGCTCACTACTATTTCGGAGAGGAAATAAAGAAATCCTTAGATAAGCGTTATTTAGAAGTTATTAATAAATATCCTAATGAATTTAATATTGGCTTACAGGGACCTGATATTTTATTTTTTTATCATTCACTTTATAAGAATAAAGTAAATCAATTTGGCTCCTTTATTCATAGGAATAGCGCATCTATATTTTTTAACAATGCTAAATTAATTAATCCTAAATTTGATAGCCCGCTTAACGCTTATTTATTAGGATTTATATGTCATTATGCAATGGATAGCTCTCTTCATCCATTGGTTGAAAAATATAAAAAGATTTGTAGAATTACTCACGCTGAAATAGAGATTGATTTAGAAACTAAAATTTTATCAATGAAATATCCTAAACCTTCTAGGTTTAAAATATATAATCTAATAGATAACAATGTGGATTCTTCTATATTTAAACTTTATTCTAATTATCCTAATTACAATAAAGAACTTTATATTAGCCATAAGATTATAAAAGATTCTATTAAATGGATGCGATTACAAAAGAAGTTATTCTATGCTCCTAGTTCTTCTATTATTGGAGTGCATATAAAACTGTTAAGATATTTCAGTTCATTTGTTAATGGTCATTATATTAAAGATTACCGCGACAAAAGATGTGAAAAATATGTAGATAAGATTTTTAATTCTATTGAAGATAGTATTAAATTAGCTCTTAAATTAATTGATGATTATTATGGTAAAAGCTTACTTTCTAAAGAGAATTTTAATAAAGATTTTTTAGGAGTAAAAAAATAAAGCTCTCAGTATCAAATGATACCGAGAGCTTTTAAATTATTCATATAATGGATATTTATCTGTTAATCCCTTAACTAATTCTTTAACCTTATCTTTGTTTCCTTCTAAATCATCAGCGATAAGTGACATACATTCAGCGATAACGTCCATATCTTCTGTGTTAAGACCTCTAGTTGTTACTGCTGGAGTACCGATTCTAACACCTGATGTAATTCCTGGCTTCTGTGGATCATTAGGGATAGCGTTTTTATTACATGTAATATTAGCTGCATCTAATGCAATTTCAAATTCCTTACCTGTAATGTTCTTGCTTCTTAAATCAACTAACATTAAGTGATTATCTGTTCCACCTGAAACTAAATCAAATCCTCTGTCTGTTAATCCCTTAGCTAAAGCCTGAGCATTAGCTGCTACATTCTTAGCATACTTTTTAAAGTCATCAGATAATGCTTCCTTGAAACATACAGCCTTTGATGCGATAACGTGCATTAAAGGTCCACCCTGAATACCTGGGAATACTGCTTTATTTAATTTATGCTCTGTAGCAAATTCTTCACTTGAAAGAATTAAACCACCTCTTGGTCCTCTTAATGTTTTATGAGTAGTAGTTGTTGTTACATGAGCATATGGGATTGGGCTTTCATGAACTCCACCAGCTACTAAACCAGCGATGTGAGCCATATCTACCATTAAATATGCTCCTACCTCATCAGCGATTTCTCTAAACTTCTTGAAATCTAATTTTCTAGGATATGCACTAGCACCTGCTACGATTAACTTTGGCTTGCTCTCCTTAGCAATTCTTAATACTTCATCATAGTCTACATAACCATTCTCATCTACTCCGTAAGGAACGATATTGAAGTATGTACCTGACATATTTACCTTAGAACCATGAGTTAAATGTCCGCCGGCATCTAAGCTCATACCCATAACAGTGTCACCTGGCTTAACTAAAGCAAAGAATACTGCCATATTAGCCTGAGCACCTGAATGTGGCTGAACATTAGCGTATGTACATCCAAATAATTTTTTAGCTCTGTCGATAGCTAACTGCTCAACTACGTCTACGTATTCACAACCACCGTAGTATCTCTTTCCAGGATAACCCTCTGCGTATTTGTTTGTTAAGTGACTTCCCATTGCAGCCATAACTGACTTAGTAACAATATTCTCTGAAGCAATTAACTCTAAGTGAGACTGCTGTCTCTCCATTTCCTCCTGCATTGCACTTGCGATTTCTGCATCTGCATTTTTGATTTCATCAAATGAAAACATTCTACACCTCCGTTTTAAATTTATTCTTCATCTTTTTTAATTTCAATTCCTAATTCATCTAATTGAGTCTGGTCAACTAGGTTTGGACAATCAGTCATAAGATCTGACGCATCCTTAATCTTAGGGAATGCAATTACGTCTCTAATATTATTTTCGCCAGCCATATGCATTACTAATCTGTCTAATCCATATGCTAATCCAGCGTGTGGTGGCACACCATACTTAAATGCATCTAATAAGAATCCAAACTGCTCATGAGCTGTCTCTTCGTCAAATCCTAATGCCTTAAACATCTTCTCCTGAATATCAGCCTGGTGAATTCTCACACTACCGCCACCTAACTCAGTACCGTTTAATACGATATCATATGCAATAGCTCTAACCTTGCCTAAATCGCTTTCTAAGTACTTAATATCCTCTTCCATAGGCATTGTGAATGGATGATGCATTGCAATAAATCTCTCCTGCTCATCTGACCACTCAAACTGTGGGAATTCCACAACCCAAAGGAAGTTAAATTTATTATGATCTATTAATCCTAGCTCTTCTCCTAATTTAAGTCTTAGGGCACCTAATACATTCCATACAATCTTATTTGAATCAGCTGCAAATAAAATTAAATCACCTGTATTAGCATTAGTAGCTTTAATTAAAGCATCCATCTCTTCATCAGTCATAAATTTAGCAAAAGATGACTTAATTCCTTCTTCTTTAAGCTGAATATAGGCTAATCCCTTAGCACCATTTCCCTTAGCCTCTTCTACTAATTTATCAATCTTCTTTCTTCCTAAATCAGCCATTCCAGGAACTGTGATAGCTCTAACTGTTCCGCCATTTTCTAATGCAGAAGTAAATACTCCAAAACCACAATCCTTAACTACATCGGATACATCAACTAATTCCATTTCAAATCTAGTATCCGGTTTATCTGAACCATAACGGTCCATCGCTTCCTGCCATGACATTCTAGGGAATGGAATCTGTAAATCAACATCTAAAATCTCTTTGAAAAGAGCTTTCATAAGTCTTTCATTAACATCAATTACATCATCTTCATTGACAAATGATAATTCCATATCCACCTGTGTAAACTCAGGCTGTCTGTCTGCTCTTAAATCCTCATCTCTGTAGCATTTAGCAATCTGAATATATCTGTCGAATCCAGAACACATTAATAACTGCTTAAATAACTGTGGTGACTGAGGAAGTGCATAAAAGCTTCCAGGATGAACTCTACTAGGAACTAAATAATCTCTAGCTCCCTCAGGAGTACTCTTACATAATGTAGGAGTTTCAATCTCTAGGAAACCTTCATCAGACATAAACTTTCTGATAAAAGTTGTTATCTCACTTCTTAATCTTAAATTTTTCTGAAGATGAGGTTTTCTCAAATCTAAATATCTATGTTTTAATCTAAGTTCATCTTTAGTATTGGCATCATCCTCTATTGGGAACGGTGGTGTCTCTGATTCAGATAAAATAGTTAATGACTTAACATCAATCTCAATTTCACCTGTTTTCATATTTTCATTAACTGCACCGCCACGTTTATTTACAATTCCTGTAGCCGCAATAACAAACTCATTTCTAAGTAATTTAGCTTTCTCGATAAGGTCTTCATCTTTATCGTCAAACATAAGCTGTAATAAACCGCTTCTGTCTCTTAAATCTACGAAAATCAAACTTCCTAAATTTCTTCTTTTCTGCACCCAGCCCATAACTGTTACAGTCTCGCCTATATTAGCGCTTGATAATTCTGTACATCTGTGACTTCTGTGAAGCCCTGCCATTGACTCTGCCATTATTACCTCCTTCTATCTTCTAAAAAATTCTTTTATCTCTTCATATCCATTCGCAGCTAACTGCTCTTTCTGGAATTTCTTGTTTTTCTTCATTCTGCTGACTAAAACTTCAGTTCCATTCATTCTCTCTTCTTTAGCCTGCTTAAATATATCACTTAAAGCTTCCGCTTTAATTCCTTTTTCAATAAGATATGCAATCTTCTTATTCTCATCAGGAATCTGGAAATTCTGCTCTAAAAGAATTAGAACAATTCGCTCAAATCCAATTGAGAAACCACATGCAGGAACGTCATTGCCAATGAATTTTCCTACCATCTTATCATATCTTCCACCGCCACCGCAGGCAGCTCCTAATTCAGGAATAGCAATCTCAAAAATAGTTCCTGTGTAGTAAGACATTCCTCTAACTAAAGTAGGATCAAATACCATATCAAACTCAGCCACCTTAGCGCTGTTAACTGTTGTGATAATTTCATCCATCCACTCTTTAACATCATCATCCATAAACTCGCCCAATGTATCTTTTAGATATGCAATAGGGTTATCGCTTGAATTAATTCCATCAAACAATGAAATATATTTATCAACTACACTCTCGTCATATTCATATTTAATTAATGTTTCTCTTACACCGTCTAGGCCAATCTTATCCATTTTATCAAGGATAATAAATACTTCATCGAAATCTTTCTCTTCAAATCCGCTGTATGCAGCCATCGCCTTAAGAATTCTTCTCTCGTTAATACGAATTTCGAAGTTCTTAAATCCTAATTTACCTAATGTGGTAGTTGTGGCAAGGATAAGTTCTATTTCAGCTAAGTTACTAGCATCACCTAGAATATCGATATCACACTGCATAAACTGACGGTATCTTCCTCTCTGAGGTTTATCAGCTCTCCAAACATTACCCATCTGCAAAGCCTTAAATGGAGAAGGTAAGTCATTGGCATTATTAGAATAATATCTAACTAGAGGAACTGTAAGATCATATCTTAGACCGTTATCCACCACATCCATCTCTTCTTTTGCATCATCTAGATTAAGTTTCTGTCCTCTTTTTAGAATCTTGAAAATTAACTTTTCGTTCTCTCCACCCTGTTTACTAGTTAAGTTAGAAATATTTTCCACACAAGGAGTTTCAATCTGAGTAAATCCAAATTGTGAATATGTTTCTCTAATTACCTTCTGAACATAATTTCTTATCTTCATCTCCTCCGGTAAAATATCCTTCATGCCTGTAACAGGTTTCTTTCTTAGTGCCATATGCATCTCCTTAATTATCATTATTATTTTTAACAGTCATTAACTTATTTATTATAACTTTTTATCAGCATTATTTCAACGCTTTTTATAATAAAAAAGCCCTATAAATTAAGGTTTTTATCCATAATTTATAGGCTTAATTACAATGTTTTAGATTTTAGATTTTCTATCAATCATTTCATCAATTCTCTTAACATACTCATCCACGCTTTTTAGATTTTCAATCCTATCACCCTTTAGACGATCTTTAGATATAATCTTTGAAACTGCACCGGCTCCGGCAGCTATTACATCCTGAAAATCTCCCATCATTAAAATATTATAAAGTCCCTCTAATCCAGGTTTAGAATATCCTATATTTTCCTGATTGCCGGACATATTCTTTTGTCTATATAAATAATATGGATCCATTCCCATCTCTTTAGCAGATTTTCTAGCAAGCTCCATTAAATCATCGTTATTAACAGAAACTAAATCATCATATTTTTTGCCCTGCATACTCACTCTAGCAGCCCTTTTTATAGCCAATGAATGCACTGTTAAGTTTTCAGGGGAAAGCTTTTTAATTTCAGATAAAGTATGTTTAACCATAGCTTTATCTTCCTCCCATAAACCTAGAATAATATCCATATTGATATTATCAAATCCTACATTTCTAGCTATCTCAAAAGACTTATAAACATCCTCAACGCTATGTTTTCTGCCAATTAAATCAAGAGTTTTTTGATTCATAGTCTGAGGGTTAATAGAAATTCTATCTACATCATTAACCTTTAGCACCTCTAGTTTTTCTTTAGTTATACTATCAGGCCTTCCTGCTTCCACAGTAAATTCGCTAATATTCTTAGTATCAAACTCGCTTTTAATATGCTTAATCAAGTCATCTAACTGTTCAGGCTCAAGGGTAGTTGGAGTTCCACCACCTATATATATAGTATTTAACTCCCTGTTTTTCATTTTCCGCGCTATAAAACTTAATTCCTTTTTAAGAGCCTTGACATATTCATAGCTTAAGTTTCTATATCTACTTATAGGATATGATGTAAATGAGCAATATAAACATGTTGTGGGACAAAAAGGAATACCTACATAGAGACTATATCCATCCTTATAGTTAATCTTATCTAACAATTCTTTTTGTCTATATGCAATATCAATTGCCAAATTCATCTTCTCATCTCCTATTAGATAATCAGATTTCATTATTTTTTCTATTTCATCTCTGCCTACGCCATTTCCAATTAACATCTCCGGGATTTTAACTGGTCTTATTCCCGTGAGAGTTCCCCAAGGTAAATCCTTATGTAATTTTTTGTTTAGAAGTTTGTATATTACTTTTTTTAGATTATTTTTAGTTTCTTTTCTATCACTAAAGTCATTGTCAATTGACAATTCATCCCCTAGATAAGATACTGCAATATTATGTTTATTGTAATTAATAAACATAGAATTATCATCCTCAGAAATCTCACTGATTTTAATCTTTTCCTCTGGATAAAAAGCCTTAACAATAGACATAATATCATATTCAAACTCTAATCTATTTAATACAATATTTATCATTTCA
>CACZSI010000056.1 GCA_902783775.1 uncultured Lachnospiraceae bacterium
ACATTTAGGATTGACTCCTCAGTCTGTCAATGCACTAGGCGGATACAAAGTGCAGGGAAAGAATTTGGCGGATGCACAAAAATTAGTGGATGATGCTAAAGCAGTAGAGAAGGCTGGGGCATCAATGTTAGTGCTAGAATGTGTTCCAAAAGAATTAGCTACAAAAATCACAGAGGTTTTATCAATTCCAACAATTGGAATCGGAGCTGGAAATGGTTGTGACGGACAGGTTTTGGTTTATCAGGATATGCTAGGAATGTTTACAGATTATGTACCAAAGTTTGTAAAGCAGTATGGAAATATTGGACAGCTTATGAAAGATGCATTTAAGGCATATAAAGATGAGGTGGATAGTAAAGCTTTCCCTTCAGAGGATAAATCATATACAATGGATGAAAAGGTTTATAAAAAAATAAAATTTTAAATAGATATAAGAGGTGTAAAAATGAAGGTAGTTCATACTATTAAAGAAGTTAAGGAAGCAGTAAATACTTGGAAGAAAAATGATGAGACTGTAGGATTCGTACCTACAATGGGATATTTGCATGAGGGACACGGTAGCTTAATTGAGAGAGCTAGAAAAGATAACGACAAAGTAGTAGTTTCAATTTTCGTTAATCCAATGCAGTTTGGCCCATCTGAGGATTTAGAAGCTTATCCTAGAGATTTGGAAAAAGATAGTGCTTTTTGTGAGAAATTAGGAGCAGATTTAATTTTTAATCCTGAGCCAGAAGAAATGTATACAGATAGTTTTAGTTCTTATGTTGATATGTCAGTGTTAACTGAAGAGTTATGTGGATTATCCAGACCTGTTCATTTTAGAGGTGTGTGTACAGTACTCACAAAATTATTTAATATAGTAAATCCTGACAGAGCATATTTTGGACAGAAGGATGCTCAGCAGTTAGCTATTGTAAAGCATATGGTAGAGGACTTGAACTTTAATTTAGAAATAATTGGTTGTCCTATTATCAGAGAGGCTGACGGACTTGCTAAAAGCTCTAGAAACACTTATTTGTCCAAAGAAGAGAGAGAGGCAGCTTTAGTTTTATCACAGACAATTAAGTTAGGACAGAAAATGGTAGAAGACGGGGAGAAAGATGGTGAAAAATTAGTGGAAGCAATGAAAACTAATATTGAAAAAGAGCCATTAGCTAAAATTGATTATGTTAAAATAGTTGACGGTCTTACTATGCAGCAGATTAAGGAAGTTAAAGCGCCGGCGTTGGTAGCAATGGCTGTATATATTGGAAAGACAAGATTAATAGATAATTTTTATATTGATTAAATTGGATTGGAGAAAAAAATGTTAGTAAATATGTTAAAGAGTAAAATTCACAGAGCAACAGTAGTTCAGGCAGAATTAGATTACGTAGGTTCAATTACAGTGGACGAGGAGTTAATGAATGCAGCAGGCATTAACGAATATGAGAAGGTACAGATTGCCGATGTGGACAATGGCGAGAGATTTGAGACTTATGTAATTGCCGGAGAAGCTGGTAGCGGAATGATTTGTCTTAACGGTGCTGCAGCACATAAGGTAAATATTGGAGATAAGATAATTATTATGTGCTATGCAATGATGAGTCAGGATGAGGTGGCTGAAAATAAGCCAAAAGTAGTTTTTGTGGATGATGACAATAAAATTACCAGATTAACAAACTACGAAAAGCATGGAAAGTTATTTGATTTAGAAAAGTAAGGAGAGCTTATGCTAGAAAATAAAACTGTAGTTTTGGGAGTGACCGGAAGTATAGCTGCATATAAGATAGCCAATTTAGCTAGTGCATTAAAGAAGTTAAGATGTGATGTGCATGTTATTATGACAAAGAATGCCACTAACTTTATTAATCCAATAACATTTGAGACATTGACTGGAAATAAATGTTTAGTGGATACCTTTGATAGGAATTTTGAATTTAATGTAGAACATGTTTCATTGGCACAGAAAGCAGATGTGTTTATGGTGGCTCCTGCCAGTGCTAATGTGATTGGAAAAATTGCTGGTGGAATTGCAGATGATATGTTGACTACGACTATTATGGCTGCAAAATGTCCTAAACTTATCTCTCCTGCAATGAATACAGGAATGTACGAGAATCCTATAGTGCAGGATAATTTAGAAAAATTAAAAAAATACGG
>CACZSI010000057.1 GCA_902783775.1 uncultured Lachnospiraceae bacterium
ATCCTCACTTATAATCTCCATCGCCTTTAAAACTGACACCGCCAATGCTAAATCTACGCCGGTTCCCGACTTTCTAATAGCTGCCGGAGAAAAATTTACCGTTATCTTTTTAGGGGGAATCATATATCCCGAATTCTTAATAGCCGTTCTAACTCTCCTGCTGGATTCTTTTATCTCCGATGCTAATAATCCCACCATATCAAATCCCGGAATTCCATTAGACATATCGCATTCTACTGTTATAAGTGAAACTTCTAAACCATGCGCCACTGCACACTTAGCTTTACATACCATCTGCGCCCTCGCTTTCATCACATATAGTTTGTAAAACATATAATATCACATATAGTTTATATGTCAATATGTAATAAATAAAATTCCATAAAAAAAAGTTAAAACACGGCATTGATTAGCCGTGTTTTAACTTTGCAAGGCACACTCTTTAAGTGTGGTCAATTACGTCCTTAAAATTATTCTTTTACTCTTATTATATCTCCTAGTTCAGGCTCGACACTTAGCTTAACCTTTAACATCTGTTTAGGATGTGGACAGCTCTCCATCTCCTGATCTTTTTCATCTCTTATGGAAATTACTTCGACTTCGATATCATTTCCATCCTTTTTCATTATCTCAATTTTCTGTCCCACTAAAAATTTATTCTTCTGCTCCATACTAAAATAACCATCTTCTAGGCTTTCTCCTACTGTTCCTAGGTAAGTATAGGCCTTCTCGTATGTATTGCTATCATAGATCTGCGCTTCCTCATCCGGCTTTCCAAAGAAAAATCCTGTAGTGTACTTTCTATATGTGCATTGCGCAATTAACGCTCTGTACTTATCTAAATTGTCCTGATACTTCTGTGGGCTCTCTAAATAATCATCTATAGCCATTCTATAGCATCTAGCCACTGTAGCCACGTACAATGCAGTCTTCATTCTTCCCTCTATCTTAAAACTGTTTATTCCAGCTTCAATCATCTCCGGAATATGTTCAATCATACATAAATCTTTTGAATTGAAGATATATGTGCCTCTCTCGTTTTCAAAAACCGGCATATATTCTCCAGGGCGCTGTTCTTCCATCAATGTATACTTCCATCTACATGGATGAGTGCAGGCACCTTTATTGGCATCACGACCAGTCATAAAACTGCTTAATAGACATCTTCCTGAATATGAAATGCACATTGCGCCATGAATAAAGGCTTCAATCTCCATATCATCAGGAATATTCTGTCTTATCTCGCTTATCTCTTTTAGGGATAATTCTCTAGCGGCTACCACGCGCTTAGCTCCCATATTGTACCAGAAATTATAAGTTCCATAGTTAGTATTATTAGCCTGTGTGCTTATATGTTTTTCCACATCCGGCAATATTTCCTTAGCTAACATAAATATAGCAGGATCAGCTATAATTAGCGCATCCATTCCCACTTCCTTAAGAGCATTTAGATAGTCCTTAACCGGCTCTAAATCTGCATTGTGAGCTAGGATGTTCACTGTTACATGAACCTTCACCCCATGTTTATGGGCATACTCCACGCCTTCTTTCATTTGTTCTAGTGAAAAGTTCTTAGCCTTTGCTCTAAGTCCAAAAACCTCACCGCCAATGTAAACTGCATCTGCTCCATATTTAACTGCTGTTTTTAAAACTGCCAAACTACTAGCCGGCACTAACAATTCAGGTTTATTCATCTTTAATCTCCTTAGGTTTACGCTATTTCATTTTAACAGACATCTCTATTCCATCCCCAATAGGCACAATAGTTGTCTCTAAATCCGGATGATTTTTTACAGCCTTTAGAAATTCGCGCATTCTCTTATGAATAGTTCTATCTCTTCTTCTAACTACAAACTTAGACTCTATCAAATCCCCATCCTGCAATACATTGTCAGTAATAAGGATTCCTCCCTTTTTCATAAGTCTTAAAACGTGAGGAAGAAAATTAATATATTGAGCTTTTGCCGCATCCATAAAAACGAAGTCGAAGGACTCCTCCTGTAATGTAGGCATTATTTCTAAGGCATCGCCCTCTAACAGCTCAATCACCTCTTCCTTCCCAGCCCTCTTAATATTTTCTCTGGCTATAGGAATACGTTTATCATAATTTTCAATTGTAACAATCTTACTATCCTCAGATAAACATTCGCTCATTAAAATGGCTGAGTACCCTACTGCGGTACCCAGCTCTAAAACTTTCTTTGGTCTTTTAGTATAAAGCATAACTCGTAAGAAGCTTTCCATTTCCTTTCGGATAATAGGAACCTCACAGGCTCTAGCTTCCTTTTCAATCTGCTCTAATACTTCACTATTTTTGCCTTCAAGAGAATGTATATAGGATATGATTCTATCTTCATTATCCATAATAATCCTTACTTTTTCTTCTTTTTCTTTTTATCTTCCTTAATAGGTCCTTTACTAATTATCTTAAATATTTCTTCATTGCTATTAGATGAATTAAATGTATAAGTTCCCGGTGCAATATCCTTCACATCATAAAGATATGTTTGTATTTTAAAAACGCTAGAACTCTTAATTACATTAAACTCTTCTAAAGTATCTGCAAACTGATCAAGGGTAGTTCCGTTCTCCACTGTAAATGTCATATCAGTACCCGGAGCTTCATCCACTCCCTCTGTAGAAAAAATCTCTTTTCCAAATCTAAATGACACAGTCGCGCAAACCACGATAATTGCAACAGCCACAACATACTTTAGGGCTGTTATAGTCAATTTAGCAAAACTTCTAGATGTATTTATTGTACTCACTTGGATTTCCTCCAACTCTCTTTCTTATGTTCTAAAAAGAATCATGTCCATCTCATATAATAAACATATCTTTACTAATAGTCAACTTTTATAGATATATTTCACTAATTAGTCAACCTCCATAATAATTGGAAGAATCATAGGACTTCTTCTCATCTTCTTCCAAATATACTCGCCTAAAGAATCCTTGATAACCATCTTAATCTTACCCCAGTCTGCATTGCCCTGGTCTAATAAATCAAGAAGGTCATTCATTATCTTTCCTTTAGCTCTTTCAATCAAGTTCTCTGACTCTCTAACATACACGAAACCTCTAGTTACAATATCAGGTCCCGCTAAGATAGTGTTAGTATATTTCTCCAATGTTAGAACTACTATAATAATTCCGTTTTCTGCTAAATTCTGTCTGTCTCTTAATACAATATTTCCAACGTCACCGATTCCTAATCCATCTACTAACAATGAACCAGCCGGTACCTTTTCCACAATGCTAGCCTCGTCTGCATTAAGTGATAACACATCACCTGATTCCATAACGAAAGCCTTTTCAATTCCTAAGCTCTCAGCCAATTTAGCATGTTCCATAAGGTGTCTGAACTCACCATGAACAGGAATAGCATATTTAGGCTTTAATAAACTGTAAATAAGCTTAATCTCTTCCTGGCAGGCATGTCCTGAAACGTGAGTATCTTCCACGATTACATTAGCACCCAATGTATATAACTCGTTAATAACGTTAGTTACAGCTTTCTCATTTCCTGGGATAGGTGTTGAACTGAATACAATTGTATCTCCAGGCTTAATAGTAACTTTTCTATGAATTGATGCAGCCATTCTAGACAATGCAGCCATTGACTCACCCTGGCTACCTGTTGTAATTAAAACTAGCTGATCATCTGTATAATTATTGATTTCATCTATACTAATAAGTGTTCCATCAGGAATCTCTAAGTATCCCAACTTAATAGCCACGCTAATAATATTGACCATACTTCTTCCTTCAACCACTACTTTTCTGCCGTGTTCCTTAGCAGTATTTATAATCATCTGCACTCTATCCACGTTAGATGCGAATGTGGCAATGATAATTCTAGATTTAGTATTCTCTGAAAAAATCTTTTCGAATGTCTCTGCTACTGTTCTCTCTGAAGGAGTAAATCCTGGGCGAAGCACATTAGTACTATCACACATTACTGCTAACACGCCCTTCTTTCCTAGCTCACCGAAACGAGTAAGGTTAATGGCATCACCGTAAAGTGGTGTGTAATCTACCTTAAAGTCACCTGTGTGGAAAATAATTCCTTCAGGTGTGTGAATAGCAAGGGCTGCCGCACCTGCTATACTGTGGTTCGTTGTGATAAACTCGATTCTAAAATCGCCTAAGTGCACGCTCTGACCAAATCGCATTACCTTTCTCTTTACTGTATCTAATAAAGAGTGTTCCTCTAACTTACCTTCAATAATACCCATAGTAAGCTTAGTAGCATATAGTGGAACATTAATCTCAGGCAATACATAAGCTAACGCACCAATATGATCCTCATGACCATGTGTAATTACAAAACCTTTAATCTTTTCCTTATTTTCTTTTAAGAATGTTATATCTGGTATAACACAGTCAATACCGAACATCCCATCATCTGGGAACGAAAGGCCACAGTCTATCACTACAATAGAATCATTGTACTCTATTGCAGTCATATTCATTCCAATTTGTTCTAAACCACCTAATGGTATAATCTTTATATTTGATCTAGCTTCCTCTTTAAAAATTCCATCTGTAGTTTCTTCAATTTTCTTTTTTCTTGGCATTTCTTCCTCCTAATTATCACCAATTCATATCGCATCAAAAGAAGACCTAAAACTTATTTTAGATTTCAATTAATAAAATATTCCTCATTCGTCCGACCTAAAAATAATAAGTACCTCTCGGTACTATAAAACCTGACGCCCGGCGAATCAGTCCACAACAATATCTAAACTCTAGAAAAATTAATCTGTATATTCGATATTCACTCCGTCATCTTTCAATAACTCTGAGAAAATCTTCCCGATATACTCGATTTCATCTTCGTCGTCCACCATAGTGTATGTGGCTACCTCTTCCTCGTCATCAGATTCTTCTTTAAGTATATATGCTTCATCATCATCCTCGTCGCTTGTCGCTACAAGAACGTAGTTAACATTATTAATTTTAGTCTCTTCAATTATGTCAAATTCAGTTTCATTGCCATTTTCGTCTTCAAATATTACTTTATTTTCTTCCATTATTAACCTACGAACATACCTGATATGCTCTTTTAACCCCTTTTACTTTCTTTTTCATTTAGGAAGTCTTCTAGAATGACTGTTGCCGCAATCATATCTACATACTTATACCTATCTGATTTAGAAATTCCTAAATCATCCATGATTTCATAGGCCTCCACTGTGGTAAGCCTCTCATCCTGGTAAATAATTTCTAACCCTGTTCTATTTTTTAATTTATCTCCAAACTGCTTCGTTTTTTCCACACGCTCGCCAGCACTGCCGTCTAGCATAACCGGATATCCTAAAACAATCTTTTCAACATTATACTCATCGATTATTTTATCGATTCTAGCTAATGTCTTTCTTATTTTATTTTCGGCATCACGCCTAATTATTTCTAACCCCTGAGCAGTAATCCCTAAAGGATCTGTAAGTGCTACTCCTACCGTCTTAGAACCAAAGTCTAGAGACATTATTCTTCCACTCATAACTGCACCTTAAAATTAGCGAAGCTTATGATCAATATAATATCTGACAGTTTCTTCTATCAGCTCATCGCGCTCCACTTTCATAATAAGACTTCTAGCATTTCTGTGGCTAGTAATATAAGTAGGATCACCAGACATAATATAACCTACAATCTGGTTAACCGGGTTATATCCCTTCTCTGTTAAAGCCTGGTATACCTGCTCTAAAATCTCATCTGTTCCAAGTGCCAGTTCCTGAGGAACCTTATAAAATTGTGTGTTTCCTAAATCATTGTTCATACTATCACGTCCTTTTTACCATATTGGCATCATTCCATTATATTTTATTATAAATTTTCGGTAGTCGCAAGTATTATTTCGTCATTTAAAAATTTCAATAACCTTACTGAAATTATCTCACCTTCTAAATTATCGTCGGATTTAACGCAAACCTTGATATATTCAGGGGTGTGGCCTACCCAATACTCCTTATTATCGACCATCACTTTTTCCTCAAAAAGCACCGGTGCTACCTTGCCAATCCAACCTGTTCTATACTCTTTTGTAAGAGCCTTGCCTACCTTTATTAAATCATCGCTTCGCTGATTTTTAATCTTCTCATCCACCTGATCTGTTCGCTTAGCAGCCACAGTTCCAGATCTCATTGAATACTTAAATACATGAAGCTCTGCGAATTTCACTTTTTCAATAAATGCTCTAGATTCCTGATAATCCTCATCAGTCTCCCCTGCAAATCCCACAATAACATCTGTAGTAAGAGCCGGGTTATCATAATACTTTCTTATTATCTCTACCTTCTCAAAGAATTCATCGGCATCGTAATTTCGATTCATCTCCTTAAGCGTCTTTGAGCATCCACTCTGTAATGAAAGATGAAAATGAGGACATACATGTTCACACTTTGAAATTCTTTCTACAAACTCCTCTGTAACCACCTCCGGATCAATAGAACCTGTTCTAATTCTCTCAATTCCAGGAATATCATTGGCCATTTCAATCACATCTGCCAAACGATAATCCTTAAATCTGTAATCACCTAAGTCAATTCCTGTTAGCACGATTTCCTTGTATCCCTGCTTAGCTAAGCGCTGAATTTCCGCCTTAATATTTTCAATATCTCTGCTTCTGCTTCGACCTCTAGCATAAGGAATTATGCAATAAGAACAAAAGTTATTGCACCCATCCTGAATTTTAAGATGTGCTCTGGTATGTTCTGTTATGGTCTCAAGTTCTAATTCCTCGTACTCATCTGTGTGATTAATATCTATAACATTCTCAATCCTGTCCTTCTTCTCTTTTTCTTCTTTAAAGTCCTGGATTAATTTCACGATTTCTTTTTTCTTATTATTACCTACAATAAGGTCTACGGCTAGGTCTTTAGCCACTTTATCCTTAGATGTCTGAACATAACAGCCTGTAGCCACAACTACTGAATCCGGATTAAGCTTCTTCGCTCTATGAAGCATCTGTCTGGATTTTCTATCTGCAATATTAGTTACAGAACATGTATTAATAATGTAAACATCTGCCTTTTCATTAAATGGAACAATGTCATAACCTGCATCCTCCATTAACTGAGACATGGCATCAGTCTCGTAAGCATTAACCTTACAGCCTAAATAGTGAAGTGCTGCTTTTGCCATATTTCCTCCTTATTAGTAAGCTATTTTTCTATCTACAATCATATATAATACACATTTTTAAAAATAATTTCTACTTATTTATTTATATTTTTTAGTTTAAAGGCATTATTTTCTAATAATGTACAGAAAAGGGCTCTTAAAGTTAACTATTTTAATCAATTTTTATAAAATTTTTTCAATTTTTTTACAATCTTTTGGCTTTCAAATCTTGAACAAGACTATTTATTATGGTATTATATTCCTAGACACTTTAGAATATAAAAGAGAGGTAAATACGATGAAAACAGTTAAGATTAGTTTAGACTCAATCGATAAAGTTAAATCATTTGTTAACGATATAACTAAGTTTGATAGTGACTTTGATTTAGTATCAGGTCGTTATGTAATAGATGCGAAATCAATTATGGGTATTTTCAGTTTAGATTTATCTAAACCTATTGAATTAAACATTCATGCTGATGATGTTGATTCTATTATGGATGTAATTAACAAATATACAGTTTAGTTAGCACTAAGTAACTTTTATTGATTAGAGTTTGACTCGGAAGTTACTTTTTGAATAAAACTACCCCCCTTTAAGGCGGCTCATTCTTTTATGACCGCCTTTTTTTATGCTCTTTTTTCAGGTATGCAAAAAAAGCACCAACATCGTTGGCGCTTTCTTTAATCTATTTTATTTCAATAAGTTCTGCTGTGTTAATTGCTTCCTCAAACATTTCATCTATCTTTTCAGCTAAATTAGTCTCTGAACGCTTTATGATATTAATGTTTGGCTTTGTTACAGGGTGTTTTGCTACGAATGTAGTACAGCAATCTTCATAAGGAAGGATTGATGTCTCATATGTTCCGATCTTTAGTGAAATATCCACGATTTCCTGTTTATCAAAAGCTATTACCGGTCTGAAAACTGGAATAGTACACACTTCATTGGTAGCTGCAAGTGACTGCATTGTCTGGCTGGCTACCTGTCCTATTGACTCTCCTGTTATAAGGCCGTGGGAGCCTTCCACCTTAGCGAAATGCTCTGCTATCTTCATCATATATCTTCTCATAATAATAGTTAGCTCATCATGTGGGCATTTATCATAGATGTACATCTGAATATCTGTAAAATTAACTACATAAAGATTCATTGGGCCGGAATATTTTGATACTAACTTAGCTAGGTCTACCACCTTCTGCTTAGCTCTCTCTGAAGTGTATGGTGGTGCATGGAAATAAACTGCATCAACCTTAACACCACGTTTAGCTGTCATCCAACCTGCTACCGGTGAATCAATTCCACCTGATAAAAGAAGCATAGCCTTTCCAGCTGTGCCTACCGGCATTCCACCTGGTCCCGGCAATGTCTTTGAATAAATATTTATGCTATTTCTGATTTCCACATTAATCATTTCCTGAGGATTATGAACATCAACTGAAGTCTCAGGGAAAGCTTCTAAAATCTTACTTCCCAAAGCCGCATTGATTTCCATTGACTCCATTGGATAATTTTTTCTAGCTCTTCTAGAATGTACCTTAAATGTGAAGTTCACCTCATCATATGACTCTTTAATATATTCAATAACGCGGTCTGCTAGGGCGTCAAATCCCTCGTCTTCTACCTGATGCATTGGGCAGATTCCCACAATACCAAAGACATGACTTAGAGCATCAACCACCTCATCGAAATCATAATCAGTGCTAGGTAAAACATAAATTCTACCTGACTCCTTTGTGACATCAAACTCGCCCTCCACCTTCTCAAGGGCTGACTTAATGTTATTAACTAACGCATCCTCGAATAAAAATCTGTTTTTTCCTTTAATTCCAATTTCTGCGTACTTAATTAGAAATGCTTTTTTCATATTATCTTATGTGGATTCCCACACTCTCCTTTCAAAATCTAGACTATCTTCTCACATACTTGCTAAGCATTGGCACTAGCTTTTTCATCTGATCGATAGCGTAATCTATTTCCTCTTTTGTATTGTATCTGCTAAAACTAAATCGTACTGTGGATCCAAGCAGGTCCTTATCAATGCCCATAGCCTTTAAAGTCGCGCTGATGGCAGGCTTATTAGATGAGCAGGCGCTTCCCGCTGAAATATATACTCCCACATCTTCTAGGGCATGAAGTAAAACTTCCGCTCTGACATTTTTAACACTTACGCTCACAATATGTGGCGCGCCGTCTTCTCCCTTACGACTGTTTACTGTAACACCATCTATAGCAGAAACTTTTTCAATAAAATAATCTTTTAGTTCTGTTATTTTATCCACAGTTTCGCTAAAATTATCGTAACACTGTTTTGCAGCTACTCCTAATCCTGCGATTCCCGGAACATTCTCTGTGCCAGATCGCATATTGTTCTGCTGACCGCCACCTAAAATAACCGGATTGATTTTAGTATTTTTCTTAATATATATGAATCCTACGCCTTTTGGGCCGTGAATCTTATGTCCACTTACAGATAAAATATCCACATTGATTTTTTTAGGTCTAATCTCAAATTTTCCATATGACTGGATGGCATCCACATGCATAACCACCTTAGGG
>CACZSI010000058.1 GCA_902783775.1 uncultured Lachnospiraceae bacterium
ATACATTGATAAGATGAAAGAAAAATATCCACTTGTATTACCTACAGATAAGCTTACAGGCCCTGGTGTAATCGATAAATTATATGAAGTTACAAATGGTGATGCAATTATTACGACAGACGTAGGACAGCATCAGATGTGGGCTGCTCAGTTCTATAATTATAACTGGGGACGTCAGTTAATCACATCAGGTGGTCTTGGAACAATGGGATATGGTGTTGGTGCTTGTATCGGTTCTAAGATGGGTAACAAAGACAAGGTATGTATCAATATTGCCGGTGATGGATGTTTCAGAATGAACATGAACGAAATTGCTACAGCTACAAGATACAATATTCCAATTATCCAGATTGTTATTAATAACCACGTTTTAGGTATGGTTAGACAGTGGCAGACACTTTTCTATGGAAAGAGATATGCACAGACTAACTTAAATGATGAAGTTGATTTCTTTAAGATTTCAGAAGGTCTTGGTGCTAAGGCATATAAAGTTAAATCATTAGATGAATTCGAGAGCGCTATCAAGGATGCTATTGAATCAAACATTCCATGTGTTATCGAGTGTCTAATCGATGAAGATGATAAGGTATTCCCAATGGTACCAGCTAACACACCAATCGACAAAGTATTCTCAGAGGAAGATTTAGCTGAGAGAGGTTATGATTGCTAATAATTAATAATTAAAAATTAAAATAAATATTTTTTAGGAGGCTATATTAAAATGTCTAGAGTTTATAATTTTTCTGCAGGACCTGCAGTATTACCAGAGGAAGTATTAAAAGAAGCGGCAGAGGAGATGCTTGATTATAAGGGATGCGGTATGAGCGTAATGGAAATGAGCCATCGTTCAGCAGCTTTCCAGCAGATCATTGATGAAGCTGAGAAAGATTTAAGAGAATTAATGAACATACCTGATAATTACAAAGTATTATTCTTACAGGGTGGTGCTTCACAGCAGTTTGCAGCTATTCCAATGAACTTAAAGAAGAATGGAAAAGCAGCTTACATTGTAACAGGTCAGTGGGCTAAAAAAGCAGCTGCTGAGGCTGAGAAGTATCTTGATGTAGATGTTGTTGCATCTTCAGCTGATAAAACATTCTCATATATTCCGGATTGCAGTGATTTAGATATTCCAGAAGATGCAGATTATGTTTATATCTGTGAGAACAACACAATTTACGGAACAAAATTCAAAGAGTTACCAAATACAAAGGGACATATTTTAGTATCTGACGTTTCATCATGCTTCTTATCAGAGCCAATCGACGTTGAGAAGTACGGAATTATCTACGGTGGTGTTCAGAAGAATATTGGACCTGCTGGTGTAGTTATTGCTATTATCAGAGAAGATTTAATCCCTGAGCAGGTAGATGAGAGCGTTCCAACAATGTTAGCATATAAGACACAGGCTGATGCTAACTCACTTTACAATACACCTCCATGCTACGGAATCTATATCTGTGGTAAGGTATTTAAGTGGATTAAGAAAATGGGCGGACTTCAGGCAATGAAAGAGCATAACGAAAAGAAAGCTAAGATCCTTTATGATTTCTTAGATAAGAGTGAAATGTTCAAGGGTACTGTAGTCAAAAAGGATAGATCACTTATGAACGTTCCTTTCGTAACAGGAGATGAGGAATTAGACGCTAAGTTTGTAAAAGAAGCTAAGGCTGCTGGTTTTGAGAATTTAAAGGGACACAGAACAGTTGGTGGAATGAGAGCTTCTATCTACAACGCTATGCCAATCGAGGGTGTAGAAAAATTAGTAGAATTCATGGAAAAATTCGAAAAGGAGAATGCATAAGATGATAAAAGTAAGTTGCTTAAATCCTATTGCTAAAGTAGGTACAGATTTATTAGGAGATAATTACGAGTTAGTAGAAAACTTTAGCGACTCAGATGTTGCTTTAGTAAGAAGTGCTTCAGTACATGATTTAGATTTACATGACAACCTTGTTGCTGTAGCTAGAGCAGGTGCTGGTGTAAACAATATTCCATTAGATAAATGTGCAGAAAATGGTGTTGTTGTGTTTAACACACCAGGTGCTAATGCTAACGGTGTTAAGGAATTAGTTATTACAGGTATGCTTCTTGCATCAAGAGATATTCTTGGCGGAAACAAGTGGGTAGCTGACAACAAAGATGATGAGAATATCTCAAAGTCAATGGAGAAGGCTAAAAAGCAGTTTGCCGGTGGAGAGATTTTAGGTAAGAAAATTGGTATTATTGGTTTAGGAGCTATCGGACGTTTAGTTGCTAATTCATGTGCTGCTTTAGGAATGGATGTAGTAGGAACTGATCCATTTTTATCAGATGCTGCTAGAGCTGAATTAGATGAGAAGGTAGTAGTAGTTGATACTAGAGAAGAGATTTACAAGACATGTGATTTCATCTCAGTTCACACACCTTTATTAGATGATACAAAAGAGATGATTAATAAAGATGCAATGGCTATGATGAAAGATGGCGTTGTAATTCTTAATATGGCTAGAGATCTTTTGGTTTGCGATGCAGATATGGATGAGGCATTAAAGTCAGGAAAGGTTAAGAAGTATGTAACAGACTTCCCTAACCATGCTACAGCTAATATGGATAATGTTATTGCTACACCTCATTTAGGAGCTTCTACAGCTGAGTCAGAAGACAACTGTGCTATTATGGCAGTTAAAGAAATCAAAGACTTTATCGAGAATGGTAACATTAAAAATTCTGTAAACTATCCTAACGTTTCATTAGGAGATGCTAATGCAGCTGGAAGAATCACAGTATGCTTCAAGGGTGAGTGTCCAGGATTCAAGAATATCGTAAACGGAACAGATGCTACATGCGCTAACCGTGGAGATTACGGATATGCTATTATCGATTTAGACCATGCAGCTACAGCTGATGATATCGCTAAGGTAGAAGCATGTGATAACGTATTAAAAGCTAGAATCGTTAAATAATATATTTATTATTTAGAACTTAAATACATAAAACAGATCTGCATAGATTAATTTGAAATGCAGATCTGTTTTTTTATTGCACTAAAATAGGGAAAGCAGAAGTGGTTTATCCCATAACTGCTTTCCCTATATAGAATATTTTATTATAGTTTAGATATCTAATTCATCACCTAATAATTCATCAATGATTTCTTCTTTAGAATCTTTATCGCTAGTAGCTTCATCAATAGAAGATACTTGATCTAAATCGATAACATCATCTTTTTCTTCATCATATTCTTTATAAAAATCTTTAATATCTGATTCGATATCATTTTCTACTTCAGTTTTTTTTTCGGCTTCATTATCAGAAGCGGTATCTTTAACTTCAGCGACTTCCTCAGTCTTAGGTGCTTCAATTACAGTAGCATCGTCATCCTCGAAAATTCCATCATCAAAATCTTCTTCATCTTCGAAGTCGTCATCAGCGTTTCCACGAACTTCATTATACTTATCTTTAGCGATTTCAGCTACTTTAGCAGCTTTATCTTTAGCAGTAGAAGCAACCTCACTCATTTTTTCTTTAGCATTATTAATATTTTCATCGCCAATAGTTTCAACTACTTTATCTTTTGCTTCATTAGCCTTTTCTTTAGCAATAGAAGAAACTTCATCAAATTTATCCTTGGCTGCATTGATTTTATCTTCACCAACTTTATCCTTAACATTTTCTGTCACGTCGATAACCTTATCTGCAGCTCTGTCAGCGAAATATTTAGCTTTTCTCTTATTAATAGAGATAATAGTTTTATCTTTCTCGTTCTGAACATCAAAGATTTTCTCATCGTCAAAACCTTCGAAATCATCCTGAGTTCCTAACTCTAATTCCTCCATTCTCTTTTTAACATATTTAGCACTTCCAATTGCTGCTCCTGTTAAAATAGTAGCACTTAAAACTTTCTTAAAAAATCCCATATTATGTCCTCCGTATCATTTAATATCTATATTATAATACTAATCTGTATTAAAATAAAGTAAAATAACAAATAATTAATTATTATATTCTATAAATATTTTTAAAATTAGGAATTCTAATATGTTATAATAAAAACAAGTATTAAGACGTATTATTTAAGCTAAGGTAGGGTGATTTATATGAGAAAAAAAATAGTATTTTTTGATATAGACGGAACAATTTACAGCTTTAAAAGTGGCATGCCGAATGACACTAAACTAGCTATTAAAATGTTAAAGGAAAATGGTCATATACCGGTGATTTGTACCGGAAGAACTAAGTGTATGATTTATCCATCCCATAAAATAGACGAATTTGAGCATTTTATTGCCGGTGGCGGAACTTATGTGGAGATAAATGGTAAAGAGGAATTTTATTATCAAATGCCTGAGGAAGATGTCCTAGAGATTATTGAAGCTTATAACAGGCATAATTTTATTCCTATAGCTGAGGGTAGAGATTGGTTTTATATAGGAACTGATACCAGTGATATTGTAGAAAAAAATAAGAAGGTATTGCAGACTTATAGAGAGAATATGCCTTCAGCCATTGTGCCTATTGATGGCAGAAAGATAGAGGCTTCTAAAGTAAGTTCACTTTTTACTAATCATAGTGATTTAGAAAGCATAAGAAGACAGTTTTCAGACAGATATCATATAATAAATCACAATGGATATCTTTTAGAGCTATTGCCTAAACAGTTTAACAAGGCTGTGGGAATCGAGATTATGCTTGATAAGTTAAATATGAGAATAGAAGATACATATGCTTTTGGCGATAGCTTTAATGATATTGATATGCTTAAATATGTGGCTAATCCTTGTGTTATGGGAAATGCCACCAAGGATTTAAAAATTCAGTTTGATTGTGTCACAGACAGATATGATGAGGGCGGCATTTACAATGGCCTTAAGCGATTCGGACTTATTTAAGGAGATTAAATGGAAGTAGTAAAAAATGGCGATAAAATAATTGTTAAAGATATAAAGGATTTTGATATAGCACAGACCTTACTTTGTGGCCAATGTTTTCATTTCGATGAACTAAATGATAATAAATTTGGCGTGGTAGCCTATTCTACATATTGTATTGTCTCACAAAAGGGAAGTGATTTGATTTTTGAGAAATCTAGTCTTAATGAAGTTAAAAATATCTGGATTCCTTATTTTGATTTAGAAAGAGATTATGCATTTATCAAAAAATATCTTTTAGAGAAAGATGATAAATTAAAGACAGCTATAGATGAAAAGTGGGGAATTAGATTATTAAACCAGGAATTTCATGAAATTTTATTATCCTTTATTATTTCTCAAAACAAACAGATTCCTCATATTAAAAAAATAGTTAAAGATATCAGTGAAAAATATGGTGAGTATTTAGGTGAGTATGAAGATGTTAAGTTTTATGCTTTTCCCGAGATAGAAGATTTAAATAAAATCACTGTGGAAGATTACAGAGAACTTAAAACTGGATTTAGGGCACCTTATTTAAAGGATGCCAGTGATAAATTAAATGATGGAAGCATTGATTTTAATATGCTTAGATCAATTGGATATGATAAGGCAATTGAGAAACTTACAGATATTAAAGGGGTGGGACTAAAGGTTGCTAATTGTGTATCATTATTTTCATTAGGTTATAGAAATTCTTTTCCAATAGATGTTTGGATAAAAAGAATTATGGAGCATGTATATTTTAATGATATGGATGTAAGTAAAGAAGAGATAGCTAAGTTAGCCGATAAATTATATGGAAATTTCGGCGGATATGCTCAGCAATATCTTTTTAGCTACGGAAAAGACATGAGCTTAGGAAAAGATGTTAAATAATTATGTAATAGTTGTTAAATAAAATAATGACGGTTGCATTATTTTTCAAAAGTGTTATTATAATTATAGTGTTTGGCACTCGACAGGCGCGAGTGCTAATAATTTGCTTTTAAGGAGGTTTTATAATGAAATTAGTACCATTATTTGACAAAGTTGTTTTAAAACAGTCTGAACCGGAGGAGAAGACTGAGTCAGGAATTATATTAACTAAAAATACTCAGGAAAAACCTAAAATGGCAGAGGTTGTGGCTGTAGGTCCTGGTGGAATAGTAGATGGAAACGAAGTTAAGATGACTGTTAAAGAGGGAGATAAGGTTATCTTCTCAAAATATGCAGGAAATGAAGTTAAATTAGATGACGAAGAGTATGTTATCGTTAAACAGTCTGATATTTTAGCTATTGTAGAATAATAATAAATTTAAAGAGGTGAATTTAAATGGCAAAGGAAATTAAAAACGGAGCTGAAGCTAGAAAAGCTTTAGAGAATGGTGTAAATCAGTTAGCTGATACAGTTAAGGTAACATTAGGACCTAAGGGAAGAAACGTAGTTTTAGATAAATCTTTTGGCGCTCCATTAATTACTAATGACGGTGTTAGCATTGCTAAAGAAATAGAATTAGAAGATTCTTTCGAGAATATGGGTGCTCAGTTAGTTAAGGAAGTTGCTACTAAAACTAATGATGTAGCTGGTGACGGAACTACTACAGCTACAGTTTTAGCTCAGGCTATGATTAATGAAGGGATGAAGAACCTTGCAGCTGGAGCTAATCCTATTATTTTAAGAAAAGGTATGCATAAAGCTACAGAAAAGGCTGTTGAAGCTATTGGAAATATGAGCAGCCAGGTTACAGGAAAAGAGCAGATTGCTAAGGTTGCAGCTATTTCAGCAGGTGATGATGAAGTGGGAGAGATGGTAGCAGACGCTATGGAAAAAGTATCTAACGACGGAGTTATCACAATCGAAGAATCTAAGACAATGAAAACTGAATTAGATTTAGTGGAAGGTATGCAGTTTGACAGAGGATATATCTCAGCTTATATGGCTACAGATATGGAAAAAATGGAAGCTGTATTAGATGATCCATACATCTTAATCACAGATAAAAAGATTTCAAATATCCAGGATATTCTTCCTATATTAGAGCAGATTGTAAAAACAGGTGCTAAATTATTGATTATCGCTGAAGATATTGAAGGTGAGGCTTTAACTACACTTATCGTCAATAAATTAAGAGGTACATTTAATGTAGTGGCTGTAAAAGCTCCTGGATACGGCGACAGAAGAAAAGAAATGCTTCAGGATATCGCTACTTTAACAGGCGGACAGGTTATCTCTGAGGAACTAGGATTTACATTAGCTGAAACTACAATTGATCAGCTAGGTAAGGCTAAATCAGTTAAAGTAGAAAAAGAAAATACTGTAATTGTAGATGGACTTGGAAATAAAGAGATGATAAATCAGAGAATAGGTCAATTAAAAGCTTTATTAGAAGATACAACATCTGAATTTGATAAAGAAAAATTACAGGAAAGATTAGCTAAGTTAGCTGGCGGTGTGGCTGTAATCAGAGTTGGTGCTGCTACAGAGCCTGAAATGAAAGAAAAGAAATTAAGAATGGAAGATGCTCTAAATGCTACTAGAGCTGCAGTAGAAGAAGGAATTATTGCAGGTGGTGGATCAGCATATGTTCACGCATCAAAAGAGTTAGCCAGTCTAGTTGAATCACTAGAAGGTGATGAGAAGACTGGTGCTAACATCGTTCTTAAAGCATTAGAAGCTCCATTATATACTATTTCTAGAAACGCAGGTTTAGAGGGATCAGTAATAGTAAATAAGGTTAGAGAGTCAGAAGTAGGCGTAGGATATGACGCTTTACATGATCAGTATGTGTCAATGGTTGATGCCGGAATCCTTGATCCTGCTAAGGTTACAAGAAGTGCTCTTCAGAATGCTACTAGTGTAGCTAGCACACTTCTTACTACAGAATCAGTGGTAGCTGAGATTAAATCAGACATGCCTGAGATGCCTGCAATGAATCCGGGAATGGGAATGTAATTAAGTAAATTTTAACTAAAAAATCAATATAGAAATACCAAGAATATGTTGTAATTATGATGATGAAAACATTTTTGGTATTTCTATTTTTTTATGGTATAAAAATGTTTTTTTGTGTTGGAATTCTTTAACCATTATGCTATTATGTTTTATAGAAAAAAGCGATCCGAAAGCGGAGGAAAGGAAAATTTTATGAGACTATTTAAGCAGAAAAGCGTAGCTTTAACCTTATCTATTGCTATGGCTTTTTCAAGTGCGTTTATTGCAAATGGTGCATCAGTATCAGGAGCAATCACAGCGCCAACAGGGGTTACTTTAAGTGCAGCAAAAAAGAATGTTGCTAACGCTATCTTGAGATGGGGTACAGTTTCAGGAGCATCAAGTTATAATGTTTATCAGTCTGACTCACGATTTGGTGAATATTCACTTTCTAAATCAAATGTCACTAGCACAACTATAACAGCTCCGGATTCATCTAAATATTATAAGGTGACAGCTGTTGATGCTCAGGGAAAAGAGAGTAGTATGTCAGATGAGACATCATATGAAATTGAAAAATTCGGATTTAACACATATGTTTTCGAGGAAGGCGATAATAATGCATCAGTTCAGGCTAAAACTGATGAAATTTTCAAGAAACAGGAAGCTAACCAGTTTGGTACTGAGAGATATTCTCTATTATTTAAACCTGGAACATATGATGATAGTTTAAAAGTTAAAATTGGTTTCTATACACAGGTAGCAGGTTTAGGTGTATCTCCTGAGGAGACAAGTATTGGAAATATCGATGTTCCTGCTGAGTGGATGAAGGGAAGAAGATACGATGGTGCTGTAAACTATTCTGCACTATGTAACTTCTGGAGAACTTGTGAAAATTTAACTACTACATCTAAAAATACTAGATGGGCAGTATCACAGGCTACAGCTCTTCGTAGAATGAATATTAAGGGTAACTTAGCACTTCATCATTTTGGTGGTTATGCCAGTGGTGGATTTTTAGCTGATACTAAAGTTGCCGGTAAAGTAGATGGTGGTTCACAGCAGCAATGGATGACTAGAAACGCTACTATTTTAGGAAATGTTATTAATAATAACTATAATCCATCATGGAATGGTGTTGCTTGGAATAATGTTTTAGTAGGATGTGTAAACGGCGAGGGAAAAGTAGTTCCTGGCACAGAAGCTACATGGCCTTACACTAGCCACACTAACGTGGAAAAGGCACCTGAAATAGCTGAAAAACCTATGTTAATCTATGATGACGTGAAAGAAGAATATGGAGTATTTGTTCCTAGCGTTGTAAAAAATAGAAAAGGTGTTTCATGGGAAGACGTTAACGAAGGAGAAGTTTTACCAATTGATGATTTCTTTATTGCTAAGCCAACAGATTCTGCTGATACAATTAATTCACAGTTAGCTAGCGGAAAGAACTTATTATTAACACCTGGTATTTATAACGTTGATGAACCTATTGTTGTTAACAATCCAAATACAGTAGTTTTAGGCTTAGGTTTAGCAACAATTTGTCCTACAAAGGGAACTGAAGCAATGAAGACTGCTGATGTAGGTGGTATTCGTATTGCAGGTATCTTATTTGATGCCGGAATAAATGAATCAAACTCTTTATTAACAGTTGGTAATAAAGGAAATACAGTTGATAATTCAGATAATCCTATTGTATTAAGTGATACATTCTACAGAGTAGGTGGTGCTAATAAGTTAGCAACTAAGACTAAGGCTTGTTTATATATTAACAGCAACAATGTTATTGGCGACAACTTCTGGATTTGGAGAGCCGATCATGGTGCTGGTGTAGGCTGGAAGGTAAACACATGTGACAATGGAATTATTGTAAATGGAAATCACGTTACAGCTTATGCTTTAATGGTTGAGCACTTCCAGAAATACCAGACTATTTGGAATGGTGAGCACGGTAAAGTTTACATGTATCAGAGTGAGTTACCATATGATATTCCTAGCCAGAATGTATGGAATGCTCCTGGAAAATATGGATATGCTGATTATAAAGTAGCAAATACTGTTAAAAACCATGAAGCATACGGTGTTGGTATTTATTCATGCTACCAGAAAGCCACATGTTATTTAACTTCTGCAATTGAGTGTCCTGATACAGCATTTGTTAAGTTTACTAATGCTATGACACATAGTTTAGTTGGTAACGGAAGTATTGATAATGTTATTAATAATGTTGGTGGTCTAGCTTGGAAGACAGGCGAGGAAGGAAAGGTATTATCTTATTGCAATAAGAATGCAGAATTACCTGTTAAGAATCCTTTAATGTTAAAGAAAGCTATCTATATTGCTAGTTACAATGATGTTAAATCTAAATATACATACACAGGTAAAGCAATTAATCCAATTAACACATCAAAAGTATCTTATTCAGGTATTAAATTAAGACCAGGTGTTGACTTTAATATTATTCATAAGAATAATACAAAGATTGGTAAGGCTAAGGTAACAATTGCCGGAACTGGTGTATTTAGAGAGTATGAGACATTCTCATATAAGATTGTTCCTGGTAAAGTTAAGATTAGTAAAGCTAAGAAATCTAAGAAGAAGGCTACAATTAAATTTAAAAAGGTTAAAGGCGCTAAGAAATACGAAGTAGTTTATGGTATTGGAAAGTCTATGAAGAAGAAAAAGACTAAGATTACTAAGAAGACTAGCGTTAAGATTAAGGTTGCTAAGAATAAGAAATATTTTGTAAAGGTTAGAGCTTTTGCAAATGTTAAAAAGAAAAAATATTATGGTTCTTATTCAAAGAAAAAAGCTATTAAATAATTAATTCTAAGGGATATATGTTTTATCATATATCCCTTTTATTATCTATGAAACAGTGCTAAATTATGGTAAAATAGCCTTTATGAGAGTTATAGAATTAAAAGGTATTGGTGAGAAAACTGAAAAGATTTTTGCTAAGGCAGGAGTTAATAATGTAGCGGATTTACTAAAATATTATCCCAGATATTACGACACATATAATGAACCTGTTTTAGCTAAAGATGTGGAGTTAAATATTACTCATGCTATTAAGGTGACTTTTGTTAGAGAAATCACTTTAAGAAGAGTGAAAAATATGACTATTGCCACAGCTTATTTGAGAGATGAAAAAGGATTTCCTCTTACAGCCACTTGGTTTAACGCTCCGTTTATGAAGAGCAATTATTCTATTGGGGATGTAGTTATTATGAGAGGTGTAATAAGAGAGAGGAATTCTAATTTAAATTTCGAACATCCTAAAATTTTCTCTCTTCATGATTACCAAAAGAAGATGGGTCAAATGCAGCCTGTCTATCCTTTAGTGTCAGGACTTACCAATAACATAGTCCAAAAAGCAGTAAAAGAGGCATTAGATATTGTTACTATAAAAGATATGGTGCCAAGGGCTGTGGTAGATAAATATAACTTGGATGATATTGAAGATACAGTAAGGAAAATTCATTTTCCTAAAAATCCTAATGAATTCGAAGAAGCTAGGAAAAGAATGGTATTTGATGAATTTTTCTCGTTTTTAATGTCTGTTAAAAAACTAAAAACTATTAACGAAAAAAAGGTTAATCCTAATGTTATAGATGACTTTAGTTTGGTGGATCAAATTATTAAAAATCTGCCATATGAACTAACCAATGCTCAGAAGAAAACATTAGATGAGGTAAAAAGAGATATTTCATCTAACAAGATAATGAACAGATTAATTCAGGGTGATGTGGGAAGTGGAAAAACCATTATTGCATTTTTAATGTTAATTGCAGCCACAAATATAGGTCAGGGTGCCATGATGGCTCCCACTGAAGTATTAGCTAAACAGCATTACAATGGCCTTTTAGAGTTAATTGATGACAATGACTTAGATTTACATATAGCCCTTTTAGTGGGCTCTATGACAGCTAAGGAAAAGCGAGAGACCTATGAGGCTATAAAAGATGGAAGAGTGGATATTGTAATAGGAACTCACGCTGTTATTCAGGAAGCTGTAGAATTTAATAATTTAGTTTTAGTGGTTACTGATGAGCAGCATCGATTCGGTGTAAAGCAGCGAGAAGAAATGTCAATAAAGGGCAATGACCCTCATGTTTGTGTAATGTCTGCTACACCAATTCCTAGAAGCTTAGCTATAATTCTTTATGGAGATTTAGATATATCAGTAATTGATGAATTACCTTCAGGAAGAAAAAATATAGCTAACTGCGTAGTTAATAATGATTACAGACCTAATGCTTACAGTTTTATTAAAAAGCAGGTAGAACAGGGAAGACAGGCCTATGTTATTTGTCCAACAGTAGAATTTAGCGAGGCTGTGGAAGGTGAAAATGTAATTGATTACTGCGATAAGTTAAAAAAGATTATGCCATCTAGCATAAATATCGATTATCTTCACGGCAGAATGAAGCCTAGCGAAAAAAACGAGATAATGAAAAAGTTTTCTGAAAAAGATATTGATATATTAGTATCCACTACAGTGGTGGAAGTTGGCGTTAATGTACCTAATGCCACTGTAATGATGGTGGAAAATGCAGAGAGATTTGGTCTGGCTCAGTTACATCAGTTAAGAGGCCGAGTAGGACGAGGAAAATTCCAATCATATTGTATTTTTATAAATGGAAAAGGTAATAAGATACCTGAGAGATTAGAAATACTAAATAAGTCTAATGATGGCTTTTATATTGCATCAAAGGATTTAGAACTTAGAGGTCCCGGAGACTTTTTTGGAGTGAGACAGAGTGGTGATTTCGAATTTAAATTAGCTGATATTATGAATGATGCACCAATACTAAAGAAAGCATCTGATGCAGTGGAAAAAATATTAGATGGTAGTATTGCAATTTCTGATTTTGAGCGTAAAATAATAGAAGAGAATATTAATGATAATATTAACTTATAGATAAATTCAGATTGAGAGGAAGTTTTAATGAAGATAGTAGTTTTATGTGGTGGAAACAGTAGTGAAAGAGAGGTTTCAATTAACTCAGGATATAATGTGTGTAAAGCCCTTAGAAGTATGGGAGATAACGCTATTTTAATAGATGCATTTTTCGGTACAGATGATTTAGATATTTTTGAAAAATCTGCTGATAACTATGATGTCCTGGCGGCTAGAGATGAGATTCAATCTAAGTCAGGTTTAGTAGATGAAATTTATAAAGAGAGAAAAACCTTCTGGGGACATAATACAATGGAAATCTGTATGAAGTCTGACATAGTATTTATTGCCCTACATGGTATGAATGGTGAGGATGGAAGATGTCAGGCGGCCTTTGATTTAAGAGGTGTTAAGTATACAGGATCAGGTCATGTTGCCAGTGCCATTGGAATGGATAAAGGAATTACTAAGCAGATTTTTGAATATAAGAATGTTCCTACAGCTAAGAGTGTGTGGATTAAAGAATATGATGAGACAGCTCTAGATAAAATCGGTATGAATGTACCGGTAGTAGTAAAAGCTTGTAATGGCGGATCTAGCGTTGGTGTCGTTTTAGTAATGGATGAAAGTGAATATGATGACGCTCTAAAGGAATGTTTTAAATATGATAACCATGTTTTAGTGGAAGAATATATTAAGGGACGTGAGTTTTCTGTAGGAGTTATCGAGAACAAGGCACTTCCTGTAGTTGAAATTATCCCTAAATGTGGATGGTATGATTATAAAAATAAATATCAAAATGGTGCTACAGATGATGTATGTCCTGCCAAATTAAGCGAGGAACTAACTAAAAAGATACAGAAGGCTGCAGAGGATGCTTATAAGGCAATAGGCTGTGAGGCTTATGCCAGAGTAGATGTGATAATGGATGAGAATGAGAACATGTATTGTCTAGAGGTTAACACATTGCCAGGTATGACTAATACTAGTCTTGTTCCTATAGAGGCGTCTGTTATTGGAATTGATTTCCCTCATTTATGTAAGAAATTAATCGATGTATCTTTAAAGAAATATGAAGAATAATTGGAGGAAAATTTATGTCATTAATGAAAAATATGACTATTGAAAATATTGTTAAAGCTTGTGATGGTACCTTTGTGGGAGATGAAAAATTTCTTTCAATGACTATTACAGGTGTAGAAAAAGATAGCAGATTAGTAGAAGAAGGATTTTTATATGTTCCTTTTGTAGGTGCTAGAGTGGATGGTCATTCTTTTATTAATGAATTATTTGAAACTAAACATATATTAGCTTCTCTTAGCGAAAAGGATTTAGATGATGCTAAGGGACCATATATTAAGGTTGATTCCACATTTGAGGCTTTAAAGAAAATTGCTTCATTTTACAGATCACAGCTAAGTTGTAAGGTTATCGGAATTACAGGTAGTGTAGGAAAGACTAGTACTAAGGAAATTATAGCTTCTGTATTACAAGAGAAGTTTAGTGTTCTTAAGACTGAGGGCAATTACAATAATGAAATAGGAATGCCTCTTACACTTTTAAAGATTAGAGATAATCATGATATCGCTGTTATTGAGATGGGTATTAGTCATTTCAATGATATGAATAGATTAGCTGAAATTGCCAGACCTGATATCAGTGTTATTACCAATATTGGAACTTGTCACCTAGAGCATCTAATTGACAGAGATGGCGTATTTAGAGCTAAAACAGAAATGTTTGACCATTTAAGTGATAATCCGTTGGTAGTATTAAACGGTGATGATGATAAATTAGCTAATGTTACCGAAGTTAAGAATACCAAGCCTATTTTTTATGGAATGGATGAAAAATTTGATGTTAGACCTGTGTCATATTCTAGCAATGGAATCGATGGTACTGATTTAACTATTAGCTACTTTGGTCAGGAGTTTAGCACATATATTCCGGTAGCTGGAACTCATATGATTTATAATGCTATGGCAGCTGTGATCTTAGGAAAGTATTTTAATATGAGTTTTGATGAGATTGATGCCGGTATTAGAAATCTTAATACTATAAGAGGTAGAAATCATATTATAAAAGAAGATAACTTATATATTATCGATGATTGCTATAATGCTAATCCTATGTCAATGAAAGCTAGTATCGATGTTTTATCTAGAGCAAACAGCCGAAAGGTGGCTGTTCTAGGCGATATGTTTGAACTAGGTAAAGACGAAAATGAATTACATGGTGAAGTAGGTGAATATATTAATAATAAAGGTATTGATTTAGTTATCTGTATTGGTAAATTATCTAAGAATATTTTTGATAAAGTGAGTGATGGCACAGAAAAAATCTACTTTGAGGATAAATCTTCATTTTTAATCAATATCAAGGATTATATTAATATCAATGACACTGTTTTGGTTAAGGCATCAAATGGTATGAAATTCACAGAGATTGTAGATAATTTAAAAGGGTTAAAATTTTAAGGAGCAAAAATGAAAAAAATAATAAGTATTCTATTATTACTTTCTATATTTGTTATTCAGGACACAAATGTTTATGCTAATTCAACATATTATAAAAATCAGTTGAATGATCAGTCAAAAAAGTATTATTCAGATTTAAAAAACAACTTTATTACTAATAAAGGAGATGCTCCAATTAAGTATCTTTTAAATGAGTATATAGTAGATTCTTATTTAGAAGATGAGATTGCAGTGTATTTAAAAAATATTAAATTGGCATATTCAGCTGCATACTTAGATCATCCTGAATATTATTGGATGAAAGCATGTGTAATTAGTTATTCCGGAAAAGATTACTATGATGATGTGGTTAATGTCCTATATACTAGAATCAATGATATTAACGTTTTAGTTAAGTCCGGAGGATTAAACTCATCGTCTAATAAAAAGAAATATAATAAGGCGTTTAAAAGGGCGGTTAAAAAAGTTAATAAGATAAGAGGTAAGAATAAATCTAAATATAATACTTTAAAAGCTATTAATAAATATGTTAGCACTACTATAAAGTATTCAAATAAGAAAAATAAACCATTTAACACCCACACAGCTTACGGTGCTTTTGTTAAAAAGAAAGCGGTATGTGACGGTTATTCTAAAGCTTTTAAAGCATTGTGCGATTACTATAAAATACCATGTCTTCTAGAAATAGGGTATGTATATAAGTCCACAGGTCACGCTTGGAATATAGTGAAATTAAAGGGAAAATGGTACTATGTAGACAGTACTTGGAATAAATCGTCTAAAAACAGATTTTTCTTAGCCGGATCTAAATTATTTAATAAAACACATATACATAATAAGAAAAAGATGGATGTTTTATCTCTAGGAGTATTTAAGACACCTAAAGTAAGTAAATCAAACTATTAAAATAAAAACCAGAAATGCATCATACATTTCTGGTTTTTTCTTATTATGGACTTTAGTCTGTTCATAAACAATCACGCAACGTGTGATTGTTTTGAACAATAAACCACCTGCTATGCGGGTGGAGACA
>CACZSI010000059.1 GCA_902783775.1 uncultured Lachnospiraceae bacterium
AT
Source organism: uncultured Lachnospiraceae bacterium (assembly GCA_902783775.1). Taxonomy (GTDB): domain Bacteria; phylum Bacillota; class Clostridia; order Lachnospirales; family Lachnospiraceae; genus Eubacterium_G. The sequence goes on from CACZSI010000059.1 coordinate 3, forward strand.
GATTGGATTCAAAGGTATCCTCAACGATGTTTATGCAAAAGACATCAGCCGCAAAGCTCGCGCGGGGATGAACCAAAAACAGAAGGACGGACTTGTGATGATACCGCCTCTCGGTTATTTCAAAGACAAAAACACCGGTGAAGTTGTAGTCATCGAAGAAAACGCAGCCATTGTCAGACGGATATTCAGCTTATATTTGGAAGGCTACGGATTTACCGCTATAGCCAAAAAGTTGAACGCTGAAGGAGTGAAGTCTCCGGCGTTTTATCAAAAGCAGTTGATCGGCAAGAAACTCGGTTATAATAAACCGGCTATCGGGAAAAAGTATCTATGGGATTTGACCGGCGTTAAGCGAATTCTACAGAATGAGTTTTATATCGGAACTCTTGTCTGCCACAAGTCCTACAACAGCAAAATCAATCATATCCGTAAGAATCTTCCCCGCGAGGAACATTATGTGCATGAGGATTTTGTTCCGGCGATTATATCCAAAGAAATCTTTTATCAGGTGCAAGCACTAATCAACGAAAAGCGGATGAATAATGTTCGTGCAGGGGTGAATGTACCGTGCCATCGTTATGCGGGTTTACTTGAATGTGCTGAATGTGGTTCTTGCTTCGTATCTAAAAAGCGTGTATGGCGTGATAAGCCGGAGTGGATAGAATATGTCTGCAACGGATATCACCGATACACTAAAGCGAATTGCTCACCACACAGGATCAAAGAATCTTTGCTTGATGAGCTTGTTTATAACGAGATCATTGCTATGAAGGATCAAGCATATCGCAATTTCAGTACGGTAGACGATGATGTGAAGCGTTGGCTTAAAAGCAGAAACACAGTCAATAAGAAAATCAAAAAGCTGAGAGAAAACTTTAAGCAGCGAAAATCAGATCAAAAAGAGATCCTACTGTCGATAATGAGAGACAAAGAACACGCCAATGTATACGAAGAAATGCTCACAGAGTGTGAAGCTGATATAGCGCGAATTGAAAAGGAACTGCATGATATTGAAAACTACAGCGAAACCATCAATAAGCGTAAACAGGAAATGAAGAGCACCATTGATATGATAGATCAAATCATAAAAGAGGGTGCAGTCAGCGACGCTAATCTCCGAATTTTGGTTGATAAAATCATCATCAGCGAGAGTGATGACGGTCTGCATATTACCATCAACCTAAACGCAGACTTCACCAGCCACTTGCAACTGTTTGACAGCAAAGGCAATCTGCTGTCCGATAATCTAGTTAAACCTCCGATTGCCATATAAAGAAAGCCGAATCAATCTCAATCAGAGGTTGGTTCGGCTTATTCTTTATTATTCAACAAGATATGGAGAAATAGACTTATTTAGAATTAGAATCATTGCTATTCAGAATTATTACAAATGATGCTATTTATATGTCTTGAATGTATCAAATGCATATTGGAACAGTTTACCAAGAACCACCTACAGCAATCCTCTACAGATACAATTATAGGATTGATATTAAATATAAAGCGCTATGACTTCGTCTAACTATCTCGTTAATTATCAACGAATTCAAAAAACACCTTCATAATAAAAATCATTGATATGGCAGCTACACGTTCACAAAACAGTTTATGTTTTTTAGTGATATTTTAATAAATATGTCATTATTTTTTCTACATACAAATAATGCGTCGAAATATAGTAGTATAATAATATTTATGATACAATAAAAAAGGGGGAAATTAGATGAAAAAAATAATATTACTAGTTATTGTATTATTTATTGTATTTGGAATAGCCTTGTGTTTGGTCTTTTCCTGGAATTCTACCGATGCAGTGAACGAACAGATTGTTGCATTATCAAAAATAGCACTACAAGCTATTATTTCAGGGTTTGTTACTTTTTTAGGGTTATTTTTTACTATTTCTTTTAATGAGTATCAATTAAAATACAAAGAATTAATTAAGATTCGTCCAGTACTATACTTTAAATCAAAAGAAAAAGCATCTGCAAAAATTGAACGCAAAAAAATAACAAATGAAAACGCGATCCTATGCTCAAACTCTAATTCAGTTAGAACAGTAAAATGTGAATTGGGAAACTCAAATAATTGCGGAGTAAATCATATTTGTATAAAAAAGTTTCCTAGGATAAATAATGAGATTATACATTCAAATAACAATAATCAATATGTATTTGTTTTAAAAGACAATTCCTGCTTTAGTAATAAATTTAAGATTATTTATGAAGACATTATGGGTAATAAGTATAAACAAAAAATTAAATATAAATATTCAAAAGAAAAAAATACATACAAGTTTATATCATGTAATCCTAAAAGGAGAATGTTATGAAAAAGTCAATCAACGACAAATACTATCAACCGGTTTCTTATAGAAATGATATTTATAGAAAATTTGAGAAGCAGTTTAAACATTGTTTTTTGAATCCAATAAATATTGACAGCGATCTATATGTGGAACATGTCAATGACGAATACAAAAAGTCTTTTGATTTGTTTTTTAGCGGCAATGATAGCGATGTCAAATTTTTCGTTGGATTCACTGGTGTAGGAAAAACCACTTTTACAAAACACTATTTGAAGTATAAAACACTTGGTATAGCTTCATTTAATTCTGATTCATTGATTATACCAAACAGTTGGGACGGAATAAGAGTTTCTGATGAAGCATACAAAAGAGAAATAGACGATCAAATAAGTAATGTTATTGATTGTTTGATTGAAGTATTATACAAGCCTTATGAGGAGCTAATAGTCAGTGAGTGTGACAACATATTAGAATATATGAAACAAATCAGAATAGGTATAATAACTTCTTTATCAATAGAAGAAATAAAGCAATCCGCCAAGATTGGATGTACAATTAATCAGATTAAACTTCAAAAAATTAAAGATAAATATCCTGTTGAACTTTCTAGTGTATTATTAAAGTATATTATTGAAAAACATAATGATCAAAGAATAAAAAGATTGATTTTTGTTGTTGATGATTTGGAAACTTTATCGCAATCCAAACTAAGGTATATTATTGAATCTTATTTTAAAATATATGCATGTATGCATAATACAATTAACGAACCTATTGTAAATCTTTTGATTAATTTAAGACCGCATTCATTTAGATTTTTAAAACAAGATATTGTCCCTCAATATGCTAATTCATATGGTAATTACTTGAATTCAGAATCATACAGATTAATTAAGAACGAAATACCCGATATCAGAATTATTTTTAAAAAACGTTTTGAAGATGCTATTCAACATACACCTGAGCCAGGTAATCCGGCTACATGGGAAATTGCAAAAAATATCTTTTATGAGATAATTGATGATTTTGATGATAGTGTTATAAAAATGATTTCAGATTTATGTCATATGAATATTAGAGCTATTACTGATTGTTTTCAACTTATCTTGTCTAACAGAGTTTGGTGTCAGGAGTTTAGAGAATATACAGAATATCCAAATGTCAATAAGATAGATTATCATTTTGACATTGTTAATGTAGTGAGAACGCTCGCTTGCGGAGAAAACCCAATATATACAGGAAAAAAAGATATACAATTTAACCCTAAAAACTTATCTAATGTTCAGTCTAGACCTTCCTTTGATGATAGCAATGTTTTTATTCCAAATTTAATAGCTGACGTAAATACTAAAGAATGCGACGTTTTACCTTTAATAATTATTAAGTATTTAGATGGCTATTTTTCTCCGGAAATTAACACTCAGCTACAAACTGAATTTATTCCAAGAAATACTTTATCTAACAATCTAATGGAGATTTTTGGAGGAAATATAGATAAAGAAAGAATTGAGCAAACTATAGATTTTTTATTTGAGAATAGGATAATTAGAAAGAGTATAATAAGTAAGGATAGTGATGAAAAGATTAATACATTAGAGGAGGATGACTACTTATATTTAACTCTAAAGGGAAGCCGTTTGTTCATAATGTTAGAAAGTGATTCTGTATTGTTAGAAATATATCGTGAGGATGTTAAACGTATATACAACGATGAAAAAAGTTATAAATCCTCTTATGAATTGATTTTTAACAACGAACGAGAAATTCTATTTATGGATTTAATAGAATTAGTTTATGAATTATATTATAGTGAAGATAATTATCAGAAACATATCCAAAAGAGCGAAGAAGTATCATCTTTCTATAGTATGGATTTTCCGATAACTCAACAAGTACTATCAGGTGTAAAAAAATCACTCAGTAGATCACAAAATATAGCATTTGAAAAAAAGAGCAAATTATACAAAAAAATTGAAGGAATAGAGAATAAAATTCAAATAAGAATGAGAGAAATGAAAGTAAAATAATATACTTCAAATTATGAAAGAGAAAATCCGAACCTGTCTCATGTAAGAAATAGGTTCGGATTATTACTTGGTGCGGATAACAGGAGTTGAACCTGCATGAGCGCAATGCTCACATGGACCTGAACCATGCGCGTCTGCCTATTCCGCCATATC
>CACZSI010000060.1 GCA_902783775.1 uncultured Lachnospiraceae bacterium
AATCCCTCAATTGACTCCACTAACGGTTTTTCCATCTGTCCTAAGAACTGTCTGGCATAGGATGACAATGACTCCATATATCGTCTCTGTCCCTCGGCATATATTGTATCAAAGGCTAGTGACGATTTTCCGGAACCACTTAGACCTGTTATTACTGTAAACTGATCTCTGGGAATATCTATATCAATATTTTTAAGATTATGTTCCCTAGCTCCTCTTATTCGTATAAATTTCTTTCTATCTAAATATTTTTCTGTATTCATATTTATCTCCTGTAATGCTAAAACTATTTTAGCATTCCTCTTAGCTCGCTAAGTCTGTCTCGCATCTCAATGGCAGTCTCGAAATCTAAATCCGCTGCCGCCTTCTTCATCTTCTTATCCACCTTCTCTATCAGCTTTCTAATTTCCTTTTCACTCATAGACTCGGCATCCTTTTCAATATCATTGATAGCCTTATCCACTTCCTTCGTTATGCTGATAGTCTCTCGAACTGCCTTCTTAATGGTAGTCGGTGTGATACCATGTTTTTCATTGTACTCTTCCTGAATCTTACGTCTTCTCTCCGTCTCCTTAATGGCCACATCCATTGAATCCGTGATATTGTCAGCATACATTATTACATGACCTTCGCTGTTTCTGGCAGCTCTTCCCACGGTCTGTATCAATGAAGTCTCTGATCTTAAAAATCCTTCCTTATCCGCATCTAATATTACCACCAATGAAATCTCCGGAATATCTAGTCCCTCTCTTAAAAGATTGATTCCCACTAAAACATCGAAAACATCTAATCTCATCTGCCTGATAATCTCAGTTCTCTCTAATGTATCTATGTCAGAGTGAAGATATTTTACACGAATTCCTATCTCCTTTAAGTAATCCGTTAGATCCTCAGCCATCTTCTTAGTCAATGTAGTTACTAAAACTTTATTTTTCTTCTCGACTTCCTTATTGATTTCACTTACTAAATCATCAATCTGCCCCTCCACAGGTCTGACATCGATTTTAGGATCTAAAAGTCCCGTAGGTCTTATTATCTGCTCTGCCCTTAATAGCTCATGCTGGTCCTCATAGTCATTCGGTGTAGCTGAAACGAACATCATCTGGTCTATCATTGACTCAAACTCATCAAACTTTAGAGGTCTATTATCCTTAGCTGATGGCAGTCTGAAGCCATAGTCCACCAATGTTCCCTTTCTAGACTGGTCGCCATTATACATTCCTCTAACCTGAGGGATGGTAATGTGTGACTCGTCCACTATTATCAAAAATTCATCCCCGAAATATTCAATCAATGTATGAGGTGTGGCACCCGGCTCTAGTCCCGCCATATGTCTGGAATAATTCTCGATTCCTGAACAAAAACCTGTCTCTCGCATCATCTCGATATCGAAATTAGTGCGCTCCGAAATTCTCTGAGCCTCAATTAACTTATCCTCAGACTTAAAATATTCCACCTGCTGGGCTAACTCTTTCTCTATTTCCTTTATTGCCCTCTCCATTTTCTCTGGTGCTACAACATAGTGAGAATTAGGGAAGATAGCAATATGCTCTAGATAGTTTTTCACCTGCCCGGTTAAAACATCTATCTCTGAAATCCTGTCTATTTCATCATCGAAATATTCCACGCGAATGGCAGTATCAGTGTAGGAAGCCGGAAATATCTCTAAGTTTTCTCCGCGAACTCTAAAGGTTCCACGCTTAAAGTCCATATCGTTTCTGTCATACTGAATTTCAATAAGTTTCTTTATAACCTCATCCCTATCCTTTATAATTCCAGGTCTGAGAGACAATACCATATTCTTATAATCTATTGGATCACCTAATCCATAAATACATGAAACTGATGAAACTATTATAACGTCCTTTCTCTCCATAAGTGACATTGTGGCGGAGTGGCGCAGCTTATCAATCTCATCATTTATAGATGAATCTTTTTCAATATATGTATCCGTACTAGGCACATAAGCCTCCGGCTGATAATAATCATAGTAGGACACAAAATATTCCACTGCATTTTCCGGGAAGAATTCCTTCATCTCGCTGTAAAGCTGCGCCGCCAATGTCTTATTATGCGCAATAATAAGTGTTGGCTTATTCAGTTGCTCTATTACATTGGCCATGGTAAATGTCTTACCTGAACCGGTTACACCTAGAAGCGTCTCAAATTGGTTTCCCTTTTTAAACCCATCCACCAATTTTTCAATGGCCTGAGGCTGGTCGCCGGTAGGCTTATATTCTGAATGCAATACAAACTTATCCATGAAATCCTCCCTTCTTAGCTCTTCTATTCTTTTATCTCTCCAATATGCTTTAATGTTATCTTTGTAAGTACCGGTCCCACCAACTCATATATAATGGTTCCACACACTACAATAGCAGTAATCTTCTCGCTGTACTTTGGCACCACGCTCTGACACATCATTGCCAGTCCAATGGCCACTCCGGCCTGTGGTATCAATCCAATTCCCAAATATTTTCTAACATGCTCATGGGCACTAGAAATCCTAGCTCCCGTGTAGGCACCTATAAGTTTACCAATTACTCTAAATATAATATAAATAGCTCCTAAAACGCCAATTGTTGGAATAATCTTAACATCCATTCCGGCACCTGTCACAAAGAAGAATAACATAAATATTGGTGGTGTCATTCTATCCATTAACTCAAATACCGGTTCATAGTGATGTGAAATATTTACTACAGTAACTGACATTGCCATGCACACTAGCAGCGGAGAAAAGCTTAGCATCTTAATGTGAGATGTGCTTACGCATAATGCCACCATTGCCACTGTAATGGCTAATCTGTTTCCTCGACCGGTATAGAATTTTATTAATACTGTAAATATCAGACCCATAATTATTCCAAATATTATCGAGCCAAAAATCTCTTTTATAGGGTCTATAATGGTAGCCATAGTAAACTGTCCTGTGACACTCTTAGCTATTGCCACGCAGATGCCGTAGGACATAAGGGCTGTGGCATCATCTAATGCCACTACAGAAATTAGGTTTCTAGTAACCGGTCCATCCGCCTTATACTGTCTAGCCACAAGTATGGTAGCTGCCGGATCTGTAGCTGCTGCAATAGCACCCATAACTAACGCTAACTTTATATCGCCACTCACCAAATAAATTCCAAGGGTTACAAAAAGCACCGCTCCTAAGGACTCTAAACACGCTATTACAATTGGCGCCTTTCCTAGCTTTTTCACATATTTAAACTCGAATTCTGTTCCAATGGAAAAAGCTATAAATCCTGTGGCTAAATCCTTTATAATATCAAATTGCTTAACCATTTGAGTTGCCACATCCTGTCCTAGCACGCTCTCAATTCTGTGCATGCCAAAAAATATACCGGCCAGCATTCCGATAATTATGTAACCTGACACGTTGGGTAATTTAAACTGTTTAACTATTTTTCCTGCTATTAAGCATAGAAATAACCCCAACGCCAAATAAAACATCAATAAATATTTTGCTTCCATTATTCTCCCAATCCTTCCGCATCATCTATTGGTTGCGTAAACATAATCGCAGTTCCCTGCTCTTTCATATCAATCAGGCCTCGAACCACATCCTTAACCGGCTCTACCTGCTCATCTCTTAATACAAACATTAATACCTTAGCCTCTTCATTGAATTCGAAGTTCTGGCTTTTTCTCAGCAATCCGCCGAAAGTCATTGCATCCTCTGACCAAGGATTTAGGCCGGATTTCATACTTCTAGCATCGATAATTGTGCCATGATGAATATCAATCTTTCTAAATCCCTCTAATAACTCATTAATCTTATCTGTCTGTCTTAGTATTAAATAAAATAGCTTCATAATTCCTCCATTAGTGAAAAAAACAGCCATCAATTTTTTTGACCGCCGTTTTTTCAATTATTATTTTTTTGCCTTAGATTTTTTCTTTTTATCTTTAGCTTTTTTCTTTACAACTTTCTTATCAGCCTTCTTAACCGATTTTTTTGCTTCTTTCTTAGCTTCAGTTGTCTCCTCAATAGTAGTTGGTGCATACTTTTGAACCTGCACCCCTAATTTAGTAAGAAGATTTTTTCTAGCCTCCATAAACTGCTTATCGTTTAATGACAATGCCAAGCTGTCCTTTTCATTCTTCACTGTCACATCAGGTATAATACCCTTCTCGTGAATATTTCTGCCCTTAGGTGTGTAGTACTTTTCTGTAGTTATCTTCAATGCAGATCCGTCACCTAAATCCATAACCTTTTGAAGAACACCTTTACCATATGAAACAGTTCCGATAATATCGCCCTTCTTATAGTCCTGAATAGCTCCCGCAAACAACTCAGACGCACTGGCTGAGTTTTCATTTTGCAATACTACCATCGGAAGATTTAATTCCTTAGCATTGGACTCTACTCTCTCGATTTCCTTATCATTTCTATCTTTAGATGTCATAATAACGCCCTGTGGCAATAAATCATCTAATATTTTACCTACCACACTCAAGCTTCCGCCCGGATTATCTCTCACATCAAAGATAATAGCTTTAACCTGTTGCTTTTGAAGATCACGAATAGCGTCATTAAATTGGTCATACGCATTCTCGCTAAATTGCATTATATTAACATAACCAATCTTATTATTTTCATCAACCATCTTATATTCCACATTTGGAATATTTATACTCTCAGGCTTAACCACCACTCCAACGGTCTCGTTAGTGGACTCTCTATACAGCTCCACCTCAGTGGCTTCGCCATTTTTAAGCATTCCCACTGCCTTATCTATATCCTTACCTGTTACGGACTGTCCTTTTATGGCATTAATGCAGTCGCCTTCCTTAATTCCTGCTCTCATAGCCGGTGTATCTTTATAAACCTTAATAACCTTAATACGATTATCCTTTGTGCATGCCACAATCACACCGATTCCCTTATATTCACCGGATGTATCGTTCATAAAAGCCTTAAATTCTTCGGCGGAATAGTACTCAGAATATTTGTCTCCTAATCCGTAAACTAATCCTTTATACATTCCCTCCTCTAGATTCGACTCCTTAACGTCCCCTAGATAGTTTTCATCGATTTTTTCTCTAATTAAATTGGCTTTATCGTAGGCCTTATCGCTGATGCTGTCTACTATCTGAAGTTTGTTTTTGTGGCCAATAAAGATTCCCACTGTGATAAAAGCAAACAGCACGAAGCTGGCTAAAAATCCCATCACAAAACCAATTCCAAATCTGCTTTTGTATTTCATATAATAACCTATTCTTTCAATTTTGATTTATCTGCTTAAAATAGTCCAAGGACTTACGTAAACACCATTACTTCTAACACCAATATGTAAGTGCGGTCCTGTAGACTGTCCTGTGCTTCCTACCAGTCCAATAGTCTCTCCCTTATTAACAGTCATTCCTGTTTCCACCATTCTCACTGACATATGCATGTAAACTGATGTAATACCATTGTCGTGGCTAATAACCACCCAGTTTCCGGCTGAATTACTTAGCGCTGACAAAATAACTGTTCCGGAAGCCACTGCTACAATCGGCGTTCCTGTTGGAGCCGGTATATCCACACCGTTATGAGGCGCTGCTCTTCCATCGCTATCGCCGTAATCTGAACTAATTGTTGTATATCCCGGCACTGGCCATGTATATCCGCCTATCTTTTTCTCTATCTTCTTTTTATATTTTACAATATCTTTATTTCTAGTCTGCTTAACTGTCTGCTCCGCTTCTCTAGCTCTCTCCTGGGCAATTCTCTTTGCCTCCTCGATTGCTCGCTGCTCAGCCTCCACAATCTTATCTTCCTGCTTATTGATTTCCTCATTAAGCATCTTCTGATTTTTCTCGCTAGCCTTAATCAATGAAGTATAAGACTTAATCTCCTGCTCCTTATTCTTTGAGAGCAATTCTAATTTTATCTTATCATTTTTCTGAACATGTTCTAATGCCTTAAGCTCTTCCTTATCATTCTCTAGCTTATCCCTAGTTTTGATAATCTGCTTACGAGTCTTTTTAAGCTTCTCCATCATGTTCTTGTCATACTTAGAAAGCTCAGAAATATATTCAGCCTTATTTAAGAAATCCGTAAAACTCTCAGACTCTAGCATTAACTCTAAAATCTTAGTATTACCATTCTCATACATATATTGGATACGCTTCTTCATATCCTTATACTGAACCCTAATATTATCAGTGGACTTCTTAAGCTTTTTCTCATTGTGCTTAATCTCCACATTTTTCTTCTGAGCCTTAACCTTAGTCTCCTCAATAGACTTAGTAATAACAGTAATCTGATTTTCTACCGCTTTTACGTACTCTTGAGCCTCTTTTTTAGACTTCTCTAACTCTGCCTTCTGCTTTTTATTCTGGGCTCTCTTCTTTTTAAGATCCCCTAACTTTATCTTCTCCTGTTTAGCTGTCGCAGTGCTAGCCTCAGTGGTAGGCACCGTAGTCTCATCGCCTGTGACAGACCATGGCAATAAAGTTAAGCTGGCAATCAAGCAATATACAATCAATATTCTCAATCTTTTTTCCATACTCCACCTCCTACACTTTCAAGTGCTTTCTTATGGAAAATGCCGATCCAATAAGACCAATTCCAGCTCCAATTCCCACGCTTAAAGGAATAAGAATACTAAATACTGTGGTAGCGCTTGCAAACGGCATATTGTTAGCAAACATACCAAACTTCTCCACTAATAAATTAATTAATTTACCGTATGCCACCATCAGCGTAATAATTGGAATAACTGAACCGATAACGCCAATAGCCACGCCCTCGATTACGAAAGGTGCTCTAACAAAAGCGTTAGTTGATCCAATAAGTTTCATAATCTTAATCTCATTCTTTCTAACTGAGATACCTATCATAACTGTATTATTGATTAAGAAGATACCTACCGCTAATAACACCACAATCAATGCTAAGGAAACATATCCTAACAAAGTTTTAATGTTATTAAGAGTCTTTTTTGCTGCATTAGAATAGTTAACTTTTCTAACGCCCTCTATCTTTTTAGTATCCTTAACAAACTTGCTCTGAGTTTTAATCTGTTTTAAGAATACTGTGTATGACTCTGAGTCCGCCAATGGATTATCACTAGCAAACCCCTCCGCTAATTCAGGATCATCCTTAAAATAATCTTTCTTAAATTTTTTCCAAGCTTCATCGGCAGAGGTGTATTCTAACCTGTCCACTCTCTTATCATTCTTTAGAATCTCACCGATTTTTTCCTTCTGCTGCTTAGTTGCCTTCTTATCAAAGAAAACTGTAATACCAATTTTCTTCTCAACGCTTTTCTCCATCTCATTTACATTGATGATAATGGAGAAAATAATACCAATCAGCAATATACACGCAGCTATTGTTCCAATAGACGCTAATGAGAAAAGCTTGTTTCTTCTAATATTCACAAATCCCTGTTTTATACAATATACAATTGATCTGATATTCATTAATTCTTCACCCCGCTGTCACTAACCTTAACGCCTTTTTTCATTGTTATAACTCGCTTGTTCATCTGCTCTACAATCTCAATATTGTGAGTTACCACAATAACTGTAGTTCCCTGCTCATTGACCTTCTCTAATAACTTCATAATTTCCCATGAATTATCCGGGTCTAAATTTCCTGTAGGCTCGTCCGCTAAAAGAATACTAGGCTTATTAACTAAGGCTCTAGCTAAAGCCACTCGCTGCTGCTCACCACCGGATAGCTCATCCGGATATGATCTATACTTTTCAGATAATCCCACTAGGGACAAAACTCTCGCAACATTTTTCTTAATCTCTTTATTTGATGCTCCAATCACTCTCTGAGCAAAGGCAATATTCTCATAAACATCTCTGTCCCTAAGCAATCTAAAGTCCTGAAATACAACGCCTATGTTTCTTCTATATCTGGCCACCTTAGATGATCTACACTTAGCTAAATCGATGCCATCCACCTCGATTTTTCCTTCAGTAGGCAATAACTCCCTTAGAAGAATTTTTATAAATGTAGACTTTCCAGATCCACTGGCTCCCACAACAAATACGAATTCCCCGTCATCTATCTTAAGATTCATATTGTTAATAGCTAATGTTCTATTGCCATATTTTTTACTCATGCTATCTATAATAATCATAATTCAAGTCTCCTAAATCTCTGTTCGTAAAGCAGAAAGTGAAAAGCACCCTTTAGCACCTTTCACTCTCTTATGCATTAATAATCTGCATTATCCATAAAGTTCATATACTTAACAACCATAAGTGCTATCTTAAATGTAATAGCATCCTCGAAAACTCTTAAATCAAGTCCCGTACTCTTCTGTAGTTTATCTAGTCTGTAAACTAAAGTATTTCTATGAATATATAGCTGTCTAGATGTCTCTGAAACATTCAAGTTATTTTCAAAGAACTTACTAATAGTAGTTAATGTCTCCTCATCGAATTCTTCCGGATTCTTATCCTGGAAAATTTCCTTAATAAACATTCTACAAAGTGGCAATGGTAACTGATAAATTAATCGACCAATACCCAAGTTCTCATATGCCACAACCTTCTTCTCACTAAAGAAAATCTTTCCAACCTCAAGGGCCATCTTCGCCTCTTTATATGACTTAGACACTTCCTTTAACTCCTTAACTACAGTTCCGTAAGCCACTGTAGCCTTAAGCATAGCCTCTGAATTAAGCATATCTACAATAGTCTCTGCCACCTTCTCGATATCTTCCTCAGTATTCTTTCCATCTAAGTCCTTAACTACTATAATACTCTTCTCATCTACAGCAGTAATGAAATCCTTCTTCTGTGCTGCAAAAATATTTCTTATAGTCTCTAGAGCTAAGCTGTCCTTCTCATTCTTAGTTTCAATAATATAAACACATCTTCTAGCCTCAATATCGATATGAAGCTTCTTAGATCTATTATAAATATCCACCAATAATAAGTTATCTAATAATAAATTCTTAATGAAATTATCTTTATCTAATCTCTCTTTATATGCAGTAAGCAATCCCTGAATCTGGAATGCTGCCATCTTACCTACCATAAAAACGTCATCACTGGTTCCCTGAGCGATAAGCACAAACTCAAGCTGCGCCTCCTCATAAACCTTAAAAAATTGAAATCCCTGAACAGACTGACTGTCTGCCTGTGATCCCACAAAATTAATAATCGCTGATTCAAACTTATCAATGGCCTTAGCCGTACTAGCTAAAATCTTTCCATCTGAATCCGCCACATATAAATCAACTCTTGAAATGCTCTTAATTCCCTCTATTGTGCTCTGTAAAATCTGATTTGAAATCATAATCCGCTCCTTGTAAAAAATATACACTTATACATCATTATTTTAAACCAAATTCACGATAAATACAATATTTATATCAATATAAAAAGGCTTGAACAGCATAAAACTGCATCAAGCCTTACTTTTTATTTTAGTGTATAATATCAAAAGATTCCTTTGATACTACTATACCACTATCCTCTTTACCAACAGTAACAATTTCATCACCTTTGTCATAATAAACTGAAACAAAAGCACTATTAAATTTTTCTGTCAAAAGAACATCTTCTCTATTATTAGATGATTTTTTCTTTATACCATCATAGAGTTCTTTAGATTTATTGCTGAATTTAAAATCAACATTATATTTTTTGTTGATACAAACTTCCTCAACCCTAGATTTATTAATTCCCACATTATTGCCACTATTCCATATAACAACAATAACCTTATTATCCTTTACCATTCGCAATGTACCTCCAGAGTTTTTAGGCACGCCCTCTAAGTCTTTATTACCTAGTTTCCAACCATTTCCAAGAAAATCACCAACAGTATTTTTACCAATTTGATAATTATTCCCTTCAATTTTTATTTTCAAAAAATCATTTGTCTTCTTTAAATCCAATGATTTTTTACCAAAAAAAGCAGCGATTACGACAACTACGATCAATATTATTCCGATTATTTTATTTTTCTTCATTTTTCCATTCAATACCTTTCTTTTTTTTCACAACAACATATAATAATAGCCCAATCCCCCCTCCAAAAGAATTCGCTAAAACATCATTTAATTCAACAAATCGTCCTGAAAAGCCTTGGATTAATTCTATACCTACCGTAAATATAATCGCTAATATTATAACATATTTGGACTTCATTTTTTCAGATAACATTGGCGTCAAAAAGCCAAACGGTATAAACATAATTACATTAAAAACGATCATAATGAGCGATGCATAATCTCGTGGAACAGATAACCCTAAATCTGTCAGTGAAGCCTTAAACCACTCTAGTTTCAAATCTTGAATCATGGTTATGCCGGTTATATTAAGAACCATAACAATGTACACAATATATACCCACTCTAAAATTCTTCTAGAAATTTTTTTCTTATCTTTAGAAAATATATTGTTTATCAATATAAAAATAACAAACAGCACGGTCCCGCATATTACTGCATTAAATCCATAACTCAACATTGTTACTAACTTATTTCTTATCATTTATTTTTCCCCCAAATAATTTTGTCAATCCACACAATAGCAATACAACTATAGATATTATAACCAGTCTTTTATCTCGTTTTCTTTCCTCGCTACTTTTAGGTATACTATAAATCTTTGTGTCATATTTAAATCCCGTTTTATCCGCTATTGCATTAACGTCATTTACCGCTTTAATATACTCATCTACAGATGAAATTTTTATTATTCCCTCACATCTTTGAAGCATATTAATCTTATATTGAGAATCTTTTTCATCTAAATATAAATCCGAAATAATAATATAATTTTCAATATTATCTATGTCTGCAATATCTTCTAATATCTTATAATATTCATTGTTGCCAGTTTCCTTAACAAATCCAGCTACTTTTGTTTTATATTTTTTATCTCCATATATTCCCAAATCTATTACATCACCAACACTATAGTATTTCTTGTAATTATTGCCTAAATATACTGATATAAAATTATTATCTACTTTTTCATCTTCTATTTTAAGTTTTAATTTCTTTATAAATTTCCCATCTAACTGAACAGACTTTATCCCAACTTCTTGTGAAGAAAGATCATCTTCTTCATCCACTAAAAAATTTCTATCATTACCAAATTTGTCACTGTAATTTTTAAAATAAACATCTTGAATATCAATATAATAATAGTTAGATAATTTCTTTAATTCTTTTTCTGTATCATTCATTATTTTCAAAGAATTCTTATTCCCAAAAAACGAATATACATTACCATTACCCGAGTCATAATCATCTAAAAGCGTTATATACCCCTTATCTACATAGGATTTTTTAATATAATCCGCTCCCCCATTATCACTTTTCAATATATAACACTTCGTGAAAACAATAATAATTGAAACTATCATCATTATATTGATTACAAGATTTATATAAACTTTTTTATTTTTCATACAATACATATCTCCATAAAAAACCGTTGTATACAATGTATACAACGGTTAAATAACATTATTTTAAAATTTTCACTAGTTAGTGATAACCTTCTCTGTATCTTTATCAAAGATGTGAAGTTTTGTAAGATCCATAGCCATTGTTACTTCATCACCAGGTCTTACTGTTGTACGAGCATTAACCTTAGCTGTGCACTCAAATCCTTCGATATCGAAGTATAAGTAAACCTCAGCACCAAGTAACTCGTAAATTCTAATAGTTGTATTAAATGTACTCTCAGGTGACATCTTAATGAAGCTTTCTTCATCGTGAATATCCTCTGGTCTGATACCCATAACAACTGTTTTTCCGATATATCCTTTTTCTTCAAGGATAGTAGCCTGCTCTGCAGGAACTTTAATATATACTCTAGCCTGTCCAATGTGAAGTTTGATTCCATCCTCATCTTTATCAACTTCAGCATCGATGAAGTTCATCTGAGGTGATCCCATGAATCCGGCTACGAATAAATTAACTGGCTTATCATATAAGTTCTTAGGTGAATCTACCTGCTGAACGATTCCGTCCTTCATAACTACGATTCTAGTACCAAGAGTCATAGCCTCTGTCTGGTCATGTGTTACGTAGATAATAGTAGCTTCAAGTCTCTTGTGAATCTTAGCAATCTCAACACGCATCTGTACTCTTAACTTAGCATCAAGGTTTGATAAAGGCTCATCCATAAGGAATACCTTAGGATT
>CACZSI010000061.1 GCA_902783775.1 uncultured Lachnospiraceae bacterium
AGAATAGTAATTGTGAGTCTCTTTCATTCGAAATCAATTCGAACAAGAGAAACACCGGTGTTGCCTTTCGGCATCCTCGTTCTGACTATTAGGTACCTCGCCAGAATTCGGACTCTTTTTGTTCAGGATGTCCTTAGCATCCAATTTAAAATATTATTAATAGCCTCTGAAAAATCTTTCTTCAGCTATGTTTTATGCAAAGATACGCAACTACATGCTATTTTATATGTAAAAATGCGCATTTTGTGATGCAAAGGTAAGGGTTTCATTTCTATGTATTATGTTATCTTTTGAAATGTCATATCTTCATTTTTCCATAAAGATACCAACGAGAAAGCACCCACAACCATATTTCTCCATGATTGCAGGTGCAAAGCTACATATATTTTTTCCAATATATGGTTCGCTTTGATTCTCTTAAAAAAATCAAGATAACATTGTCCGCATATGTTTTACAAAAAAAATTATTATGAATCGTGTTTTTCATGCTTATTAGCAAAAAAATATGTATCTAAAACGTTTTTTGCGTCTTTGATGCATAAACAAGCCTACCTCACAGAGATATTATTCTGCGAGGACATAATTGCCTATATGTATATTGTTTATGTTCTTCCTCCCTACGGATATTTACCTTATAAGGGAGATTTCGTAAGTTTGAAATAAATAAAATTAATCTGCAATTTCTAGCATCATATTCGGAATTCTTTCAGATAAATATCCCCTTATCTGGTCTATTAACGATATGATACTTTTCATTTTTATTTCAAACTTATTCTTCCAAGAATCAATACAATCCTTGATTCGTCCATTTATATTGTCCCGGATTGCAGCAATGCCTTTCTGTAATGCTCTAACCCCGAATGATAACTTTGTTCCTAATTTACTTTCGGTAAATCTATGTAATAATGAAGTCTTTCCATCCCAAGTACCTTCTCTTTGATATAATTCTTTATAAAAGGCAAATGCAAACGCCTTCAAGAACCTTGCGAAAACACTTGAGCATGTGATCTTTTTATTTACGAACTGTGTATAGCATTCTACTATAAGCTGCCATACTTGCTCATTGGTTAAAAACTCGCAGAATTTTTCTTCTGCTTTCTTTCCGTTGAATATCCTTTTGTCTATATTATTCTCTTCTATTACTTTTTCAATCTCCTTTATTACCTCTTCAGCCTCTGTGGCATCCGTAAAATTATTGAATACTTCTTGAATTTTCTTTTTGTTCTTTGATTTTGTCTCGTTAAACAATCTTTCTCTTTTTTCATTGTCTGCAAGTTCTTTATAGATTTTTGCAATTCTGCTTGTGTCTAACCAAGATGGCATAGGCCCCAAAATGATTGGGCTAGAAATCCTAGACATAACCTCACAGATAACCTTTAGTATGGCAGAGTCGCAAAAATTTGTCTCAAAGTGTTGATCCACTTTGAAGCTAATCAAGTCGCTTTTTCCTTTTTTATGGTTTTCCATAATGTTTTTTTTAATTAAAAAATTTTATTTTACAAAGATAAGAGTATTTCTTCTCACAACCAAATCTAAGACAAAGAAAATGTTGTCTTTTAACAATTTTTGGGGTGATGTGTTTTACCAATAAAGCACATAGGTTTGCGCGTAAAGTCGCAAACCTATGTAAATTTTTTTTATTAACGTAGAAAAAAGGTAGTAAATAATTTAATAACCCAATTCTTTCAAGGTTTCTTGTGCATCTTCATTACCACATTGTACTGATTTTCTCAAATACTTTATTACATCAGAACGTTTTCTATCTTTATAATACTCATTTAATGTCATGGCATACCACTTATAATAGGCACCCAAATATTTATCTTTATAAATATCATCCTTCGCAATATGTAAGAATTTACATCGAAGTTCAATGGCTTTTTCATATGATGTTAATGATAGTAGATATTCCTTAAGATTCGCTTGATTGGTAGCCATGTCAAAATATAAATAATCGACAGTATCTTCATGACCATCATACATACTTAATGTTCCGATTGCTTTTTTGTCCCATTTTATAGCTTCCGAATAATATTCAAGTCGCGTTAATGCACCAGCCACTATTTGGTACGCCATACCAGCCTTTTCGGAAACAAGATTTTCTTCTTTCTTTTTATTACTTTGCTCAAAACGTATTCCTGCATCATAACAATTCTGATATTCTCCAAGAAAATAATAACTATGGCATAACATATAGAATCCTTCATCATTCAAGCCAAATGATTTTTCTATGTCCAAAAGATTACGAACTGCCATGTAATAATTATCTTCTTCAAAATATTTATGTGCATTATCGGAAAGTTCATTCAATCTTTCTTCACTTGCATTTTCATCATAAGCATCTTCTATTGTCAATATATTCCCATGCAATGAAATCCTACCTAGCTTTTGAATCGCTGATTGTCCAAAAAGAAGTGGAGCAGTAAGACTTTCACTAACTGTAGCTTGTACATTATAAACATGAACTCCGTCAATTTCAATGTCACGAAGATTAATGATGAGATTATTCACGATTCTTCCATCAGCAACTTGTGCCTTGCCTGTTCCGATAATGTCATTTTTCGTGATATAGTCATTTTCATAAAGATATTCAGCTATTG
>CACZSI010000062.1 GCA_902783775.1 uncultured Lachnospiraceae bacterium
GAAAAGTTAATTGCAAAAAATGATATATATGCATAGAGCAATTTACCTGACTTTTGGCATATCAATATAAATATCATCACATTAGTTAATGTAGCAATAAGCACTATAAGAGAAAAGACAATATATTCCCCAATTTGTCCTGTGTCGTGGGTGGTAAATAGAGATATCACCCCACCAATAACCTGAATTATAACTTCCGGTATTACAGTTAAAAGTAATACTGTCAAAGTTCCTGATAATACTATCTGTTTTTTAGATAACGGAAGACTTTCCACGAAATCTATTTTTCTTTTACTAAAAAAGTAACCAAAAATTACAGAGCTAAATATCAAGCCAAAAATTGTACTTGATAAAAATACTAATCCGCAGTTTAACATTATAGACAACTTAAAAGAATCTATTTTCATATAATCATAATTAAGTGAACCAAAAAACTGAGCTAGCGGCATACATATAACTAATAAAATACAATAAGCTATTAATATTGACTTATTTTTCTTTACAAGCCATTTAGAGTAGTTTATAAATTTATTTTTTTCTCTATTTTCCATATCCTGCCACCTCCATTTTGTCAATAAATACTTCCTCTAAGGATGTAGGAACCACCTCTATAAATGCCGGATTTAAACCATTTAATTTTTCTAGTATCTCTTTTAAATCGCCTCTGGCAATAATCACATAGTAGCTTCCTACCTGGCTTAGTATATCGCAATTAATTTCTTTAAATTTTTCTGAGTCAAAATCTGAATTAAAGGCAATCTGAATCTTATTAATGGATTCTTTTAATTCATCTATACTGTCATTGGCCACTAAATCACCATTGTGAAGAAAAACTATTTTTTCGCAAATATCATCCACTTCTCTTAAATTATGAGAGGCAATAACACATGTCATTTCTCTGTTTCCCACCTCATCGATTATTAGCTTCTTTAATAGTTTTCTAATCACCGGATCAAGCCCATCGAAAATCTCATCTAAGAATAAATATTTCGGGCAACATGAGAAGGCTAAAATAATTGCCACCTGTCTCTGCATACCTTTACTCATATCTAGAACCTTTTTTCTTGGGTCAATCTCAAAAAGTTTGCATAACTCTTTAAATCTTTCATCGTCCCAGTTTATATACATTTTTTTCATTAACTCAGCCATATTTTCTAATGTAGAATCATCGTAAAAATATGGATAATCTGAAATATAATAACAATTTTCCTTAACGTAAGTATTTTCATAAACACTCTCGCCGTCAATTAACAATTCTCCCTCTGTAAGATTATACACACCGGACATTAGTCTTAGTAATGTACTTTTACCACTTCCATTATTTCCGGCTAATCCACAAACAATGCCTTTTTCAATATCTACAGAGACATTATTTAATGCAATATTATCATCAAACTTTTTACTTAATCCTCTAATGCTAATCATTGTTTTTTCCTTTCTCACATATTTTATTAACAACTTCTAACATATCTTTTTTAGTTAATCCTTTTTTATATGCTGTATTAACAGCTTCTTCTAATTTCTTTATTTCCTGCATTTTAATTGCATCTGTCTGTGATAATTTATCAGAGACAAAGCTTCCCCTTCCTACTGTAGAATAAGTTATTCCATCAGTTTCTAACATTTTATACGCTTTCGATACTGTATTAGGATTTACTCCCAACTCACTAGCTAGAACTCTAACCGGTGGTAATTTCGTATCTGGTTTTAAAATTCCTAGCGATACCAGCCTTACTACATCATCATAAATCTGGCGATACACTGGAACACTGGATTGAAAATTTATTGTAAACATTATTCCTCCTTATTATTTTATCCCGAGTGAATGATACAGTTTTACTATTCTATATTTCTTTTATTAAATTGTATTAAAGATGTTTTTGAATTGTACTACTTGTATCAGTACAATTCATATTATACATATTGTACTAGTTCATGTCAAACAATTTTTTCAAAAAAATTACACTCTTATTTATTTTTAAATAAGAGTGTACTAATTTACTTACCGAATTGTTCTATAAACATATCTTCTGTAATTATTGGAATATTTAATTGTTTAGCTTTTTTATTTTTAGATGATGATGATTCAATATCGTTATTTATTAGATAATTAGTTTTAGCCGATACTGAACCTGTGACCTTTCCTCCTAAGTCTTCAATATATGCCTTTAGGGCATTTCTATTTTCAAACTGAGTTAGACTTCCTGTAACTACGAATGTCATACCCTCTAGAGATTGATTTTCATTAACTTCAGGCTTCTCTATATCTAACTCTAAAATCAATCTATCAAACTTAGCTCTATTATCCTTATCGCTAAAATATTCTACATACTTAGCAGCCATAATATCGCCAATACCATCTATGGTAACTAAATCATCCACTGTGGCATTTACTATCTTTTCTAAATCATAATTATAAGCCTTACAGATTAGCTTAGCATTCGCTACACCGATATTAGGAATTCCCACAGCATATAATACTGAATGAAGCATTACCTTTCTAGATTTCTCCACTGCATTTACGATATTGTTATAAGATAGCTCACCAAATCCCGGTGTATTAATTATCTCATCCTTATACTGGTCTAGATGATATAGATCTCTAAACTCCTTAATATATCCGCTATCTATAAATTTCTCTAGGGTTTCCTCTGATAAGCCATCTATATTCATGGCATCCCTAGATACAAAAAGGCTAAAGTTTTTAACATGCTTAGCAGGGCAATCTCTGTTAGTACAGTGCAATGTCTTAACTCCCTTATCATTTTTAATAACAGTCTCGCTATTGCACACAGGACACTTATCAGGTATTACTATGTTTCCGCTTTTAGTCTTATTTTCTGCAATCTGAGGAATAATCATATTGGCTTTATAAACAGAAATCTCATCGCCAATACCTAATTCTAACTCCTCCACAATGCTTAAATTATGAACGCTGGCACGGCTAACTGTAGTCCCCTCTAATTCCACCGGCTCAAAAATTGCCACCGGATTAATAAGCCCCGTTCTAGATGCGCTCCACTCAATTTCCTTTAGCTTAGTTAATGCCATCTCATCTTTCCACTTAAAGGCGATTCCATTTCGAGGAAACTTCGCTGTTCGTCCTAACGATAATCCATATTCTATATCATCAAACATTAAAACTAATCCATCTGATGGATAATCGTAATCCACAATCTTCTTTGCAAAAAAATTCACTGCATCTTCCATACTGTCTTTATCCACCACTTTTCTCTCCACAGTTTCGAATCCCTGAGATTCTAACCATGAAAGCTGGGTGTCAATTGAATTATTAAAATCCACACCCTCAGCCTCAATTACCGCAAAGGCAATAAAGTTAACGCTTCTAGATGCAGTAATCTCACTGTTTAGCTGTCTAACAGAACCCGAACAAAGATTTCTAGGATTTTTATACTTAGCATCAGCATCCTGAATCTCCTCGTTTATTCTATTAAAATCTGAATATTTGATAATAGCCTCACCGCGAAGTGTCAATTCTCCCTTATAGGAAATATTAAGGGGAATATTTTTAAAAGTCTTAGCATTGGCAGTGATAACCTCTCCCACCTGACCGTTTCCGCGGGTTACTGCATTAACTAACTTACCATCGCTGTAAGTAAGTACCACTGTAAGGCCGTCTAGTTTCCAAGACAACACACTTTTCTTATCTTTAGTAAAGGCCTTTAATTCCTCCACCTCTTTAGTCTTATCAAGTGATAGCATAGGACTTTTATGAGTAAATTTAGGTAATTCACTTACCACCTCATATCCTACATTTACCGTAGGGCTATTAGCTAATACCACGCCGGTTTCTTTTTCTAACTTTACTAACTCATCATACAATTTATCGTACTCTAAGTTAGACATAATCTCCTCAGCCTTTTGATAATAAGCTAGGCTGGCTTCATTTAGAATTTTAACTAATTCCTTAATTCTTTCTGTTTTATTCAATATTCTACCTCAATCTTTACTACTTCATTAATTCTGCTATTTCATCCTCAGTTAAATATCTATACTCCCCTAGTTTAATTCCCCCAATATTAATATTCATAACTCTAGTTCTCTTAAGTTTAACTACACTGTAACCTAGGGCATTGCACATTCTTCTAATCTGGCGATTTAACCCTTGAGTTAAAACAATGGTAAATGTTTTCTGTCCATTTTTCTTAACCTTACATGGTCTCGTTACAGTATCTAAAATCTTTACCCCCTGTGACATCTTTTCAATAAAATCTTCAGATATATTTTTATCTACAGTCACTAAATATTCTTTTTCATGAAAGTTAGAGGCTTTTAAAACATGATTTACAATAGCACCGTCATTGGTCATAAGAATAAGTCCCTGAGAATCCTTATCTAATCTGCCAATAGGATAAATTCTTTTATCCATTCCCACGAAATCCACTATATTATCAGGATTCTTTTCATCTGTAGTACACTCCACTCCCCTAGGCTTATTAAGGGCAATAACTATTCTCTCTTCCTCTATTCTAGCTTCCTTACCATTTACTGTGACTTTATCTTTAACAGTGACTTTCTGTCCCATAACCGCCACCTGGCCGTTAACTTTTACCTGACCCTTTTCAACTAAACGGTCGGCCTCTCTTCTAGAACATATGCCACAATCACTTAAATACTTATTAAGTCTGATTAATTCATTTTCATCTTTTTTATCTTTATATATCTTAGTCATATTCTACTCTCACCGATGTTTCCATCTCATCAAAATTTTATTTCTGCTCAATAATAAGGATGCTACCCTTAGAAATAATATTAGCCTTATCTTTTAAAAAGCTATTGCTAACTCCTAGTGTCATATCATTTTTAAGCACAGCATTTTCCACCTCATAAAGGGCTCCTCTAATAGTAATCTCCACCTGACTATCCAGAGCGAAAACTGATAAATCCTGCCCCTGTTTTCCATTGATAGTTATCTCATCATTAGTGATAACATAATAGATATAAGACTTATCTACCATCCTTATGTTCACGCCCTTTTTCGATGCATATAGCATAGTTGATATATTAGCAAAGGTATGGTCCGGTCTCATTCCTGTTCCACCAAAAATAGTTATATCTGTGCACCCGCATTCAATAGCCTTATTAACTGCTATCATCATATCGGTAACATCTTTTTCTACCTTAAATCTAATTACATTATCACCCTCCGGGGCGTAGCCTAGAGAATCGAAATCCCCCATTATTAAGTCAGGACTAAACCCTAATTTTTCTATTGCCTTTAGTCCGCCATCTGCCGCAATTAATATATCGTAATCATTTTTAGAAAAATAAGTGCCGGAATTATCTCCGGCACCAACTATAATACATCTCTTCATTATCATCCTCTGTATTAACTATTTCTTTGTAGTGGCAGCTGCCTTAGAGGTAGCTGCTGATTTAGTAGTCGCTCCAGCCTTAGCAGTAGTTCCTGCATTAGTAGCCTGCTCCTTAGCCTGTGATAGCTTCTGTAGTTTATCGAAGAAATCTCTAAGTCGTGGACTCTTAGCTAATGCTTCCTGGTACTCCTTATTAGTCTCCTCAAATAAGTTCTGTACGTCGTCGTCCCTACTTACCTTAGCAATATACTCTGTTAACTCCGCATTTCTTCCATTATGCACATAAACATCACCACTCTTACTGTCTCTAATAACATATAATGTCTTTACTGACGGTGCACTCTGGGCAATATTCTTATATGTAGTCTGATAATAAGCATAAACTACGTATGTATCCTTATATGGTCCCTTCTTAGTGTATGTCTCAATCTGATCGTAGCTGGTAACAACCTTATTCTGTGCTACATCATTAGCACTTATATCTCCTAAGTTATCCACATATCTGGCTAACTCTTCCTGTCTCTTAGTAGGATCTGCAATTAAGAATGCTCTTAGATAATGTCCTACAACGTCAGTGATTTCAGGATATTTATCATTTAATAATGGATTATCTGACTCAGAGGAAGATGGAGCATTTTTTACACAACTAGTCACATTCTTTCCGATAATAACAATAGCAATAGCCAATACAACTATTGAAATAATTATATCAATTCTGATGGGCTTTTTATTACCCACTGTTCTAGAAAAACGTGACACCTTCTTTTTTTCAGTAGTTCTCTTAGGAGCCTCTACCTCTTCGCTGGCCACCTCATTTAATAGCTCATCAATTTCTTCACTTGATAATTTTTTATTTTCCACTTTTTTTATACCTTTCTTAATATAAATTCACTGCTTTCAATATACCAAAAAAGACGATAAACTTCAAATCTAATTATTGACTTATAACTTATTTAATAAGATACTATTATCATGGTTTAAAGTTTAGATTTAATTAATGAGGAGGTTAAAATGGTATTAAACGAAAATTTTAATTTATCAAACGGTAAAGCTATTCCTAGTCTGGCTTTCGGCACATGGCAGATTAGCAATGAGGATGTAGTTGACGCAGTTAAATGTGCTTTAAAAATTGGATATCGCCACATTGACACTGCTGCGGCTTATGAAAACGAGAAAGGTGTGGGACAGGCTATTAAAGAATCTGGCATTGACAGAGAAAATATCTTTATCACTACTAAAATCCCTGCCGAAATAAAAACTTATGAAGGCGCGAAAAAATCTATTGAAGATTCTCTAGAATACTTAGGTGTTGACAGCATTGACCTTATGCTAATTCATGCACCTCGCCCTTGGGATCAGATGTTTAGCGGTACTGATAAAACTTATTTCGAAGAGAACTTAGAAGTTTATAAGGCAATGGAGGAAGCTTATAACGATGGTAAGATTCGCTCCCTAGGAGTATCAAACTTTGATGAGCGCGACTTAAAGAATATCTTTGATAATTGTACAGTTAAACCTGTGGTTAACCAGATTCAGGTACATATTGGATTTACCAGATTTGAATTAATCAATTACTGTAAGGAAAATGATGTTTTAGTTATGGCTTACGCACCTAATGCTACAGGAAAGCTTCCTGGAAACTCAGAGGTAGGCGAGATTGCTAAGACTTACAATGTTTCTACACCACAGTTATCTATTAGATACGACTACCAGCTAGGTCTTCTTCCAATTCCTAGAAGTACAAACCCAGATCATATCAAAGAAAATGCCATGATTGATTTCGAAATCAAGGAAGATGATATGGAGAAATTATATAAGGTTACAATTTAATATGTTATTTTAGCCGGTGCTTTATGCGCCGGCTTTTTTCTTGAAGTATATATTTATTTATTATAAAATAATAGAGATGCACTCGTAGTCTAATGGATAGAACGCTGACCTCCGGAGTCAGTAATGTGGGTTCGATTCCCGCCGGGTGCATTTCTTATATGCAAAAGCCGCTTAAGTAGCCCATTCTACTTAAGCGGTTTTGCGATTGAACAATATATTAGACTCTATTTTACGCTCCTTAAAAAATTGAGCATAAAAAAAGTAGCGAGAGAGGGATTTGAACCCACGACACCACGGGTATGAACCGTGTGCTCTAGCCAACTGAGCTATCTCGCCACATAAAATGTAACATCCTTTAAGGACATATACATTATAAATGGGACCTATAGGACTCGAACCTATGACCCTCTGCTTGTAAGGCAGATGCTCTCCCAGCTGAGCTAAGATCCCATGCATTTCTTGACTGCCTTATTACTATAAACTTTTTTTAAATATTTGTCAACAACTTTTTTTATTTTTTCTAATCTATTATAAACCATTTTTGATAATGTCCTATTAAACCACAAATAAAAATGTCCCAATATGATATAATATCCTCTCACTTAACAAAAAAACGGAGCAGAAATTCTGCTCCGTCTTGTTCTTCACTAAAGAATTATTTCACCTTAACCTTAACTTTAATAATCTTGTTAACAGCTTTAAAATCATTAGTTCCTGCTGCTTTAACTCTAATTTCTATAATATATTTTCCTTTCTTCAATCCTCTCTTGAGAGTAATCTTTCCATTCGTCTTACTCACCTTGACTTTATTATTTTTGCTTAACTTATCATAGGTTAGCTTACCCTTTGCGCCTTTAATAGTCATTGCTTTATTTCGTTTGATTTTTACGGATTTCTTTTTCAATTTAGCCTTCTTCACCGTTACTGTCTTTCCTTTCGCTGTTAACGGATTTTTCTTCTTTGCAATTGCTTTATCGCCAGCTGATTTCTGTGTGAGTTTAGACTCTAGCTGCTCAATTTTCTTCTCCAACAAATCTAGTTTTTCTTTCTCAGTTTTTAACATTGTCTGATACTCTTCGACATTTTTAACTCTGTCTTTTAATGAATCGATTTTCTCATCAGAAGCCTTCTGTACTGCCGCCTTTGCCCGTTCTAACATATCCTGCAAATTAATCAGATTATCATATGCTTCCTTAATGTTTTTCATGTTTCCTGATTCTAGAATTTCTGCAATATCTTTCTGAGCCTTCTCTACGTATTCTTGTAGAATTTCAACCATTGCAGTTACTTCCTCTTGTGGATTTACAATCTTAAATTCCACAGCGGAATATCCATTATATTTTCCTTTGCCCTTAATAAGCATCATGTAATCCCCTGGGTCTGTAAGGTTGTCCTCATCAGAAATATTGTATATATCGTAATCCACGCCCTCTATCAATTTCTTTCCAAGACAAATAATTTCAGGGGTTAATTTCTCACCATTATAAATTCCCGGCTTTGCCCATGCATATTGAATATGAGTAATCTCCTGCTCCGGATTATTTGCCAAATCAGAAACATTCAATTCCGAACCATAAATATCACTAATTACAATTCTATTATCAAGTGCGTTTCCGTCACCATCCGTATCTTTGATATCGGAAATATCTGCAATATCTTCCATGGTCAATTTTATTGAACTCGCATTTTCTCTATTCAAAATAAATGAAGTTGCACTAATTGGAATCACATATTTGGAATATCCCAATCTTGCTAGAATAGCATCAGTAATTATATACTCTGTATCATCTGTCAGGTCAGATACCTTCATTGACCTGTAAGCGCCACCTTCAAGGATAAAAATTCGAATCAATTCATTGTCAATAAACTCCAGATATGCAAAGTTTGATTCCATTTCGTATTGTCCCTCTTCATTCTTCACTTTTCGCTGACATATTGTTGGAACATAAATGTAACCATCACCATCATCTTCAATGGATGCTACATGATTTTTTCCAGATGCATCATTGATTACATACCATTTTTTCTCAATCGGATCTAAGGTCCATGAACTGGTGGTTCCATTTTTCTTTTTAATATAATCTTTTACAAAATCCACCGCATCATCAATGCCATAGTCAAAATCAATCTGACGATTTCCTTTAACCATTCCTATATATAACTCGGATTGCAATTTTTTTCTGTTCTTGGAGAGGTATTCACTTTGGTTAATGTATTGTTCTGCTGCCGGAAGTTCTGCAACAATCTTTTGGTCAACACTTTCTACGACTCTTTGTCTAGTATTTGTAATATCAACTTTGTATCCTATACCATCCTTACTTTTCAATGTATGCACTGTGACATTTTTATGTTCAAGCGCTTCTTTTGCTTGTTGTACAACTAGCTTCTGAAGAACTATTGCCATGACGCCTTCGCCGCCCATTCGATTTATATAACTTTCAATGAACTGATTCCATTTTCCATAATAATAGATATCCTTATACTTTTCATCTTCTCCAGACCATACTTTTTTCACTAATTCATAGTCAATCTCGTCCTTATCCACACCGAATTCAATCAATTCATTAATTGTAAGTGCACTAACTGAAATCAAAGAATACATGCTGACTGTTCTCAAGTGTTGTTGGAAATAATCTCTGACAGCACTGTTATTATCCGGCAATATGTTGATTACCTTTTCCATTTCATTAATATAATAGTAGTGTGCTTCTTCCGGATAATCTGTCGACGGAAAATAAATAAACATTCCTGACGTTTCCAAAGGACCATATTTATACTCCGAATCCTTATCCCTATAAAATACATCCTCTGTTTTAATATCTTTCGTGCCACGAGCATAAATGATATCTTCATCGCTTAAGATATTCAATATTTTGCGAGCGTCATACTGATAGGAGGTAAAGTCCATTACCTCTATATCTGTTACCTCTTCCTCATCTAACTCATCAATTCTTACGCACAACTGCGCCAACATTGTTCCCAAATCATAGTAATTACTATTACCATACTGTATGGAACCTTTTACAGTTCTTAATTCATCATAAAACATCAGATGTCCCGCCATAGAACCGCTCATCCACGGAATTCTTGCCTCATCAACCATTGTCTGATCAATCATATTCATCCGCGATATAAATCCGCTTTCCATCAATTTCGCCGTATCAACTACTGCAAGAGTCGCACTATCGCCGTACCCCGGACTATCCTCGGATTCATAAAAATTAATGATATCATCGACCATCTTTTTTCCAAGCTCGTAACCACTAATATCCGGTTCATTTCCCGCCAAGTTCATCCAACCTTCGTAGTCCTGTCCATATCCCGGTTCATATTCCGGAGATGCAATGTAATAATCCGTATATTCTGCTAATGCCAGATTATATTCAACTGCATTCATAATACATGCATCAAAATCTACAAAATCAAACTTCTGACCACTTCTAATTAGGTCATTATCCTTTAATGCTTCTACGATATCAGAAAACATCATATATTGTTTTCCGGTTGAAACACCTGATTTATAATGCTGGTCACTTCCGAAACCATCCATCGGTCCACCACCATGGTCCCATAAAATCAAATCAAATTTATCTGCCGGAAAATTTTCGACACCATAATTAATAAACATCTTTAACGTATTCAAGTCTGTCATTAATTCATGCTCTGACTTAACCGCACTTTCACCATCACCAGTTAAACCATCCCTGTCTAAAAGAACCATTTTACCTGGATTTTCCGGTGCGTCAGCCCCTTTTGCCTCCCAAATCTGATTATATTCATTACTAATTTCAATATCAGCACTTTCATTTTCCGGATCACACAAATACTTGCTTTCCATCTGCCACTCTTTTGCCCCTCCAGTCATAATAATGAATTTTACATCATCATCCGCACTAAAATGGGCTCTTAAAACCTGCTGAATATTAAATGTAGCAAGTGCTGCATTTGTCTCAAGGTTTGTTCCACAGGCATATAAAAGTACTGTTCTTTTCGTTCCACCTCTTTTACGATTCGCCCCCTCTACTTCCTGTCCAGGTGTCATACCTGCAAGTAGCGTGCTCATCATCACGATTGTAATTAGTAAACTCAGAATTCTTTTTTTCATAGTCCACCTCCGTATCATATGCTTAACTGCCAAAAGTTTATTCAATTTTAAAATCCGTTCTCATTCTTACTTTCTATTTTACACATTTCTACGACAATAGTCTATTAGAATTCAGAATAAAAAAATGTACCTAACATTTTGCGTTTTCGCAATTTGGTAGGTACACTAATATTTTTTTCATTCATATTCTCTTTTCAATTGATATATATCATATCATAGGTGTCACACTTTTTCGTCGCAGTCCATTTTTAAAATCATTATTTTTTCTTTCTATTATTGGATAACAAAAATTTACATAAAACAATTATCAATCCTATTCCTATTAATATTGCTAAAACTAACATAACAATAATATTTAACATATTCATATAATATATCCCCTCCTAGCTTTTTAAATCTTTCATATAATTCCCCATATATATTTGCAACTATATATGACTATTCCTCACAAGCTTGCAACGTTGTTGATTATACATCATTTTTCTTTTGATATCAAGCACGTATACTTCAAATAATTACTAGGATACAAGTAAATCATGTATTACTAAAAAGAGCATATTGCCAATATGACAATACACCCTTTTTTATAACCCCTCAATAATTATGATTTAATTTTCACCTTTTTAACATTGGACCATTTACCATAAACCATCTTTTGGTTAACGATAAAGCATGCCCTTACTCTAGCAAAAAGTTTCTTTGCTTTCTTAAGTTTCTTAGATTTAACTGAAATAACAGCTTTCTTTAACACCTTATTGCTCTTAAATGTCTTCTTTAATACAACATATTTTTTCTTAAAGTTTTTCTTCTTAGCTACAATTAATACATATCCCTTAGCACTAGCTATTTTCTTTAAAGAAACCTTTAATTTCATTTTCTTAATTGAAGCTTTCTTAATCTTAACTTTTATAGATGTAACACTGGCTGTAGTTACAGTTTCTCTATTAGTAGTTGGGACAACATTATATGAAGTCTGCTCCTGTGAAGAAGTCTCTTCTACTCCTGAAGTCTGCTCCTGTCCAGGAATCTGCTGTGATGTAACCTGCTGAGTAGTCTGAGCCTGTGTTGTTACCTGCTGGGTTGTTGTTCTCTGAGTAGTCTGTGCCTGAGTTGTTACCTGCTGTGTTGTTACTCTCTGAGTAGTCTGTGTCTGTGTTGTAGCCTGCTGGGTTGTTACTCTCTGAGTAGTCTGTGCCTGTGTTGTTACCTGCTGTGTTGTTGCTCTCTGAGTAGTCTGTGTCTGTGTTGTAGCTTGCTGGGTTGTTACTCTTTGAGTAGTCTGTGCCTGTGTTGTAGCATCAGTTACTGTCTCTCCTGACTTATTCCAAATACCCATCTCGTAGAATGAGTATCCATACTGTGTTCCACGCTTTGTACCCACCATTCTTACATAACGATTATTATATGTTTTTCCTAAATCAATCTGCTCTGTCTTCTTACTTGTTGCTGTTACAAATGCAATTGTCTCCCAATCAGTAGCATTGTCTGATACCTGGATATAATATTTTGAAGCATATGCTCCTTCCCAGATAAATCCTACTGTATCAAAGTTTTTCTTTTCGCCTAAATCAACATATATCCACTGTGGATCTACTCCATGAGTTGATTCCCATCTATCTCCCTCTTTACCATTTACGCCAAGACTGGCAACTCCTGATGAAGCGCTGGCACTCTTTCCAATGGCAATATCTCCACTAGCTATACTAAATAAATTACTATTTACTTCTACTCCCTGTGTAGCCGGAAGATTATTAGGATTATAAAGTTCATCTAAATCCACATACTCTCCTGCCACTGATGTGTATTTTCCATTGCCTGCTACTGCATTGCTTACTGCATGAGCATACTTATAACCTGCCGCATTAATTTTATTTAATGTATCTAAGCTGTAGCTAGACTGCTTTCCTTCGTCAGTATAAGCTACATTGGTATTGATTAAGTTATCATAGTAAGACTGATCTGCTGATGTAAATGCACCATATTCCTCTTCAGGATACAATGTATAGTAAATAGTTGACGCTGATACAAATGTTCCTAATGGCTTAGGATGTTTATTATCTGTGCAATAAAAATCTAGGTTATCATCTGTGTATAACTCATAGAAAGCCTCACCTGCCGGTGCCAATGTAGCACCTAAAGATTTAGTTGTCTTAATATAACTGTTTGTGAAATATGGAAGCAAGCTGTTGTTTCCTGATATTGTATCCTTAGTAGGCCATGGCTCATAGAAAACAATCTTAGCGTTTGGATTATATTCTTTAATAATTGCCACTATTTCCTGTGCACCATTCTGTAGATTTACATCATTAAATCCACCTACAATATCCTGAAGAACAACTACCTCGAATCCGCCCTTCTTAATAGCTGTTAAAACATTATTAGCGCTTGACTGATAAATCAAGTTCTGTCCACCGTTAACTGCCGCCTCTGTATTAATGTTGTGACCCTTTCTCTGAGCCAATCCCTTAACCACCTTAGATAGATTATTGTAATATGTCATTGAATTTCCAATGAATAAAATATCTTCTGGATTCTGGTTGCCTTGAGTTGTAGGCTGCTGAGTTGTCTGCATAGCTGTTGTAGCCTGCTGAGTTGTCTGTGATTCTGTTGGATTAGGTACCACACCGCCATCTGCCACTGATGTATAAGTTCCTGTTCCCTTAACTGCAGGAATTACTGCATGCGCATACTTATATGCATAGGCATTAATCTTATTAAGAGTAGCAAGGTTATATGAATCCTGTTTTCCTTCATCTGTGTAAGCCACGCATTTATTGATTAATGTATCTAATGCTGTATGATTACTTTCTGTATATGATGTATATGCATCCTCCGGGAACAATGAATAATAAATAGTCGATGCTGAGTTAAATGTTCCTAATGGCTGTGGGTGACGTTCATCACTACAATAATAATTTAAATTATCCTTCTTATATAATTCATAGAAGCCTTCTCCTGCCGGAGCAAGTGTAGCTCCCCACTGCTTAGCTACGTCAATATAGCTGGATGTAAAATATGACATCTTATCCTCAATCTGGCTAGTGATTGGCCATGGCTCATAAAAAGCTAACTGGCAATCAGGACTATATTCTCTGATAATGGGAATTATAGTGCTAGCTCCACTTTCTAATGTAGATTTCTGGAAATTGCTTCCCACCTTATCCTGTAAAATTACAATATCGTAACCGCCTTTTTTGATTTCTGTTAAGACGTTTTCTGCAGTAGCCTGATAGTTTAAGTCCTTACCACCGTTTGTGGCTGCTGTTACATTTACATCATGTCCGTGAAGACCGGCAATTCCCTTAAACATTTCCCATGATGTATTGTAATATGTAAATGAATTTCCAATAAATAATATATTTAATTTTTCCTGTGAATCAGTGGCCTCTGATCCAAACACTCTAAATGAAAGGAGGCTGACTGTACCGGTAGTTCCTGTATTGTTACCGTTAGTTCCTGTTCCCATACATGAATTTTTATCAAATACAATCTTTACGCTTTTAGCTTTATATGTATCTGCAAAAGTGATGCTGTCACCGGTTGTGCTAACATTAGTAGCCTCTTTAATTTTAGCTGACTGATAAATAGTACCGTTATTGCAAGTACCAGCTAAATTCCAAGTAACATTTCCTTTATTAGTTGTGTTTACTTCCTGAGTTGAGTAATAAATAGAATATTTAGTACAGTATGAATCAGTGTAATTAGCATTAGTTGATCCCTGATATACTTTTGCGCTGTTAATATTAAACTCACCCTGAAGGTCTACATAAACTGCTACCTCATCAGTTGTAGCTGTCTTTCCTAATAAATTATTTCCGTTAGTGAGATTTTCGTTACATACGTTAATGTTAGTAAATCCATTTCCTACATAACAAAAACCTTCATTGCCATTATTGGCATTACTTGTTAAATAAGTAGTGTTGTTTTTTCCATTTAAAATATTAGTGTCGGCTGCCTTAGTATTGGTATAGGTTAAACCACTTACCACCAATGTGGCTGCTACCACAAGGCTAGTTACCTTCTTAAATATTTTTTTCATATCTTCCACCTCTCTTGATTTTCTATATTTTAATAATATTACTTTTTAGCAATAATAAAAAATACCAAATATTATATATGTTTATACCCTACAAGGTATATGCGATATAAATATATACGCTATAATCATTGAATAATATATTTTTTTATAATAAAATAGATATAAGAAATACGGTAATTTTTAATATAGGGGAGAAAAATATGGAATTATTGCAATTAAGATATTTTAGAGATGCCGCTAAGTTAGAAAATTTTTCTAAAGTAGCCAGAAAAAATATGGTACCTCAACCATCTATCAGTAAAACTATTAAGAAGTTAGAAGATGAATTAGGGGTCACTCTTTTTGATCGTAACGGAAGACAGATTAGCCTAAATAAAAATGGACAGTTCTTTTTAGAGCACATTGACAAGGCTCTTAATGATATTGATTTAGCCGTGGGACATTTTTCTAAACCGGTTAAAAATAATATAATTGTATACCCTCAGGCCGGAGGGCGTTTTGTGTCCCTTTTAATTGCAGATTTTCTAAGCAGTCAGAATCATCTTTTTGTGTCTAATGTTAACAAGGGATATTTAGATAACGGTGGCATATATGACTTTACTTTTATGCAGCCTATTGAAAATATGGATGAGTATAATTATGAATGTCTTATGGATGAGGAAATAGTTTTAGCTGTATCTAAGAGTAATCCTCTGTCTAGGAAAAAATCTATTTCCATTCATGATTTAAAGGATTATCCTTTCGTAGGTTATTATAAAACCATCGGTATTAGAGATTTCACAGATGAGTTTTGTGAAAAGACAGCCGGCTTTACACCTAATGTAGTTTTTGAAACTGGTGATTATGCTGCTCTTCAATATATGATAGAAAAGGATAAGGGCTTAAGTTTAGTTCCATATCTTTTATTTAACATTCAGCATACTCACGATGTTAAACTAATCCCCTTAAAGGAAAAACTTTATAGAAAATTATTAATTGCCTGGGATAAAAATCATAGCTTATCTAAGGAAGAAGAATTTTTTCTTAATTTTTCAAAGGATTGGTTTAAATCTCAGCCATCTAATTTTAGATAAAAAGAGTTGTGGAATATTCCACAACTCTTTTATATTATCTCTTCATTGATAACTGTATTCTGTTTTTTTGCAAATCTATTCCTATTACTGTCACATCTACCACGTCCCCTAATTTAACCACGTCTAGAGGATGCTTTACATAAGAATCAGATAATTCTGAGATATGAACTAAGCCATCCTGATGCACTCCTATATCCACGAAGGCACCAAAATCAATTATATTTCTAACTGTTCCCTTAAGCTTCATTCCCACGCTTAAGTCCTCCATAGACAATACATTGCTCTTTAATATTGGCTTAGGCATGTCCTCTCTAGGATCTCTTCCAGGCTTTTCTAATTCATTTACAATATCCTTAACTGTGATAACATCGCTGTCCACTTCCTTAGCTAAATCATCAAAGCTATCTATCTTATCCTTTAATTGAATATTGCCCTTTAAAATATCCTTAGCATCAAATCCATATTTTACTAAGATTTTTTTAGCAATATCATAACTTTCAGGATGAACGCTGGTGAAATCTAATGCATTCTTTCCATCTCTGATTCTCATAAATCCTGCACACTGCTCGAAAGCCTTAGGTCCTAATTTAGCTACTTTTAATAGTTCTTTTCTGCTGCTAAAGGAACCATTTTCCTCTCTGTAAGCTACAATATTTTTAGCTAATGCCTTGCTGATACCTGACACATACTCTAAAAGTGAAACTGATGCTGTATTTAAGTCAACACCTACCTTATTAACACAATCTTCCACCACATCAGATAAAGTTTTTTCTAATTTCTTCTGATTCATATCGTGCTGATATTGTCCCACTCCAATCGACTTAGGATCAATCTTTACTAACTCAGCTAACGGATCTTGTAATCTTCTAGCCATTGAAGCCGCTGATCTTTGTCCTACATCAAACTCAGGAAACTCTTCCGTAGCTAACTTACTAGCAGAGTAAACTGAAGCTCCCGCCTCATTGACTATAACATACTCTAACTTAGTAGGGCATTCCTTAATAATATCAACGATTACAGCCTCTGACTCTCTAGAAGCAGTTCCATTGCCTAAGGAAATTAAATTAACACCATACTTCTTTACAATATCTAAAACAATCTTCTTAGATTCTTCCACCTTATTCTGTGGCTCTGTAGGGTAGATAACCCTTGTGTATAACACCTTTCCTGTGGCATCCACTACAGCTAACTTACAGCCTGTTCTAAAGGCCGGATCCCATCCTAGAACTATTTTTCCATCGATTGGAGGCTGCATTAATAACTGGGCTAAATTCTTTGAAAAAACGCCCATAGCGCCATCCTCAGCCTTTGTAGTTAACTCGCTTCTGATTTCTCTGGCAATAGATGGCTTTATAAGTCTCTTATAGGCATCTTCCACTGCCACTTCTATATCATTTTTATATGGATTATCCTTTGTGATAACCACCTTCTTCATGGAAGTCACAATAATATCATCCGGCATTTCCACGCTTACAGATAATACCTTTTCCTTCTCTCCACGGTTAATTGCTAAAATTCTATATCCTGGAATCTTACTTACATCCTGATTAAAATCATAATAAGTCTCGTATGGTGTTTTCGCCTCATCATCCTTAGCCTTAGACTCAATTAGTCCATGTTTAGAAACTGTATTTCTAATAGCATTTCTAAACTGTGCATCATCAGAAATATTTTCTGCAATAATATCACATGCTCCTTTAATGGCATCCTCCACATTATCAACACCTTTTTCGGCATCTATAAAGGCCTTGGCTTCCACATTTAAATCGCCCGAACCCTCGCCCTTAATCATAAGATCTGCTAATGGCTCTAAGCCCTTTTCCTTAGCAATAGAAGCTCTGGTTTTTTTCTTTGGCTTATAAGGTCTGTATATATCTTCTAGCTTAACCATAGTATCAGCTTCATTGATAGCCTTTAATAATTCAGGGGTCATCTTCTCCTGCTCAGTGATACTTGTGATTATAGTCTCTCTTCTCTCATCTAAATTTCTTAGATAAGTTAATCTCTCATCTAACTCTCTTAGCTGTTCATCATTTAATTCCCCTGTTACCGGCTTTCTATATCTGGCAATAAAAGGAATAGTGTTTCCCTCATCTATTAATTTAATAGCAGCTTCCACCTGCCATTTTTCCACATTTAGTTCTTTTGAGATTATCTCTGCAATATTCATGTCATGCTCCTTTTTAACTTTGTCTTTTATTTCCTTAGTTATGATGTTATACTTTTCATTAGTAATTACTTTTACAAACAAGGAAAACTAAAATATGAACTTTATTAATTTTCTAAAAATGAAATTTCATAAATACTACCATATTTGGCCATTGGCATACGCTTTTATCTACGCTCCGTGGTTTTATTATCTAGAGCATAGAGACCAATTAAACATGGTAAAAGTATATTATATTAATTGCCCACTGGACAATTATATACCTTTTTTACCTATATTTGCAATTCCTTATTTTATTTGGTTTTTATATATGCCGGCCATCTTTATTTTTTTGTTTTATCACTCGAAAAACGAGTTTTACAGACTGTGTGCATTCGCCTTTAGCGGCATGACTATTGCACTAATTATTTACTCTGTTTTTCCTAATGGAATTCACTTAAGACAGGAATTAACTGGAGATGGATTTTTGATTCAATTAATTGCCATTTTAAGAAAGAGTGATACTGACACAAATGTGTGCCCTAGCATTCATGTTTATGGAACATTGGCAGCGCAGATTTGCCTATCATCTAGCCAGCATATTAAAGGTTGGGTTAACCGAAGACATTACAATGTAATTTCTTGGATAATCGCAGTGCTAATCTGCCTATCAACTATGTTTTTAAAACAGCACTCCATAGTAGATGTGATAAGTGCAGTTATCCTGGTATTAATTATGTATGTAGTTATATTTAAAATATGCTTTAAGAATGTAGAATTTCCTAAACCTAAAATTGATGATCCTAGAGAGCATCAGGTTCTATTCTTCTTAAACAAACATTAAAAAAATTGCCCTAGATTTTTCTAGGACAATTTTTTTAGTTAAATCCAAATATCTTTCTAGTAACCTTATAGGCCATTACTGAAACCTTTCTTCCCATAGGTCCTTTAAGATTCATTGTCTTTCCTAAAATAGAATATCTCAAACGTCTATAGAGATTATAGTTTCCTGCTTTTAGTGAATCCCACAACTCTTCCTTATCGCGAAGTCTCTGCTTACTTCCCTCGCGGATTGAAAGAATAGATGAAACACACATCATCATATCTAAATAGTGAACCATAACTTCTTCTAGGTTCTTATTTTTAATATCCACTGAATTATAAACATCAATCATAATCTTAGTAACGCGGTACTGCTGATCAAGTCTCTTAATCATTATCTCCTCGTTTACTGACTGATCATCTCTTCCAATAAAATATTTATATAGACATACATCTAAATAATAAATATTGTTAACATATGGAAGTGGCTGGAATACATAAATATTATCCACATAGAATGTATGCTTAGGCAATACCATATTAGAATTTCTAAGCACCTTAGTTCTATAAATTACTGAATGCATTAAAAGGTACTGGCTTTTTCCAAACTTTACATCATCCCAGCTAAAGATTTTATTAACCGGCATAGCACCTTTATATTTCATAATTTTTTTATGCTTTACTCCCACCTTATCATACATAAAATTAGTGATAAGCATATCTAATTCCTGATCTTTGGCAATCATATCCTCTAATAGATCAAGGGTTTTCTGCAATGCCTTTCTTCCTAGACAGTCATCGCTGTCTAACACCTTAAAGAAAAGACCTGTAGCATTGGCAATACCTGTGTTTACAGCCTCTCCATGTCCACCGTTTTCCTGATGAATTACCTTTACTATATCAGGGAATTTTCTCTCATATTTTTTAGCAATATTAAGTGTGTTATCCTTCGATCCATCATCTACGATTATAACTTCCACTCTATCGCCACCCATAATGGCACTCTGTATACTTTTATCCATGTATTCCTCTGAGTTATAACAAGGAATAGCTACTGTTAATATCTTCATTATCTAATCTCCTTCGGATTAACATTTTTATAAATAAATTCCATAACCACTGTAGCAAACACTGCAAACAAGCCCATTGGAATTAAGTATGATGATAGCTGGAAATTAGATGCAATCTTATCTGCATTTTCCACTACATCTTTATTACTAGCAGTCTTAACTAACACTGTCAAAAGCAATGAGAAAAAGTTCGCTGACATGTGGAATAGTATTGGCGCTGTAATATTTCTGTATCTATCATACAATAAGCAGGCAATTATTCCTATAATAAATGCATAAGGTGCCTGAACAAAATTTCCATGATATACACCAAATATAAATGATGAGAATATTATTGCCATTGGGTACATGAAAACATTCTTCATTCTATTAAAGATAATTCCTCTAAATATCAACTCCTCAATTATCGGTGCCACAATAGCTGCAGCTAATAATTGAACTGTAAAACTGGAATCATATATTATCTTTTCTGTGGCATTATATGTATCTGTCATAGCCTTAGGCATAAAAGCTGTTAAAAGTGATACAAAAATATTAGCTGATAGCATAACGAATAATCCTACCGGCACAATTAATAAATACTTAATTGTATCTACATTCTCATACTTTTTATGTAAGCCTTTAATTTTTCTTTTTATCTTATCTCTTTTCTTGATACCAATAAATACAGGAATCATACATATGGACACTCCCATATCTATCAAAAGGCCATATTTATTCATTATTACCTGCAGAACTTCATTTCTAATATCGACGTTATTTAAATCAACTTTTCCAACCATGTCTAAAACAATTCCCATCATCACAAGGAATAGTATTATCAAGCCATAGGATAGTGCATAGTGAAGAAATAGTGGAGTTACTGTTCCCAACAATTTTTTCACAGTTACTTTTTCTCTCATTTTTTCATCCTTTCTATAAACTCGAAAACAGCCATTGGAGTATCTACTACTTTTATGGCTCCATTTTTTAGAAGACTGTCTCGATCTCCGAATCCAAAAGATACACCTAACATATCAATGCCTGCACTTTTAGCCCCCACTGCATCAAAATATGTATCTCCTATCATTATACATTCACTTTTATCTTCCACTCCTAATTCCTCTAAAGTCCTCTCAATTACAGAAGCTTTATTTTCCTTAGGCTTATTTATATCAGCACCTACAATAATATTAAATCTATCAGTTAATCCTAGATGCTCTACCACTGTCTCGGCCATCTTCTGTGGCTTAGATGTGGCCAATGCCACCTGATAATCAGAGTAAATACATTTATCAATTAATTCCTCTATACCCTCGTATTTATGGCACTGATAAATTCCCTCTGTGGTATATAGCTGTCTATATAATTTTACAGCTTCCTTAGCTGTATCCTCATCCATACCATAATTATTGATAAAACTTTCAATTAATGGAGGACCAATAAATTTCTTTAGATTATCAAAATCTTCCTCTTCAATGCCTAACTTAGACAACGCATATTTAGCACATCTAGTAATACCTTCACAAGAGTTACTGACAGTGCCATCTAAATCAAACAATATGTACTTATATCTTCTCATAATATGTCTAAAACAACTTTCCTCCATACTATTTTAAACCACTAAATGGCATTTAATATTACCTC
The DNA here is from genome assembly GCA_902783775.1 of uncultured Lachnospiraceae bacterium. Lineage (GTDB taxonomy): Bacteria > Bacillota > Clostridia > Lachnospirales > Lachnospiraceae > Eubacterium_G. The sequence continues at coordinate 22,048 of CACZSI010000062.1, forward strand.
TAATTAAAATAACATTTATTTGATTATATTGCAAATTTATATTGCTTTAACTTGTTTTAATTCCTAATATGATTTATAATATTCTAGTAAAAATATTGAACGAGAGGTGACAGGAAAATGAGTCAGGAGAAGGTAGACAAAAGAAAACAGGAAAAATACAACAGATTACATCCTAAGAAATCAACTTCTATTAAGAAATTTATCCCTTATGTTGTAATCGCTATTATTGCTATTTTATTTATCTGTTGGGTAGGTTTTTCAATCGACAGAGAAATTAATCCTGAAAAGTATACTACTACAGCACCTGCTATCACAAGTTCTTCTGTTAAGAAGTCTAAGAAAGAAATTGAGAGCTTACGTGAAGAACTAATTAAGAATGGCGACACTAACGTAGCTGTAGAAAATACTAAAGATTCTAAAAAGACTAAGGATTCTAAAAAAGATTCTAAGAAGGATTCAAAAAAGGACTCTAAGAAAGATTCTAAAAAATAATAATTGGTCTTAACTAAATAAAAAAGATTCTAGATTATTTCTAGAATCTTTTTTATTGCTTAAATTACATTCTATCAGGTGCGCTAAATCCTAAGATGTCGATACTAGTCTCAAGAACATTCTTAACTAAGTTAATTAAAGCAATATAGCTGTTTTTCTTAGTTTCATCTTCCTCTCCTAGAATCTTAGTACCGTGATAGAAACGGTTAAATTCATTTGATAGCTCATAAATGTAAGTACATAATTTATGAGGCTCTAAATCCTCGCATACAGATTTAATCACATCACTAAACTTAGTAATCTGAAGCATTAAGTTATTCTGCTCCCCTTCCGGTGTAGCTACAATATCTAATGAATCTATATTGCCATCAAACTCATTCTTAAATTTCTCAAGAATAGATTTAATACGAACAATAGTATAAAGGATATATGGTCCTGTATTTCCCTCAAATGAAGCAAATTTATCTATATCAAAGATATAATCCTTACCTATCTGGTTTGATAAATCTCCATACTTAAGAGCTGCCAATCCTACTATCTTAGATGTAGAACGTAACTCTTCCTCGCTAATATCACGAGTCTGCTTCATCTTTTCATATACAGCATCCTCGATTTCCTTAATAAGAACTGAAAGCTTCATTGTTCCGCCATCACGTGTCTTAAATGGCTTTCCATCTAATCCATTAACTGTACCGAAACCTAAATAATCTAATTTAGTATCCTCTGATACAATACCTGCCTTCTTAGCTACTCTAAATACCTGTAAAAAGTGAAGGCTCTGACGCTTATCAGCCACATAAATATACTGATCAGGATTATAATCCTTCTCACGTTCCACAATAGTTCCTAAATCAGATGTAGCATACAAAGAAGCTCCATCTGATTTTCTTACGATACATGGAGGATACTCCTTCTTATCATCCTCTTTAGCAATATCCACTACTAAAGCCCCTTCACTCTCGTAAGCTAATCCTTTATCTACTAAATCCTGAATTAATCCAGGGATATATGGCTCAGCGTCACTCTCACCCTTCCAAAGGTCAAATGTGACATTTAAGTTACCATAATTTTTCTTTAAATCTTCTACAGAAACATTCATAATATGATTGAAAATAGCCATATATGGTGGGTATTTCTGCTGAAGTTTAAGTGTTGCATCATGAGCCTTCTCTAAATATGCCTCATCCTCTTTAGATTTAGCACTGGCTGTAGGATAAATCTCTTCTAATTCACTTATAGTAAATGGTGCCTCTGTAGGATATTCACCTTCATAGTTTTCATCGAAATATACTAAGTCAGGCTTACGCTCTTTTAACTCTGTGATAATAAGTCCCATCTGAAGACCCCAATCTCCAAGATGAACATCGCCAATAACTTTATTGCCGGCAAATAATTTTATTCTCTTAATAGCCTCACCGATAACCGCTGGACGTAAATGACCTACGTGAAGTGGCTTAGCCACATTAGCTCCGCCGTAGTCCACCATAACAGTCTGATTTTCACCAGCTTCAAATCCAAACTTATCTGCATCCTTCATCTCATTAACATAGTTAGCTAAAAATTTATCGCTAACATTAATATTAATAAATCCAGGCTTTACAGATTCCACTGAAGCGAAATCTTCATCATTTGCCACTTTTTCTACTACTTCATCCGCTATCATAAATGGTGCCTTCTTATACATTTTAGCACCTGCCATAGCTCCATTACACTGATATTGACATAAATCAGGTCTATTTGAAATAACTACCTTTCCTAACTTAGAATCGTAGCCGGCCTCCTCAAAAGCCTTCATAAATTTCTCACTGATTATATCTATCATATTGTTCATAATAAGCCTCCTAATAAACTATAAGTATTATAATTCTACTCCATTGATTTTTAATAATTCTCTAGCAGTCTCCACTGAGTCATTACCCTCTTTATTTTTAATTGGTGCAAACTCTTTTTCTCTAACCACTTCATACGCTAAACAGTTATCCATCATATGAATCATATCAAGAACCAATGTTTCAAACTTATATCCATTTTCCTTTTCAGGTTTAATGACATTTCCATCTTCATCCATATATTTGATTTTCTTCTCAACTATATGAACTGTTAAGTCCTCATTAGCGTTCTTCTCTAAATCGTCAATATTAAATAAATAGTTTAGAATAACGCCATATTTATAAGCTAACTCACCATTTTCATCCTTCTGGTAAGTCATCTCCTCAGACAATTCATAATATTCCACAATAGATGGCTTTCCATCTTCTAAGCATAAGACTCCTACCTTTTCCTCCGGTCTGGCCTTAGCTACTACCTTTGAAGCGCTTCTGTAGCCACCCTTAATTGTAGCACCTATAAATAAAGGATCTGCCATTCTCTGACACACATTATCTACCGCAAATAAATTGATGTATTCTACACCCATTTCCTTAGCCTTCTTAACTAAGCCGGCCTTTTCCATTGAGATAAACCAACCGCCATTACCGTTAGGAGATGCGCTGATTTTTCCTTTACCCTCAAGATAAATTTTTCCGTCATAATCACATGCCGGAGCCATTTCCTGAATAAAGAAATCAATATAATCCTCATTGTAACCAAAGTAATTCTTTTCTTTTAAAAACTCTCTGGTATCTTTATCATTTTTATCTGATGTCATGATAAATAAAGGAATCCATGTTCCTGTCTTTTCAACCACATCCATCAAATTACTGATAAGCCTCTCGAAAATATAAACATCCTTAGTGATTCCAATATTATACATTCCCTTAGGCTTATCAGAACCTAGTCTGGTTCCCATACCACCGGCTAATAAAAGGGCTGCCACCTTATTATTCTTAATGGCATCCACACCGATAGCCTCAAACTCTTCCTTATTATTTTCAATATCCTTTATAGATACTGTATCTGTTAAAGGAGTAATCACGCCTTTAGCCTTTTCATTTTTCTCACCTTTTATTAACTTTAATAAACTAAAATCAATCTCTGAAATCTGTTTTATTAGTTCATCCTGCTCTTTAGATGATAACTCATCATAATATTTTAATAAATGAGTCTGTCCGTACTCTTCTAAAATTTTAACTGCTTCTGTGTAATTCAATACTTTTCCTCCTTTTACGTCCTAACTTTCACCGTCACCCCATCCTCTAAACGGCTTAGAAAACGGGAAATCATAGTTATTCTCATTAATACAATTAAACCACATATAAGCATTTCAGTAAAGAATAAATTATATTAGATTCCGTATATCACAAAGCATTTCTAACACATTTTGATACCTTCTATCAGGCTGAATCATGGTGGCCTTTTTTATAATTTTAGAAACGCCTCTTCCCATAATTAGTTTATCTCCCGCGCTTATCCCAATATCCGGATCATAAATCTTTCCACATAAAAGATTATAAAGGGTGGCTCCGGCACCGTAGATGTCCGTTCTAATATCTGTATTGTATAAGCCCTCACCATTTTTATTGCCAAACTGCTCCGGTGCGGCAAAGCCCTTTGTACCGTAGGCATATTTGTCATTGGCAATGTCCTTACTGTAGCGCTTAGCAATGCCAAAATCGATAAGTTTAACCCCATCCTTAGTCTTTATTATGTTAGAGGGCTTAAGGTCCCTGTAGACAATAGGAGGCTCTAGAGAGTGAAGATAGTAAAGAGCAGATAAAACATCAATCATAATATTAAGCGCTATCTTCTTTTTAAATCGGCCATTTCTCTTTACGTATTCTTTATTCTTAGACTTAGAAATCTTTTTCAAGTCCTCTCCACAGATGTACTCCATCACCATATAATAGGAATCATTATAATTTACAAAATTAAAAATTTTTGGAAGGTACGGATGAGTGCAGTTTTTTAAAACTGTGACCTCTCTATCTATACCTTCCAAAATTCTTTCGTGATTAGCTATGTCAGAGGTCTCATATTTTTTCAAGGCAACATCCTTCCTGGTGAAAATATCTCTAGCTTTATAAACTCTAGACATTCCTCCACTGCCTAATTCCTTTAGAATATAATACCTCTGCTGTACTAATACATTATTTGTTTTTTTCATGGCACATACCTGTGCGCTTCTCTCCAATTGCAATAAGCTTTATTGCATTATATATTAAATCAATTGATTTAACAACTAATTATTTAGATCTGCACTCTACTGTGGCAATATCCACTAATGAAAGATTTGATCCAATATTGCTCTCTAAGCTTGTTAATAATACATCTACTGTATCTAAGCTTGTAAAGCAGTTTACACCTGTCTCGATAGATGTTCTTCTAATTAAGAAACCATCTCTGTTTTTATCTCTACCCTGAGTTGGTGTGTCAATAACGATATCGATTTTATGCTCTAATAATAAATCCATTACTGTAGGTGCTTCCTGATTAATCTTGTTAACCTTAATTGCATCAACACCGTTTTCTCTTAATACATCAGCTGTACTTCTTGTGGCATAGATTTCATAACCTAGCGCCTCAAATCTCTTAGCTAATGGCACCATCTCCGGCTTATCCTTATCATTTACAGAAACGATAATTTTCTTATGCTTAGGCAATACAACGCCTGCTCCAAGGAATGCCTTATATAATGCCTCATCGAATGTCTTAGCAATACCTAAGCACTCACCTGTAGATTTCATCTCCGGTCCTAAGCTTGTCTCAGCACCACGAATCTTCTCAAATGAGAATACAGGCATCTTAATGGCAATATAGTCTGCCTTATCCTGTAATCCAGGCTTATATCCTAATTCCTCAATTGTATGGCCAATAATACATTTTGTAGCCAATTTAACAATAGGAATTCCTGTTACCTTACTGATGTATGGAACTGTTCTAGATGAACGTGGATTAACCTCGATAACATAAACCTGTCCATCGCATACGATAAACTGAATGTTAATCATTCCCTTAACATGAAGTGATAATGCTAACTTCTTAGTGTAATCCTCGATAGTATCAATAATTTCATCTGATAGAGAATATGCCGGATATACTGAGATACTATCACCTGAGTGAACTCCGGCTCTCTCAATATGCTCCATAACACCTGGGATTAAAATATCTTTTCCATCGCAGATGGCATCAACCTCTACCTCAGTTCCCTGAAGATATTTATCTACTAAGATTGGATGATCCTGAGCAATTCTGTTAATGATTTCCATGAATTCCTCAATCTCCTGATCATCTGTGGCAATCTGCATTCCCTGACCACCTAATACATATGAAGGTCTAACTAAAACAGGATAACCTAATTTATTAGCTACCTCTTTAGCTTCCTCAGCTGTGTAAACTGTTCCACCGCTTGGTCTAGGAATACCGCACTGCTCTAGGATTTCGTCGAATAACTCTCTATCCTCCGCAGCATCTACGTCCTCAGCCTTAGTTCCTAAGATAGGCACGCCCATCTTCATAAGTGCTTCTGTTAACTTGATAGCAGTCTGTCCACCGAACTGAACTACTGCTCCGTCAGGCTTTTCTACATTGACGATGTTCTCCACATCCTCAGCTGTCAAAGGCTCAAAGTAAAGCTTATCTGCAATATCAAAGTCAGTAGAAACTGTCTCCGGATTATTGTTTACGATAACTGTCTCATAACCTTCCTCTGCAAAAGCCCATGTTGAGTGAACTGAACAGAAATCAAACTCGATACCCTGACCGATTCTGATTGGACCTGAACCTAATACTAATACCTTCTTAGGTGGGTTAGTCTCTCTTGTCTCGTTCTCTCCTCCATATACTGAATAGTAATATGGTGTGGCAGCCTCAAACTCAGCTGCACATGTATCAACCATCTTATATGCTGCTACGATATTATTGTCATAGCGCATCTGTTTTACTTCATCCTCGCTCTTACCTGTTAATCTGGCAATAACTGTATCAGGATACTCAATTCTCTTAGCTTCTCTTAGTAATTCTACGCTAAGCTCTTCCTTCTGAAGTCTCTGCTCCATCTCAACTAGAATAGCCAGCTTATCAATGAACCACTCATCAATCATTGTAATCTCATGAATATGCTCATAGCTTACTCCACGTCTTAGAGCCTCGGCAATTACCCAGATTCTTCTGTCATCTACCTTGTGTAGCATATCCTCTAATTCATCGTCTGATAAATCGCTAAAGTCGTAATCTAGTAAGCACTCTACATGCTGCTCTAATGATCTGATAGCCTTCATCATAGCTCCCTCGAAGGTATTGCAGATACTCATTACCTCACCGGTAGCTTTCATCTGAGTAGTTAATTTTCTAGATGCTGTGATAAATTTATCAAATGGCAATCTAGGGAACTTAACTACACAGTAGTCAAGTGTTGGCTCGAAGCTGGCATATGTCTTCTCTGTAATTGCATTCTTAATTTCATCTAATGTGTATCCTAATGCAATCTTAGCTGCCACCTTAGCGATAGGATAACCTGTAGCCTTTGAAGCTAGGGCTGATGAACGGCTTACACGAGGGTTAACTTCGATAACACAATATTCAAAACTTTCAGGATGTAGTGCGTACTGAACATTACATCCACCAGTAATTCCTAACTCATCAATAATATTTAGGGCTGATGTACGAAGCATCTGATGCTCCTTATCTCCCAATGTCTGTGAAGGTGCCACTACAATACTGTCACCTGTATGTACTCCAACAGGGTCAATATTTTCCATATTACATACTGTAATACAGTTTCCAGCAGAGTCACGCATTACCTCGTACTCTACCTCTTTCCATCCTGAAATACATCTCTCAACTAAAACCTCACCTACACGGCTAAGTCTTAATCCATTCTCTAGGATTTCAACTAATTCAACCTGGTTGTGAGCGATTCCACCGCCGCTACCACCTAAAGTGTAAGCTGGTCTTAAAACAACCGGATATCCAATCTTATTAGCAAAATCAATACCTGACTGAACATCGTTAACTACTAGAGATGGGGCACATGGCTCTCCAATTTTCTCCATTGTCTGCTTAAATTCTAAACGGTCCTCAGCCTTTCTGATTGTCTCAGATGTAGTACCGATTAATTTTACATTGTGCTCTTTAAAGAAATCAGTCTCAGCAATTTCCATTGCTAAGTTTAATCCGGCCTGACCTCCCAATGTAGGAAGAATGCTATCCGGCTTTTCTTTTTCAATAATTTTTTTAACTACATTTACAGTTAAAGGCTCGATGTAAACTTCATCTGCAATATCTTTATCTGTCATAATTGTAGCAGGGTTAGAGTTTAATAATACTACCTCAATTCCCTCTTCTTTAAGTGAACGGCATGCCTGAGTTCCCGCATAATCAAACTCAGCTGCCTGACCGATTACAATCGGACCAGAACCAATTACTAATACTTTTTTTATACTAGGATCTTTAGGCATTCTTCTTCACCTCCATCATTTTCATAAACTCATCAAATAACACGTCTGAATCCTTTGGTCCAGGACATGCCTCAGGATGAAACTGTACTGTAAATATACTTTTTTCTTTATATCTTAAGCCTTCTACTGTATTGTCGTTTACATTGACGAAAGCTACATCTGCCACGCTCTCATCTACGCTGTCTGCATCCACCATATATCCGTGGTTCTGTGATGAAATATAAACTCTTCCGGTATCTAAATCCTTTACAGGATGATTTCCACCGCGGTGACCATATTTCATTTTCTTAGTATCAGCGCCTGTAGCTAATGCCATTAGCTGATGTCCTAAACAAATGGCAAAGATAGGAACATCTGATTTATATAATTCTTTAATCTGCTCTATTTCGTATTCGCATTCCTTTGGATCGCCAGGGCCATTAGATAACATAATTCCGTCCGGATTAGATTCTAATATTTCCTTAGCACTAGTCTGAGCTGGATAAATAGTTACATTACATCCTCTCTTATTAAGAGAATCTCCAATGTTTTTCTTAGCACCTAAATCTAAAAGTGCTACATTGTAACCATCTCCCTTAAGTACTCTTTTCTTTTTAGAAGATACTCTGTCTACCACACCTCGTGGTGAATAGCTTTTAAGTTTAGGAATAATTTCATCTACATTATAATTAATATCTGTAGTGATCATTCCATTCATGGTTCCTTTTTCTCTAAGGATCTTTGTCAATGCTCTCGTATCGATTGATGCGATACCTGGAATATCATATTCCTCTAAAATGTTCTGGATTGATTCATCAGAACGGAAATTACTGTGAGTTCTACTTAACTCATGAACAATGTATCCATCCACCCATGGACGCTTTGACTCCATGTCCTCTCGACAGATACCATAATTTCCGATTAACGGATAAGTCATACACACAGCCTGACCTGCGTAGGAAGGGTCTGTTAACACTTCAAGATAACCCCACATAGATGTGTTAAACACGATCTCACTAATAACTTCTCTAGTAGAACCAATAGAAGTTCCCTCAAAAACTGTACCATCTTCTAAAATAAGAAATGCTTTCATTTGCAGACTTCCTTTCATATTCTTTTTTTCTGAACAAGACCTAAATTTCCCTTGAGAAATTCAAATTTGCTCAAATTGTCAATATTATAACAGATTTTAGACGGTAAGTAAAGATGAGATTCATTATTCTTAAGAATATAAAGGCAAACAATTAGGATGCCCCACCACAGTCATATGACATATGATGAAGCATCCCTCGATAAATCAAATATAAAGAAAGGATAGTTTATCTAAAAGAATTTATTATAATGAATTTATCAGCATATCTATTTATTATTATTAGTTTATTTACGAAAATCACAACCCTCTAATTACAATTTACTGTACTTACTATTTAGTACTAAATATTTTTATTATTAACTGTTTTTTCATTTATCTATATAAATATATTATTATTATTTTAATTTAATTATATTCATAAAGATATGCTGTATTCTCAATCCTTTCTTTAAAAGGAGTAATATCTTATGTTTCTAACTTTAGTATACTACTTTTTGGTAACGTTTACAATACTTTTTATAAACTTTTTTAATGAATTTTTACACCACATAAAAATCTCCCACCCATATGCTCTAACATACTGATAAAAAGGGCATTCACTCCACTTTTCATCTTGCCTGCCATATGGATGGAAGATTATATTTTTTATTATTTATTTGTTATATAAGCTAAACTCATACATTCTAAGTGTACCGGATCCGCCACTCTCCGGATTAAATACCTTCATCATAACATATCTAGCCTTCTGGTTGCCTACATTATATGATGCAATATTGTAATCTCCGTTTGGCTGGTAATCAAGAGATGTCCAATTAGTTTTATCATTGCTAATTAAAATCTCCCACTCTGTGGCGTTACCAAAGTTTTCCGCAGATTTTGTATTGTGAATTGTATAAGTGTTAAATGTCTTCTCAGATCCTAAATCAATCTGTACCCAATGTACTGCACCCTCTAGCGCATATCTGCCAAAGTAGCCTTTATCCTTGCTAGCACACCACTTTGTACCTAAATTGCCATCAATTAATTTTTCAGGTCTCTCATTATCATTCTGGAATCCTGAATAATTCATTATTGTAGCACCGCTCATTAAATTAGTTCCTGATGTGACATTTGAAATCTTAGCGGCTGTCTTATTGCCGTGAACTACACCCTTATACTCTGGATAATCCGGATTATCTAAGCCCTCGATATTCTCTGTAATCCAATTATCCTGATAGTCCTTAAAGCCTGTGAATGTCCAAGTCTTATTCTTTAATTCATCCACATAATGCTTTCTTAACTCCTCGAAGTTATCATAGCCTGTCTGGCTCTTTACTATCTTATTCATTTCAGATGATGAATCTGTCACGCTGTCGTTAAGCTGAGGTGACTTATTCCATCCCTTAATTAATGTGTTAATAGCATCAATTAAGCCTTCCTTCTTCTGGCCATTTACCATCTTTGTAGGATATCTGGCATCCATATATGCGAAGAACCATTTATTGTTTCCGTACTTCTGCCATCCCCAATCCTGCAATGATGTATCGTTTGCAAAATATACCTGTACATAATCAGGATTAGACCAATGGAAGTATCTAAATCCACCGTAGTTAGCCATATTTTCAATCCACCAACTTGGCTCATCATAATTAATCTGTGAGCCGTACTGCTGTACTGAATGTGTTATCTCATGTGAGAAGAATCCAATATCGTGTGGATTGTTATTAGCATATGTAGTTGATACGCAAACTGTAGTTCCACTAGAGTATGCTACTCCATCATATGATTTATCTGCTCTAAATGTGATAGTCTTTGGCTCATTGCCCTTACCCCATCTGGCATTTAATCTAGGATAACTCATATAGAATAATTTAACTAATTCATTTACATAATTCTTATCTTTAATTAAATCCCAATCTCCGGCAAACATAATATCGTATTTGCTAGGGTTCATAAATGCACCGTTTGTCTCAATTCCTGATAACTGGAATGAACCGCTGTCTAATCTCTCAAATTCAATCTTTAGATATTTATATGTGCCAATCTTATCTACCTGATATGTATATCTCGTATAATTCTTATTTTCAATCTGACTGTCAGCCACATGATCAATTACTTCCCAATTCTGTCCGTTCTTTGAGCCGTATGCTTTCCATGATCTAGGGTTTCTTCCTGTATATTTAGCATTGTCATTGGCTGTTATTAATGAGTAACTATAAACTGTTGTGTCTTTAGTTAACTCCCAAGCTATTGTTCCCTTTGATGTGCTAAACAGTTTAGTCGCTGTATTATTGTCAAATAAGTTTGAAGCTGTCTCGTTGCCATATCCGCTAATTGTATTAGCGCTAGCATATACGCCCTTTGTGAATTTATTTAGATTGCCAGGATTAATATCTGTGCCAGGTTCCACTGCTGCACCTTTCATCTTAATCTCTGATAACTGCAATCCGTCACCATAAGTGTTGTCCACATGAATCATATAATACTTAAATGCCTGATTCTTAATATCCGGATCAAAACCAAACTCCTTAAAATTTTCAGCTGTCATCCCGCTATCTTCCACACGGTCTATCTGAGTCCATGTTGTGGCATCATTTGAACCTAATAGCTGCCATTTCTTAGGGTTTCTTCTAGTATATGTGGCAGTATCATTAGCTGTTACTAACGCATATGATTTTAAGTAAACTGCCTGCTTCATCTTCCATGCAATTCTAATATCTCCTGCACTTCCAATATATACTTTTGTTCCTGTATTCTTATCAAATAATTTGTTGCTTGTCTCATTTCCATTTCCAACTGATGATGAGCTATCTGCATCTATTCCATCATACTCTGTGGCAATTAAGTCCTTATTAGTAGCTGGAATCACTGTAGTATATGAATCATTGCAGAATGAACACTGGTGCTTCTTCTCACCATCTGCTGTCTCAGTAGCATTCTTCACTGTACTAGTTACATATGTGTGAATATGGTCTACATCCTTAGGATTAGTAGTCTGCTGCTGAGTTGTAGGAGCCTGTGTAGGTTTCTGCGTTGGTTTCTGCGTTGTTGGAGCCTGAGTTGGCTTCTGCGTTGTTGGAGTCTGAGTTGGCTTCTGCGTTGTAGGCTGCTGAGTTACCTTCTGTGTAGTCTGCTGCTGTGTTATTTTCTGTGTTGTAGGCTGCTGTGTAGGTAACACTGTTGACTTAGGCTCGTATTTTACTGCCTTATAATCGCTATTAGAGTAAGCTAAAATATTATCATATAAATACTGATGATTAGCTTCATTGGCCATTAAAGACTTCTGATACAAGTAGTCAGCAATATCATAAACAGATGTAGTTAAAACATTACTGTAAGAATATGTATTGTCCTTTAATTTTACATAAGCTCTTACCATTATCTGGCTTAAATAGAACTTTGCAGTTTTTGTGAAAATCATACTTCTTACATAAGACTTACAATCTGCCTTTGTGCCATAGTTAAATGGCGCTAATCCTTTTGATGTAGCCTTATAAGCAAATATAGACTTATCACTACTGTTTACCACCATGTCCTTTTCATTTGAATAATCTTTAAGTCCGTAAATCAATCCCACTTCTGCCACCTTATTAGCTGGATCAGAAACAGAATAAATTGTTCTAAAAGCTTCAAGGGTAGTGCTTATCTGATATCCATTGATTTCAACCATTACACTATCATCAGCTTTTACACTGTTCCCAGTAAATGCCAACTGTACTAAAAGTACTAAAGTTAGCATCATCGATAATAATTTCTTCATTTTCCGTACCTTTCCTTAAATAAAATTCTTTTTCTCTAATATACAATTTTAATTTCTATTGATAACGTTTTCAAGTCTTACTATTTTTTTCAGTGCTCATTTTTTATTACAAAACACACTCTTCCAGGGCTACCACTGGTGGGATTGTCATGGTAAATGCATCCCATATGAAAAAAACTATAAATTGGGTGTATGTCTAGCGTGAGACTGACGGGAAAAGTGCACCCTAAATGAGGAAAACTTCAAATTGGGTGCATGACTAGCGTGAGAATGCCAGGAAAAGTGCACCCTAAACAAAGAAATCATCTAAATGGGTGCACATCTAGCTCTTGAGCATTAAAATAAGGCAAGGTATGCCTTGATTTAACTAAGCTTTGCAAAGCACACTCTTTCTAGGTAATCCTTGGCGACCTGAAAGTTACAGATTCTTTTTCAGACCCAAATTCCAAATTACTTTTCGAAGCTATATTTCAAATTATTTTTCGAACCTATATTACAGATGCTTTTCGCACAAAAAAATACCTGTAGCGGATTTCTCCGATACAGGTATTTGAATTCTTTTTGATATTTAATTAACGTTTGTTAATCTTAATTATTTAAGACCAATGTTCTTTAATGTTAATCCTGATTTAGCCTTTAATACTTTATCTACAGCTGTTCTAGCTTTCTTAGCTTTACCCTTGTTGAATTTCTTCTTGAATTTCTTAAGCTTAGAAGATGCAACCTTAAAGTTAACAACCTTCTTGCTTCCCTTCTTAGCAAGGATAGCAACTTTGCTTCCTGATGCGCTTAATGTTACCTTGTAACCGCTCTTCTTAACTGTGAATGAACCACCATCCTTTAAGTACTTATTTAAGTTCTTAAGGTTAGTCTTCTTGTTTGATGTAGCTTTTGAGATGATACCATACTTAAATCCTGAAACAGTGATATCTGTTCCCATTGTAGCATCTTCATCTGGAATGAATGAATGATCAAAGTCAGGAATTAATGAATATCTGTACTCAGCATCTATATCTGATCCCTGTCTATCACCCATTTCTCCACCAAGACCAAATGTAAATCTATCAGCTATATCTTTTGATTTCATTACTTTATCAATCTTAATAGTCTTTCCTGGAATAGTCTGTGTCCAGAATGCTGCAGCTGTATGCTCTGCACCTGTAGCGTCGTCCTTCTTAGCAATCTTAACATAAACCCATTTCTTGATGTTTGTTCCTTTAATATCGAACTTAACATGAAGTGTGTCATCCTTCTTTACGCTAGTTTTCTGGAAAACCTGGCATCCCCAGACTCCACCCCATCCGATCACGTCTAAAACAGCATTGAATCCTGAAGGTGTGTTAGTCTTTAATGTTCCCATAGCCGCCTCTGGCCATGCCTCATTAGCTCCAAAATAACTTCCCCATGTTGCACCAAAGCATGAGCTAGCCATTGAAACAGTTAATGTTAAAGCAAGCGCAGCTGATGCGATTTTCTTTCCCAATCTCTTCATCTCGATTGTTCCTCCTTAAAATAAATAATACAAATTGATTAGATTAAACGATTCCTTAATCCACCCCTATAGTATAACATTTATAGGCGTTCCTGCAAAGTATTTTTCTAGATTTTTTGACACTAATTTAACTAAGTCTTCTCTAGTCTCTAGGGCTGCCCAAGCCACGTGTGGGGTGATTATTAAATTAGGCGCATTTAGCAAAATTGAATCCTCTAGCATTGGCTCTACATCTATTACATCCAATGCTGCATATTTAATTTCACCATTCTCTAATGCCCAAACTAAATCACGTTCATCGACTACTCCGCCTCTGGCAGTATTAATAAAGATAGCATCCTTTTTCATCTGCCTAAAGAACTCTTTATTACACATTTTATAAGAGTCCTCATTTAGAGGGCAATGCATAGAAACTATATCTGCCTTTGATAAAATATCAGGAATGTCTGTATATATAATGCCATCCTTTTCACCTGGCTTAGCACTTCTATTATATACCATAACCTTCATATCAAAAGCCTTAGCTACCTGTGCCACTTTCTTTCCAATTGTACCATAGCCTATAATACCAATCGTTTTATCTCTGACTTCCTTCATTTGCATAAAAGGTGAGAAGATATCTGCTTCAATCCACCCTCTATTTTTAACAAAGGTATCATATTCATCAACCTTATTGTATAACTTAAATATGAGAGAAAACGTATGCTGGCAAACTGCATTGGTAGAATATCCTCCGGCATTGCAGACAGTTATATTTCTGCTCTTGCAATATTCTATATCAATATTATTGTAGCCTGTGGCAAACAAGCCGATATACTTAAGATTCTTGGCCTTTGACAATGTCCTTTCGTTCATAGGCGCCTTATTGCACAATATAACATCTGCATCCTTTACACATTCAGATATCTTATCCTCCGGCACTAACTGATAAATAGTAACATCACCGAACTTATCAAATATTGAAAAATCAATATCCTCATCCATAGTCAATGTCTTTGCATCTAAAATAACTATTTTCATTTTTTCTCCTTACGCACAAAGAGAGTGCCTAAGCACTCTCCATAATTTCATCTTTAGATTTAAGATTAAACACGCTTTGAATACTCGCCTGTTCTAGTATCGATGATAATCTTATCTCCGATTTCTACGAACAATGGTACCATAACCTGTGCTCCTGTCTCAACAGTAGCTGGCTTAAATGTGTTAGTTGATGTGTTACCCTTGAATCCTGGCTCTGTCTCAGTGATTTCAAGTTCAACTGTTATAGGTGGCTCAATAGCGAATACATTACCCTCGTGTGAGCAAACCTTAACTACTTCGTTTTCCTTAACGAATTTTAATGAATCACCAACATCATCTTTTCCGATAGAAATCTGATCATATGTCTCTCCATCCATGAAGTAATATAGATCTCCATCATTATATAAATACTGATAATCTTTTCTATCAATGATAGCATTCTCAAATTTTTCTGTTGGTCTAAATGTTGTCTCAACAACACCACCGTTAGTAATATTCTTTAATTTTGTTCTAACAAACGCTGCGCCTTTTCCTGGTTTTACGTGCTGGAATTCGATA
>CACZSI010000063.1 GCA_902783775.1 uncultured Lachnospiraceae bacterium
ACACAGCTTCCTATCGGAACAAACCTTTCATCTACATGGGATGCTAAACTAGTAAGAGATTTATATACAATGGAAGGTCAGGAGTTATACAGAAACAATGTAGATACACTTCTAGGACCTGGTGTAAATATTCATAGAAATCCATTGAACGGAAGAAACTTTGAGTACTATTCAGAGGATCCATTTTTATCAGGTACAATTGCTGTGGCAGCTTGTGGTGGTATCAAAGACGGCGGAGCTTGGGGTACAATCAAGCATTTCGCATTAAACGGTCAGGAGGCTCACAGATTTAAGATTGACGCTGTTTGTTCAGAGAGAGCTATCAGAGAAATCTACTTAAAGACATTCGAGATGGCTGTAAAGGAAAAAACAGTTAAGACATTGATGACAAGTTACAACCCAATCAACGGTTATTGGGCAGCATCAAACTACGATTTATGTACTACTATCCTAAGAGGAGAGTGGGGCTATGACGGCTTAGTAATGACTGACTGGTGGGCTAAGATGAACGACGTAGTAGAAAAGGGCGAGGAGTCTAACAAGAAGATTAGAGATATGGTTCGCTCACAGAATGATGTTTACATGGTAGTAAACAACAACGGTGCTGAGATTAACTCTAACGAAGATGACACAGAGCAGGCTGTAGAAGAGGGAAGATTAACTATCGGAGAACTTCAGAGAGCTGCTAAGAATATCTTAAATGTAATTCTTTCATCTAAGTGTATTGACAATGAATTAGTTGATCCGGATAAGGCAGAACACTTTGATGCATTGCCATTAGATCAGGCTAAGTATGATACATATAATCTAAATGACAGCGATAAGGTTCCAATGCTAGAAAAGAAGGAAGCTTCAATGATAGTAGAGGATGCTACAGATTACACAATAATCGTAGATATCGCATTTGATAAACACAACTTATTCCAGTCTACAGTAAACGTTAAATCTGAGGATGATACAATGTTTGTAATTCAGACTAACGGAACTGATGGAAAATGGATTAGACAGAAGCTAGGAAAAGTTTCATTAGATAAGGGTGTTTATAACTTAAAATTAGAGGAAGTTTTAGCCGGAATTAAGGTTAAATACATCCAGTTTAAGAAAATCGAAAAGAAATAATTTTCACTAAAAAAGTTATGCAGTGATAAACGTTAAAAGGAGAATTCACATACCTTGTGGATTCTCCTTTTTTGCCTTGTTACAAGGTGCGAAAAATGGTATACTAATCATTGATAATTAAGGTGCGATATTGCACTTAAATTAATAAAAATAAACAATAAATGGATTGAAAATTAGGAGGAAAAATGATTACTTTAAGCAAAGGCGGAGCGTATTTAGTAAACGGCAATGAAATCGTGGAAGATACTGATGAGGCAGCTGTAAAAGCAGCGTTAGCTGATAAGTATTTAACAAAAGAAGAAGCAAAGAAAAATACTATGGCATATAATATTTTGTCAGAGCATAATATTTCAGGAAACATGGATAAGTTAAACATTAAGTTTGATAAGATGATATCTCACGATATTACTTTCGTAGGTATTATTCAGACAGCGAGAGCTTCAGGACTTAAGAAGTTCCCTATACCTTATGTTTTAACAAATTGTCACAACAGCCTTTGTGCGGTAGGTGGAACAATTAATGAAGATGACCATATGTTTGGATTAACATGTGCTAAGAAGTACGGTGGAGTTTATGTACCACCTCATCAGGCAGTTATTCACCAGTATGCCAGAGAACAGTTAGCTGGCGGTGGAAAGATGATCTTAGGTTCAGACTCACATACTCGTTACGGTGCATTAGGTACAATGGCTATGGGTGAAGGTGGACCAGAGTTAGTAAAACAGTTATTAGAGCAGACATATGATATTCCTATGCCGGGAGTAATTGGTATTTATATGACAGGTGAGCCTGCTAAGGGAGTAGGACCACAGGACGTAGCATTAGCTATTATCGGAGAAGTATTCGATAAAGGTTATGTTAAGAATAAAGTAATGGAATTTATGGGACCTGGTGTTTCAAACTTAAGCGCTGATTTCAGAATTGGT
>CACZSI010000064.1 GCA_902783775.1 uncultured Lachnospiraceae bacterium
CTGATAGTTTCTAAGTCCTGCAATATTTTTTGATATTACTTTAGCTACAGCTGTTGAGATAACTCTGGCATCCGTTCTAGGATAAGTAACTAATTTAGCCTCGTATAATTCCTGAACTACGCTTAACGTCTCATCAGGGCTTATCTTAAACATTTTAGAACAATCATTCTGCAATTCAGCTAGATTATATAACAACGGTGGCTGCTTTTTCTCATCCTTCATAGTGATACTTTTTACAGTCATCTCATTAGTTTCAATGGCCTTAATAAGTTTTTCTGCCTCAGCCTTTTCTTTAAATCCATTTTCCTTATAAAGAGCAGGTGATTCAAAGTAAGCTGAACCCTTTAGCGCCTTCCACTCTGCATCAATAGTTCTTCCCTCAATGTCGCACTTAGCTATAACTCGGTAGAATGGTGTTTTTACGAAATTTCTAATCTCTCGCTCCCTTTTACAAACCATTCCTAAAACGCAGGTCATAACCCTTCCCACATTTATGGAACGCCACTTACCCTGAAGGAAGTTTTGCACAGAATTACCGTATTTTAAAGTTAACAATCTAGAGAAGTTAATTCCCATAAGATAGTCCTCTTTAGCGCGCAAATAAGCGGCATCTGAGAGATTATCATATTCAGATAAATCCTTAGCCTCCTTAATACCTCTGATGATTTCCTCCTCTGTCTGAGAGTCAATCCAAACACGCTTTTGCGCCTTATCTTTAACTCCTGCCTCCTGAGCTACTAATCTGTAAATATACTCTCCCTCGCGCCCGGAGTCAGTGCAGACATAGATAGTATCCACATCATCGCGGTTTAAAATACCCTTAACTATCTCAAACTGTTTTTTAACAGCCGGTATTACTTCGTATTTCCATTGATTATCAGGAATAAAAGGTAAATCTCTAAGATTCCACTTTTTATATTTTTCATCGTACACCTCCGGATAACTCATTGTAACTAAGTGACCAACGCACCAAGTGACAATGGCCTTATCGGATTCCATGTAACCGTCTTTTCTCTTTGTATTCAGTTTTAAAGCTTTTGCAAATTCCGCAGCCACGCTGGGTTTCTCTGCAATAAAAACCGCTTTCCCCATATAGTTTAATCCTTTAGTTTATTTCGTCTAATGTAATTATATATGAAGGCACGAACTTATCCATAAAGAAGTCAGCCTCCTCTAAATCCATTTTAATAATCTGTTTTTTTATAGTATCTTTAGCTTTTTTAAAATCTACATTGCCCATATTCTCTTCCTCTTTACACTTGATATAGGCAGATATTTTATCGGCAGCTTTCACATATTTCCAATCTTCACTATCGTCGGGAACTAATATTTTCTCGTACTCAGCCCTCATAGCCTCAGGCAATTCTCCCAACAATTTCCCAGCTGCCACTGACTCCACTTCCTTATATGCATCTCTTATCTGCGGAGCAAAATATTTAATAGGCGTAGGCAGATCTCCTGTTATAATCTCAGTGCTATCGTGCATAACGCCTAACATAGCAATGCGTTCAGGATTTAGATTTTTATCAAAATATGTATTTCCGATAACAGCTAATGCATGTGCAATAACAGCCACATCTAAACTGTGCTCTGCAATATTTTCAGGATTAGTGTTTCTCATTAATCCCCATCTATTGATATATTTCATTCTAGATAAAAGTCCGAAAAAATTATTCATTAAATCCACCTCCACTTTAAAGAAAGTACTCCCGAAACAATATGTTCCGGGAGATATATATAAATTTAATATTTAACTATAGTTATCCTAATTAGATATTTAAGAATTTCTTAACGATATCTTCCATACCTGCTACTTCACACTTATTGTTATGAAGAATTTCAGCATCTCTTATTTCTGTGATAGCTGATGGAATTTCTAAGTTACCAATCTTAGCTAACTCATCTACTAATTCGAAATCATCGTCTACCTTTCCATATTTAGGATCAATAGAATTCATTACGCTTCTAGTGAACTTAAATGGACTAGCTGTTGAAGCAATAACTGTAGGTGTGTTATCACCTGTATCCTTTACATACTTCTCATATACTACAGCTGCTACTGCTGTATGTGTATCCATAACATAGCCAGTCTCTTCATATGTTCTCTTGATAACGTCTGCTGACTCATCCTGAGTAGCGTAGTTTCCGTAGAAGTCATCTAACTGCTCTTTCATCTTATCATCAATCTTATATGCACCTGTGCTGATAAGTGAATCCATCA
This sequence comes from uncultured Lachnospiraceae bacterium, assembly GCA_902783775.1. Lineage (GTDB taxonomy): Bacteria > Bacillota > Clostridia > Lachnospirales > Lachnospiraceae > Eubacterium_G. The sequence continues at coordinate 2,222 of CACZSI010000064.1, forward strand.
TTGACTTATTCTTAATTGCATCAGAACCTGCAATCTTAAAGATTAATCTCTCAAGGTTACTTGAAATAAGAATATCCATAGATGGTGATGTAGTTAAGATAAACTCTCTGTTCTTATCATATGTTCCTGTTCTAAAGAAATCATATAATACTTTATTCTCGTTTGATGCACAGATAAGCTTAGCAATTGGCACACCCATATTTTTAGCGAAGAATGCAGCTAAGATATTTCCGAAGTTTCCTGTAGGAACATCTACATTAATCAGATCACCTGATGCAATCTTTCCTTCCTTAACTAATCTAGAATATGCAAATACATAATAAGCTACCTGTGGTACTAATCTACCGATATTAATTGAGTTAGCTGATGAGAACTGGTATCCGTTTTCATCCATAAGCTTAGCTAATTCCTTATTTGAGAAAATAGCCTTAACTCCACTCTGAGCCTGGTCAAAGTTTCCTTTAATAGCTACTACGAATGTATTATCACCCTTCTGAGTAACCATCTGTCTTTCCTGAATCTGGCTAACTCCTCCGTCAGGATAGAATACGATAATCTTTGTTCCTGGAACATCAGCAAAACCTGCTAGGGCAGCCTTTCCTGTATCTCCTGATGTAGCAGTTAAGATAACAATCTCGTTTTTGATATTATTCTTCTTAGCTGATGTAGTCATAAGATGAGGTAAAATTGATAAAGCCATATCCTTAAAAGCAATAGTCTTTCCGTGGAATAACTCTAAGAAATATTTTCCTTCTACCTCTACTAAAGGAGCAATCTCCTCTGTATCAAACTTAGAATCATATGCATTGTTAATACAATTCTTTAATTCCTCTTCTGTAAAATCAGTAAAGAATAGCTTCATTACCTCGTAAGCTACCTCCTGATATGTCATCTTAGCTAATTCCTCAATGCTAACTTCTAGCTTAGGTAATTTTTCTGGCACGAATAATCCGCCATCATCTGCTAATCCTTTAAGAATAGCCTCTGAAGCCTTAATTGGCTCACTGTTACTTCTAGTACTCTTATATAAAATCTCTTCCATCTTTTCCTCCTAATTAAACCGACAGTTTATTTTTCATTGATGTAGTTAACTAATCCACCTTTTTCAATAATCTTCTGCATAAATGGTGGGAAAGCCTGACCTACAAATTCTTTATCCTTTGTTTTATCGTAAATCTTTCCACTGTCAAAATCAACCACAATTTCATCGCCCTCTTCTATTTCAGCTGCTGCCTCAGGACACTCAATAATAGGTAATCCAATATTAATAGCGTTTCTGTAGAAAATTCTGGCAAATGTATCTGCGATAACACAGCTAACTCCTGCCGCCTTAATAGCTATTGGAGCATGCTCTCTAGATGAACCACATCCAAAGTTTTTATCTGCTACAATGATGTCTCCCTCTGAAACCTTATTTACGAATTCCTTGTCAATATCTTCCATACAGTGTTTAGCTAGCTCTGATGGATCCGGCACATTTAGATATCTAGCCGGGATAATTACGTCAGTATCAACATTACTTCCAAACTTAAAAACTCTTCCTTCTGCTTTCATCATATGCCTCCTATAATCCTAATTCTTCAGGTCCTGAAATCTTACCTGTGATAGCACTAGCTGCTGCCACTGCCGGTGAAGCTAAATAAACCTCTGACTCAGGGTCACCCATTCTACCTACGAAGTTTCTGTTAGTTGTAGCTACTGCTCTCTCGCCCTTAGTCATAATTCCCATATGACCTCCTAAACATGGTCCACATGTAGGTGTTGAAACTGCACAACCAGCCTTAATAAATGTAGTGATAATGCCTTCCTCTACACACTTAAGATAAATATCCTGTGTAGCTGGGAATACGATACATCTTACTCCCTTCTTAACATCACCCTTTTCAAATACCTTAGCTGCTATTCTCATATCTTCGATTCTTCCGTTAGTACATGAACCGATTACTACCTGATCGATTTTAACATCGCCTACTTCATCGATAGTTCTAGTATTTTCAGGTAGGTGTGGGAATGCTACTGTAGGACGAAGTGTACTTAAATCAATTGTATACTCCTCATCGTACTCTGCATCCTCGTCAGCCTCGTAAACAGTGTATTCTTTATCTGAATGTTCTTTGATATACTCAATTGTTAAATCATCTACTGGGAAGATTCCATTCTTTCCGCCAGCCTCGATAGCCATGTTAGTCATGGCAAATCTGTCGTCCATTGAAAGATATTTAATACCATCTCCCACAAATTCCATTGACTTATATAATGCTCCGTCCACACCAATCATTCCAATGATGTGAAGGATAACATCTTTTCCTGAAACCCATTTAGCAGGCTTTCCTACTAAATTAAATTTAATGGCGCTAGGCACTTTAAACCAAGCTTTACCTGTAGCCATACCAGCCGCCATATCTGTACTACCTACACCCGTTGAGAAAGCTCCAAGTGCTCCGTATGTACATGTATGTGAGTCAGCTCCAATAACAACATCACCAGCTACAACTAATCCTTTTTCAGGCAATAGAGCATGTTCAATACCTACTCTACCTGTTTCGAAATAATTAGTAATATCATTTTCCTCGGCAAAATCCTTTACGCATTTGTAAAGTTCAGCTGATTTAATGTCTTTATTAGGTGTGAAGTGATCTGGTACCAATGCGATTTTATCCTTACAAAATACGCAATCCACATCCATCTTTTCCATCTCGCCAATAGCTACTGGCGCAGTAACATCATTTCCTAACACTAAATCTAAATCTGCCTCAATTAATTGTCCGGCTTTAACTTCATCTAATCCTGCATGTTTAGCAAGAATTTTCTGAGTCATTGTCATTCCCATAAAGCCACTCCTCCTTCGTTTATTTTAAAGTTAATTATAACCTTTTCATCCTTACTATTTTAAACTATATAAATACTAATGTCAAAGGCTATTATTATGGATTATTATCAAAGAAAACGCCGACAAAAGTCGACGTTTTCTTCGGAGCTGATTGGCGGTCAGCCCCTTTTTTGGATTTTTGGATTTGCGGGTCTATTGTTTTCCCGACCCTTGAGGAAGTATTATTTTGCAATCACCTGGAATTCCCACATAGAATAACCATATCCCATATGACGTTTCTGGCCCTGGAATTTAACATATCTGGCTTTAACACCATTTAATGTCACCTCATCGTCACCGCCGTTCTGATTTCTCATCTGCTTAGCAGTGTTCCAGTTTTCGTTATCATTAGATACTAATATATCATAATCCTCGCCATAAGAGGCTTCCCAGGTAATTAACACCTTATCTAAATCGTAAGCCTGACCTAAGTCTACGATAAACCAAGCATCATCGTTGAAATCTGATGAATATCTAGTCATCATATCTCCGTCAATAGCTTTTGCTGCTGACATACCATCGTTTTCTGAACCTGACTGTTTTACACTCTTATGTAGCGCTAAGTTCTCTCCTGAAATAGGATTTGGTCCTGATGGATTGCCTGCATTCATGTCACAATATGCTTCGAATTCCCAAATAGAATATCCATATCCTGTTCCACGGGCAATACCCTTCATTCTTACATATCTTGACTTTGTTGTATCGAAGTTTCCAGTGTATAATCCTCCACCGAAACCTCTTTCTTCCTTAACTGTAGTCCAATGCTCATTATCTAAAGATGTCTGAATATCGAAATCTTTTCCATATGCATTCTCCCAGTTTAATACCACCTTATTTAAGGCATATTCTTTTCCTAAGTCAACTACCATCCACTGATCATCGCTAAACTGTGATGACCATCTAGTTCCATTCTGTCCGTCTACTGCCTTTGTAGCATTTACATCTGCACCTTCATTGCTAGATGATGTGGCAGTCTTATTCTTAGCCAC
>CACZSI010000065.1 GCA_902783775.1 uncultured Lachnospiraceae bacterium
ATTCAATAGTCCTGATCTAAAATCAGCTATAAAAAAGAGAGATTCAATACTCAATGACTACTACGATGTAGCTCCAAGTGCGATGGAGTGTCTTGATAAAGGATTCAATGACAGTGTTACAGTCATGGCAATTCCTCAATCACTGAGAAAAATTATGCGTACGTCAAACCACATTGAGAGATTGAATAAGGAACTAAAACGACGTTCAAATGTAATCGGTGTATTTCCAAATGAAGACTCGATTCTCAGGTTGATGGGTGCTGTTCTAATAGAATTAAATGAAAAGTATGATACAAGAGTAAAACCATTATTCTACCATCCGGTACTTAGAGAAATGGAATCAAATCATGAAGAATTAGCTAAAATTGCACAGGAACAACAAATGGCACTAGTTGCATAATAACAATCGAATTTATACCTTAAGGGAATTTACACACAAATATGGACTTGACTCTAAAATGAAGAGTGACTGCACCCCAAATGAGAAAAAGTGAAAATAAGGTGCAAAAATCAAGCCAGAAAAGTATAGTGGCTGCACCCTAAAAGGGAAAAAGCGAAAATAAGGTGCAAAAATCAAACCAGAAAAGTATAGTGGCTGCACCCCAAAAGGGAAAAAGTAAAAATAAGGTGCATAAATCAAGCCTAAAATGAAAATGAACTGCACCCAGATTGGAAAAAAGAGTAAAATGGGTGCAAATATTCATTCAGCTACGAGCCAAGCCAATTCTGCAGCGGTGCCAAGCCCATTATGTTGCGGTGCCAAGCCCATTATGCAGCGAAAAACAAATAGAATAATAAACATACTTATTATTTTATTTGCTTTTTATATTTACAGAATTTCCTCGAAAGTGATATAATAAATGTATTGAAGTGAACGGAAATAAAAATTTTATATTTACAAGGAGGCATTATGAGATCTATAAAAAAAGCATTAGCGATTTTTATGGCTTTAGCAGTGGTGATTAGCACTATAACTGCATTTGATATCACAACAGCCAGCGCCAAACTAAAGTCTATTAAAGTTGCTAAAAAGGTTACAGTTGCCGTAGGACAAACTAAAACTGTTAAGGTTAATGTAAAAACTACAGGAAAGACTTCAAAGAAGTTTACAGTTAAGGCTTCAAAGAAAAAGATTGTTAAGGTCACAAAGAAAAAAGGCAAAATTGAAATCAAAGGTTTGAAGGCAGGAACAGTTAAATTAACAATTAAGTCTAAAGCGAATAAAAAGAAGAAAAAGACTATTAAGGTAACAGTCAAAGAGGCAGCGGTTAAAGATACAGATGTTAAAATGACTGCTAAGCAGGTGGATAGTTATATTTTCACTCTGACCTTCTCTAAGGCAGTAAATTTGTCAGTAAGTAATTTGAGTGCTCAAATCAAGAAAATAAAGAGTGGAAATTACGTTCATACTGTCAAGATAGAAGATTTATCTACAACAGATAATAAAGTATATACAGTGGTACTGTCAGATAATATTTATATAAGCGATGGTTGCATAATTAGATTTACTGTGAACGGTGTAAATAAAAAAGCGATAATACAGGAATTAGAAACATATTTCCCGGATAGAGAAAGATTATCAGAAAAGGTATACATAGTTGAAGATAACCAAATAATTGAAAAACAATGGGATATAGATGACTATACAGCTAGCAATTCCTATGGAAAGGTAAAAAGCGTAAGTGGAATTCCAGCGGGACTTAAATATAATTCAGAGGATGGAACAATTAATCTAAAAGGAACCATTGGAAAAACAGGTGTATTCACTATTAATTTTGTTATTGAAGATGAAAAAGGAACAAGTAATACTCTAAGAATAGTATTTGTTGCTGGTAACGAGTACGAACTTACAGTTTACTGTCCAAAGAAAACAGTAGGTATATATCAGAATGGTTTATATTCATATAAATCCTTCGTCAGAGCTTATATTTCAGGTGGAAGTGGTTCGTATACTGTAAAAGCTTACGATACAGTAGGTATTTTTGATGGCGATCCCGTAAAAGATGATGATGGTATTTATGATTGGGATTTTAATACTGATACTATAGGAACTAAGACGGGTATATTTACTGTTGAAGATGACAATATACCGAATCTTAAGAAAAACTGTAATGCAGTCGTAGAAACTAAAAAAACTATTTTGATAAATGGAAAAATTACTTCTGCTACAGGAAAGCCTATTGAAGGTGCGAAGGTATGTGCAGAGCCTAAACAATATGGAGAAAATCAAATCGATAATTATAGCTACTCAGATAATAATGGTGATTATAAAATAGAAGTTTTAGAGGGAACATATGATGTATATTCAAATATAAATAATGTTTATTCGTATGTATATGACAAAAAGATAACATCAAATGTTACAATAAACTTTAAACTTAATTTATACACAGTTGAGTTAAAGTCAAACGATACTAAATTGGATCCAAAATCATTTAAATACTGGGATGATGAGGATATAGGAAGAATAGGAGAGGGTAGATTTTTATACCTGAAACCTGGAACATATAATGTAAAGAGTAGTGGCGATGTATTCCCTGCAATGAAATATGACGCTACAGCTCAGTTTACTGTAAAAGGTGATATGACAGTATTAGCTAAAGTAAATGTCAAAGAATTAAAAAAAATAATTGTTGAGGAGGGAGATTATTATATAGAGGTTACAGAAGATGAAAATATTTATTGTATGTTTACTCCAAAACAGACAGGTATTTATAATATATCTTCCACCAATTCTACCGGAGATCCAGATGTTGAAGTATTTGATGAAGATGTAAATCTAATGGAAGAAGATTTTTCTTATGGTGATTTTAATGTAGATGTTACTATGCAACAGGGAAAAACATATTATATAATATATAATGAATGTGAAGGCACTGGAAATAGTATAACATTGCATATTGGAAAGAATTAGCCAAACTTATTAAAAAAAGGACCACTATACTAGGGAAATACTACTAGGATTTAGAGAACCTTGATAATTTATCAGGGTTCTTTTTTGTTGTGACATGTACTTCGTTTTTTAAAAAAACTATATATTAAGCTGTAGATATGATACAATCAATAAGTTGGAATAGCTATAATAAAGGAAGGGTTTAACAATGAAGAAAATTTTAAAGATTACTACAGTACTGGTTGTGTTAATTTTTATGGGAATGGTGTCTAGTGATACTTATGCTGATACCATAAGGGAGGAAACACATAATGACTTAAAATTCATATACAATGACGATACTAAAGAATTAGAAGTAGTATGTAATGAAGAAGAGTTAAATCTATATGATGTGTATACTTACATAGGAAAAAGTAAAAAGCTTGTATTAAGCGGAGATTTTACTTATTTAGAAGGGATGAATGATGATGGTATTAGAATCTTTGAATCAGTAGAAGAGTTTGAGATTAATGCAAGTGTTACCGAATTTAGTGCCTATGTTTTATCTGCATTTAAAAAAATTAAAAAGTTTACTATACCTAATACAGTTAAAAAGATTCAACATAGCTGTTTTGAAGGTTGTAGTTCTTTAACAGAAGTAATATTCCCGGAGAGTATAGATTATGTTGATTGTAGATGCATGTTTAAAAACTGTTCTGCTTTAGAAAATATTCGTTTTCCTAAAACAATATCACAAATGGCTTATACTACAGAGGATATGTTTTATAATTGTTCTAGTCTAAAAAAAATTGAGATCAGTGGTTTAGAAGTAATAAGTGATGATACTTTTAGAGGATGTACATCGTTAGAATATATTGATATTAATAGTTTACCTACCATAAAATCAAAAGCGTTTACAGGAGCTCCTAATTTAAAATTAGTGGTTTTAGATGGTATAAATAATTTTTATCCTCAAATAAATAAACCAATTAATATGAAAGTTAGTTATCCTATTAACGATTATTATTCATTAGATCAGTATGAAACTAATAAAAAATATCTTGCGACATGTGGAGAAAATGCGTATTGGACATATAATCATGCCACTAAGACATTAAGAGTTAGTGGTACGGGAAAAATGGATGATTTTTCAGGTACTAAGCTATGGGATTATTTAAAAGATAAAGTTGAAAACGTAGAAATAGATTATAGCATTAGTTATGTTGGAAATAATTTTATTAAGGGATATAGCAATTTGAAAAATGTTTATGTTAAAAATCCTAACACGGTTATTGCTAAATCAGCCTTCACAAATTGCAATGCTAATATTGTGACTGGTACAAATGACGTTTATAAATCAGAGATTAATTTAGAAGTAAAAGAATCGGTGGATGATTTAATATCTGATTATTATTCTGGATCATTAATTAGTGCTAAAGATACTGCTCTAAAAAAAGATAATTATGTTATTAGAGTATATGATAATGGCTGGAGAAAGAGCAATTGTATTCTATCAGATTCTATTTTTAAATTAGTTTATGAAGTTCAATTAAATAAAGGAACTATCATAGATACGAATACCAAGTGGCTTGTTAATGGTAAAGAAAGTAATAAGTTAACAGTTCAGGTATTAGGGGAAGATACCATAATTATTAATTATGAATATGAAAAGACACCGGAATCTTATCTAGGAATTGCAGGATTATTGTTATCAGATTTTTCTGAAGATACTAGTTTTGACATTATTAGAAAAAATTCATTTTTGTTCACTGACGATGAAGAAAGATATAAACAGGACTACGAAAACTATAAAGATCTGCTAAATAATGTTAATACAGATACTATAACTTGGGTTAAGGATAAGAAAAAAATTATATTAAATAATTATAATGGCTCTTCTTTGGCTATTACCAATACTTTTTGGGATAAAAATGATAAAGAGGTTGAAATTAATATCAGAGGTAACAATACCATTAAAGTCCTTAACGGCGGTATTGATTTTACTAATTGTAATCTTAGATTTACTGGAAAGGGTAAGCTTAATATTATAGACGATAATAGAGTTGACGATGGAAAATACTATCGTACTGAAGTTATCAAAGGTAATGGTAGTATTGTTATTGATGGCCCGTCCATTAATATAAAGACCTTTTCTTCCAAAGCAATTTATGTAGACTCTTTCAGGACTAAAAATAAAAATAAGCTAGAAATAATAAATGGAAGTTTAGATATTAGCATGCCTGTCTATGAAAGATCAGGTGTAAAAAGAATTAGCACAGCAATAGATGTGGATGAAACTATTGTATACAATGGAAAAATTAATATTACAATGGGTAAACTAGATAATCCTAAATACTATCCTGCAACTATGATTACAGGTGATTTGTATACTATAGAAAATGGAGTTAGCTGTAATATTCCTGATAATGCATCTACTAAGATTACATCTGTAAATTGTGTGAATTTAACAAAAGGGCAGATAGTAGTGCCTTTTGATATTATTGGAACTAGATTAAGAAGTGAAGACGTAGAAAGATATGATATAGATGATGATGGTTATAAAGATATTGAATGGAGTAGCTTTGGTAGAGAATTGGTTTTAATTAAAAAGCTGCCTACTACTAATATAAAATATTACGGAAAAATTAATACGCTCAACAATCCTTTAAACTTTTTGTTCAATACAAAAAAACATGAGCATGTACTTGAGAAAATTACAGATAAAAATTCACCATACTATGGATATGATTATTGCGATAGATGTGATCAATATTTTTATGGTGACGGTAGTGTTATTAAGAGAAATGATGGTAAAAAAGACAATAACAAAAATAATAGTGGTGTAAATAATGCATCGCCTAGCGTATTTACAGTAGCTAAAATAAAGTACAGAGTGATAGGGAAAACTAATACAGTTTCCATCGTTAAATGCTTAAATAAGAAGGCTAAAACGATTAAGCTAAAGAATAGCGTTACTTATAAGAATAAAACTTATAAGATTGTATCAATTGATAAAGCGGCATTCAGCAAGCTTAAAAAACTAAAGAAGATTACAGTATCTAAATTAGTTACTTCAATTGGCGCAAAGGTATTTTATAAGTGTAAAAAGCTTAAGAGAATTACTATTAAAGCTACTAAGCTTAAGAAGGTCGGAAAGAATGCCTTTAAGTCTATTAACAAGTCAGCTAAAATCAATGTTCCTAAGAAGTGCTTTAAGAAATATAAAAAATTATTGCAAAAAAAGGGACAGAAAAAAACTGTTAAGATTGTGAAATAATTAAGTAAATTTAATGAGAGGAAATAAAATGAAGAAATATATAAAGATATTTATGACTATAGCCATTTTAGCCATTGCTATAATGAGAACTAATGGTTTAATTATGGCAGATAATATAAAAACAGGTGAATATGAAGGAGTAACCTATGAATACAATTATGATACACAGGAAATAATATTTGGGGGGGATGAAGAATTAGATAATAGCTTTTTCTTTAAGTATTATTTTAGTGAACCAGTAAAGAAGATAACAGTATCAGAGGGTGTGACAAGAATAGGTGATTACGTATTTTCAAATGTAGGTGCTAGCACAATAAAATTACCCTCTACATTAAAGTTCATAGGCAAATCAGCTTTTGCAGGGAATAATATAACTAACATTAGTATTCCAGAAGGGGTTGAGGAAATAAATGGTTATTATTTGTTTAAGGACTGCAGTAAGTTAAAGGAGATATCTATACCTGCTAAGACATTGGTAACAGATGCCAGTGCTATGTTTGAGAATTGTACTTCATTGACTAAAGCTTTATTAACTGAAACAAAAGGATTTTCATCTACATTTTTAAATTGTACTAAATTAAATGAATTATATATAGCTAAAGCTGACACTAAGTTAATGAAAAATACTTTTAAAGGATGTGAGAGCTTAAGTGATATTATAGTGCCTGTCAGTGCAGGAATGGAAGGTGAATTTAAAGGAGTTAAAAATAAGCTAAGAATTATAACTAGTTTTTCAAGCTATAATATATTAGAGAAGAGTGATTTAATAGGATATGAAACTAGTGTAATGGGTGACTTAAACTGGTATTTAGATAGTAAAAGAAACCATTTGAATTTCGAAGGTTATGGTGCTTTAGAAAATGTTGAGAAAAATGGTGCAGCATGGGCGAAATATAAGACTAAAATTAATACCATAAATGTAAAGTATGGAATTACAAAGCTAGGTGAAAATACAATTAATGGGTTTGGCAGTGTCACACGAATTTTAATAGATAATCCTAATACAGAAATAGATGATAATGCAATACAAAATATGGATTTAACAAAATTTAAAATTGTGGCGCCATCCGGTTCGAAGGCACAAACTTTCGCTGAAAAAATGGGGATTAAGTTTGAAATCAAATCCAGAAAGACTGTATTAGGAAATGTTAATATAGGCTTAGATAGTGGTAAAATTTATAACCTAGATAATTGTTACACATTCACAGAAACTTATTTAAAGCATTATTCTTTTGATGATGAAGAATGGAGTGATGTGAACGATAAACTCGAAAAACTTTACGGTGGTATGCAGCGTACTGTTGTGGCAATGAAGATGAATTCTAACAGTGTCATTAGCGACAATACTAAGTTTTATGTAAATTCTGAAGAAAACACTGAAAAGATAGAGATAATTAAAAAGAGTCCGGAAGTTGTTTACTTGATAATGGATGTAATAGAAGATGAAAAATACACTCCTATGGGAGCTTGCATTGTTAATCCATCATCTCCATTGGTTAACAATAATAATATTTGTACTAATTATGCTATATTTGATTTTGACAGCGAAGGTGATAAACCGGTAGTGGATGCTCTAGGCAATGAAGTTAAGGGGCTTAAGTGGAATGGAAAAGCTATGCGATTAACCCTGGAAAATTATCATGGTTCAAGTATTTATTTTTCATGCGCACAAAAGAAATATAAAAGAGACAAAATAGAGATAAATATTAAGGGAAATAATTCTATTAAAATAATTAAGGGAATTAGAACAGGTATTTATTCTTTAAATAATGATTTATATTTAACTGGAAACGGAACTTTAGATATGGATATGGAAGTTGATTGCAGTGATGAGAGTCCATCTTCTTCAGAAGCTTATCATGGAATTAAAGTTTGTGGAAATCTGTTTATAGATGGACCAACCATTAAGATAAGAAAATGTCATAGAGCTGCAATTTATATGGATAGCAAAGAATACGACAGGAGTAAGAATCAAGTTATTCAAATGTATTCAGGGGAAATATATGTGGATGCTCAGCCGGTTAAGTTTAAAGACTCTGTGAGATTTGATACGTGTGTATTTGATTTTCGTTCTAGCAGTGATAGTAGCCTAAACGAAGATGGGCTATATCCATATACTCTATATTTGTACGGTGGTAAAATTGTATATAATACAAGCAATCCAGATAATTTAGAGGTTAATATTAAAACTCCAACAATAAATCCAAAAAACACATATCAATATGAGGGCTTTGATGCTACGATTAATTCTAATAAAGTAATTGATATGAACTCTATAGATTTATCAAACGGACCGTTGGAATTATCAAAAGATCAGTTAAAAAGATTTGATAAATATAAAGTCTATTTTACATTAATTGAGTCTATTGATGGTGATAATTACTATGATGTTGATAAGGATGAAAAAGCCGATATTATAGAAAAAATCAAGGGGGACAAAACTTATTTAGAAAAGGCGGATACTGCATGTTTGGCGCCTGTTTATGCTACTAGTAATATGGTATTCCTTCTTTCTAAAAAGAAAACATTTAATCTCTCTAGTGCAACTGAAAAAAATGTGGCCAATACACTTGATATAGGTTCAAAGTTATTTTCAAAAGTTGCTAGTAGCAATGACAAAACTAAATTAAAAAGCATTAAGAAGGTTAAGCTTTCTATAAAGAAAGTTAAGAAGGCTAAAGGATACCAGGTGGCTATATATTCTTCTAAATCAGATGCAAAGAAGAATAGACGAGCAATATTGAAA
>CACZSI010000066.1 GCA_902783775.1 uncultured Lachnospiraceae bacterium
TTACTTCTGCATTTGCAATGTCAACTCTTGCAACTGTAAATGTCTTTTCAACTGTTCCAGTGAAGTTTCCAGTACCTGTAATTGTTAATGTGTATTCTCCTGCATTGGTCTTTACGTTATTAGCAATATCATATGTAACTTCATCGTAACCATCCATTGTAACTTCAACTTCCTGAGTCTGCTCTGCTGCATTGTACTCTAGAGTATTTACTAATTCTACCTTAGCATCACTAATATTCTTAGGAGCAATAGTAAATTTATTATCTTTAGTATCATCACTAATAGTTACGTTATAATTAGCAGTTAGATATGTATCTTCTGATAAACCAATTGCATATTCACCTAATTCTTCTCCTGCTTCTCTAGCTAACGAGATTGAATCGCCACTTACTAACTCACCACTAGTAATGGTAAATCCTAAGTCTGGATCACTAGTTGGGTCATTATCGTACTCTTTACCCTGGTTTGCAGCGATATCAATAGTAATATTTCTAGGAAGAATTAGTAAATCATTTACTAAAACTACTTTTCTTCCATCTTCTAATTCTAATTCATATAAGAAATAGTACAATCCAGCATCTGTTGGTTTTTCAACTGCATTTCCTAATGTATCTAAATATACTGAATTTGTAATCTTATCCTTGAAATCATCTGGGATATCAATATAATGTGCCTGACCATCATATTCTGTTGTTACGTCAGCTGTTGGGATAATAGCCCATGAAGCCTTATCTTCTGAAGTATAGTTATTCTTTCCTGCAATGTAAATAGTATAATTTCCATATTCGTATGCACTTAAATCACCATAAGCATCGTATTCACTTGGATCTACTAATTCACCATCAATATCATATACGCTAAATGTTGGTGTTACTTCAGTTAACTCTGCCGGCTGTGCATATGTACTAGGATCTAAAACAACTGATCCGATTTCCTTTGGATTAACCTTAAATGTTCCTTTAGTAACCTGAATATCATAGTTAGGGTTTGCTTCAGTTGTATCAATAACTGTATCATAGGTTCCTGCCGGTGCTAATTTAGGATCTGTTACACTATCAGGGTAGTTAATAGCTGCACTGATTCCTAATTCATCACCTTCGATTAATCCATCTTCAGTAGTTATCTTATAACCAATTTCCGGATCATCATCTTTATATGTTTTTTCACCATTATCGGCTGTTACAGCGATTGTTTTCCTTCTAATTGTAAATGTGCACTGAGCCGTAGCTGTTGAATACTGTCCTTTAGGTGCTAGATATAATGTAGCTGTATAAGTTCCTGCCTCTGTAGGAACCTCAAATGTTTCATCGCCACCATCCTTTTTATAACTAAATAAATAATCAGTTTCTGAATATAGATTTGTTATATCTGTGAAATTTCTGTGAACAGTAACTTCTGGTTTAGATGGCTCATCACCATAAGTCCAATCAGGAATATTAACTGTAGCTCTTACTTCTATAGAACTAATAGTCCAATTTAATTCAGCTATACCATAGTAATTGCCTTTAGCTGTAATTGTAGTTTTATAAGTACCAGGATCCATAGCTGACTGAGTTCCTGTAACAACATAATCTGTTCCTCGAGTTAAATTAACATTTCCATTTCCAGTATTTGCAAGAGTAATTACTGGAGTCTGAATTGTTCCATTTGCTCTTACATCATTTGTCATTGTGTATGTTAATAAATTCTGGTCTTCAAATGTTTCATCTGAATTAAAGTAATGTGTAGTAGTTCCAAAAATAAAGTTCTTAGTAACAGCAGGATCATTAATATTTCTAGGTGCTACTTTAAATTCCTTAGTAACTGTTCCAATAAAGTTTCTAACACCTATAACTGTCAATTCATAATCGCCTACATCTGTCGCTTTATTATTTGTTACTGTGAAATCATTTGTTCCAAATGTAAAATCACCTACTTTAACTTCTGTGACAGTCTGTGTCTGCTCATTACCTGAATAAATTAAGCTACTACCTAATGTTACTGTTACATCTTCTTCATTAGAAATATCAAATGGTGTAATAGTTACATTCTTTTCAACACTAGCTGCTTTATAATTATCTGTAGCTGGTAAATCAATTTTAACTTTATAGTTTCCAGCGTTCTTAGGAAGACCTTCTGTATATCCAGGAACCTGTCCATTCTCTGGAATCTTATAATAGCTATATGTTGGTCCATTAGGATATTCATCATCTACTGAATCATTGTTTACTAACGTAATAGAATCATACGCATATTCGATAGTTTCACCTGTGTAATCAAACTCATTATCTGATGCTTTAATAGTTGGTTGTGCTTTCTCAATAGTAAACTGTTTTCTTCCTGTACCAGCTGCATAATCACCTGATGCCGCTACCGTTACATCAACATAGTAATTACCAGGTGTAGATGGTACATCTTCTAGTAAAGTATCCTGTGCACTAGGTGTATTACCTCTCATCTTATAGTACTTAACTGACACTAAACCAGGATGATCTTCATAATACTCTGTAATATCTGTCTGTGTACCAGTTATTTTAACAGAGAAATCAGTAATCCATGCATCCTCGCCATATACCCAAGATGTAGCCTGGCTTCCCTGTGGTGCAGTTACATCTACATCTACAGTTGTTCCACCACTAACAATGAAATTAGCTGTTCCAGTTCCTTGATTATATCTGCCTGTATAATTAGAATTAGGATTAGCTGTTACAGTTACTATATATGTTCCGGCCTGAGCAGGCTGACTTGTACTATCATAGGTCTGTCCTGTGGCTGTAGTTCCAGTATATCTAACTGTAGCAGTCATATACCTACTAAGAAGATTATAATTATTTGTATCCGTTACAGTATATGAAGGAGTAGGTCTGCTACCTGCCGGTGTATTATAACTGTAGTTTTCCATTGTAACAGTTACTATAGGAGTACCTTTAGTAATTTCATACTGTTTAGTTGCAGTATAATTTTGTCCTACTGTTACACGAGCAGTATAAGTACCTACGTTAGTAGGTGCGCCTCCTCCATAGCCTCCTGAGTATGTAATGTTTCCTACATTTCTTAATTCACCTGCCGCCTCAGCACTTTGCCACGATTGTGTTTTTTCAATAGTAGCTGGGTGTGAAACATTTCTAACATATTCCGCATCTTCAGCCACCAATGTAAGTTTTACATCGTTATCACCATAAAATTCGTTATCCGGATTAGTACATGTCGCCGTTATGACATTTCCGTCTACTGCATATGTCCAATCTTCCTGTGCTGCCTGAGCAGTGGTATATGATGGTATTAATGTAAATATCATCATCACAGTCATAAGAATAGACAAGCATTTGTTTTTAATCCTATACATAAGTCTACCTCCAATCTTTAAACTTGGTACCGTTTCCATTAATAACACCATTATATCATACTTATACAATTTGTCTATTAGTTTTTTTTCATAAAAACATTTTTGTAGTCAGTTATTTTTATCAAGGTACCACAATTAAAGGCTTGCTTAATAATATTAAGTTTTAGAATCTTAAATAATATTTGTTTTGAATTTAGGATATCATATAATTTATGCTAGAAGAATAATTTTTTAGCGTTCTCTCCTAAAACTAGTTTTAATTCCTTCTCTGTAAGACCTGAGTTTTTCAAATCTTTAATGGCAGTTTTTTGATCATACCATGGGCTGTCAGTTCCAAATAAGATTTTTTCTACACCATGATTTCTAATCATTCTAACTAATTGCTTATCACTTATATGGACAGGAATGTCTTTTCGCTGGCACACTGCTGTGTCGAAATATACCGGCATTCCCACTATTTTTTCTTCCACTTCATCCCATTTTCTCCAGCCACCCATATGAGCTAAAACCAGTTTCTCCGGTTGGATGTGTTTCCAAACATTTAGAATCTTATCAGGAGTGCAATGAACTGTGCCCGGCAATCCCACGTCCTCTCCGGCGTGAGTGACAATCACTAAATCTTTATTAGCTGCATAATCCATTATTCGGAGATATTTTTCATCATCGAAATCTGTCATTTGATAATCAGGATGAATCTTAATTCCTTTTAATTCCATTGCCACAATTTCATCTATTATGCTTTTGTAATCTTCACAGTCCGGGTGTATGGCTCCTAGACTAAACAAGTGATGTTTATCCATATCCTTGTTTAAATCCGGCGATAGGGCATTTATTTTTTTAGCCTGTTTTACGTTAGTGGCCACAGGACAAATTAATGTTATATCTATATTAGCATCAATAGATGCTTGAGATAAATCTGACACTGTTCCGGTTCTAGCTGCCTTCACCTGAAAATTCTGTGATGTATATATCTCATTTTCCATTTTTCTTAAAGCATTGTATGCTATTTTATCCGGAAATGTGTGAGCGTGGGTATCGATAATCATCTTTAAAACTCCTTATTTAAAATATGAAAAGAAGGACAATTAAGCCCTTCTTTTACTCATTTTTTTATTCAAAACCTTTTTCAAATGCTGCAATATTAATATCTACTGTCTTAGGTGGAACTGTCTCTTTTATTACCTCAAGCCACATTTCCTTCTCAAAATCCATGTGCTTAGCTGCAATTCCTAAAATGATTACATTAAACACTCTTGAGTTTCCTAATTCAATAGCTTCCTTCATGGCATCCACTGAAATTACCTTATACTCTTTTTCTAAGTCCTCGATAATATTGTCAGGGTATGATGCCACTCCTGTAACTACAGGCATTGGATCTATTCTCTGGTCATTGACGATGATAACACCATCCTTCTTTAAGAAGTGTGCATATCTTAATGCCTCTAATCTCTCGAAGGCGATAAGCACATCTGCCTGACCTTCCTCTACTATAGGTTCAGCTACCTTCTCACCGTAACGAACATAAGTAACTACGCTACCACCACGCTGAGCCATTCCGTGAACCTCTGATAACTTAACGTCATAACCTGCTTTTACTGTAATTCCACCAAGGATTCGGCTAGTTAGAAGTGTTCCCTGGCCGCCGACTCCTACAATCATAATGTTCTTTGTCTCTGCCATTTTATTCACCTCTTCCTTTAAAGCCAATTGCCTCGAATGGACAATTCTGTTTACATAATCCACAACCGTTACATAGAGTCTGATCTATCTTGATAGTTCCGTCCTCTGCCTTTGTGATAGCAGGACATCCTGACTTCATACATAGACCGCACTTCTTACATTTATCTGAAATCTCAAAGCATTTTCCCTTAGGAACGAAAGATTTTAACAATGCACAAGGTGACTGAGCAATAATTACTGAAACCTCTTCTCTGTTAACCTCTGTCTTTACTACTTCTTCCATCTTCTTAGTATCAAAGGCATCTACTACCTCTACATTCTTAACGCCTAATGCATGACATAAGTCAACTAAATCTAGCTGATAAGCAGGTTCTCCTGCCAATGTCTTTCCTGTAGCAGGATGATCCTGATGACCTGTCATACCTGTAGTTGAGTTATCTAAAATAATAACTGTTCCTGTAGATTTATTGTAAACCATATTCATAAGTGAGTTAACACCTGTATGTAGGAATGTTGAATCTCCAATACAAGCTACCCAATTTTTAATATAGTCGCTTCCCTTAGCTTTTTCGATACCGTGTAGCGCTGAAATACTAGATCCCATACATACTACATTTTCTACCACGCCTAGTGGAGGTACTGCACCTAATGTATAGCATCCAATATCGCCTGATACATGAATACCTAATTTCTTTAATACTGAGTAAGTACTTCTGTGTGGACAACCAGGACATAGAATAGGTGGTCTAGCAGGAGCCTTAGCCGGCTGACTTAATTCTAATGTCTGACCTAGTACTTTCTCTCTTAACATATTGGCACTGTACTCGCCCTGGATAGTAAATAAATTCTTTCCATCGCACTCAATGCCCATTGCCTTAACCTGCTCCTCAATAACTGGCTCAAGTTCCTCAAAGATAATTAATCTATCAACCTTTGATGCAAATTCTTCAATTAACTTTTTAGGTAATGGGTGAACCATTCCTAACTTAAGTACAGATGCATTAGGGAATACTTCCTTAACATACTCATAAGGAATACCACTTGTAATGAAACCAATCTTAGTATCATTGTACTCAACCTTATTAATATCTAATGTGTTAGCATCCTCGCCTAATTTATTCATTCTCTCTTCAACTCTTACGTGAGCCTTAATAGCATTACCAGGCATCATTACGTTCTTTTCAACGTTCTTCTCGTAAGGTTTCTCGCACTCTACTCTCTCTTCTAGGTTAACCTGTCCCTGAGAATGTGCTAATCTGGTAGTTGTTCTTAGAATAACAGGTGTGTCATACTTTTCTGAAATCTCGAAAGCTCTCTTAGTAAATACCCTAGCTTCCTCGCTGTCAGAAGGTTCAATTACAGGAACGTTAGCTGCTCTAGCTACCATTCTAGTATCCTGCTCATTCTGTGAACTGTATATTCCAGGATCATCTGCCACAACAACTACTAATCCGCCGTTTACTCCAATATAGCTGTATGAGTACAATGGATCTGCTGCCACATTTAATCCTACTAATTTCATTGTCGCCATTGATCTGGCACCGTGGATAGAAGCTCCTAGCGCTACCTCCAATGCCACCTTTTCATTAGGTGCCCACTCTGCGTATACACCGTCATAATGTACAATATTCTCACTGATTTCTGTACTAGGTGTTCCAGGATATGCTGATGAAACCTTTACTCCAGCCTCATATGCACCTCTGGCAATCGCCTCGTTACCTAACATTATTTTTTTCTCGTTCAATACTTTTCACCTCTCGCCAATATTAACGTTTATCTCATTTTAACGTACGAATTTAATTATAATTTATCCTACTTATACAGTCAAGACGCCCACATTTTATAAATGCAGTATCCACATTAAAATGAATACTGCACTTTTTTAAAATGTTCTTCTCTCTTTTATAATACCCTGTCTGTAGGCTTTCATAAGTTCTCTTAAATCATTTATCTCCTCTAATAATTCCTCACCCTTATCAGTATCAGAAATATTAGCTCTTCTCTCAAGCCTTTCCACTAAATGAATTATTGGAGTGTCCTCACTCTCACCTGGCACAAAAGGTTTATGCTCAGCTAAGTTAAGACTATGTGAATCGTAAATAAATGTGTAACCTGCAATTCCTGTAGCCTTTTGGTAAGCCTTAGAAATGCCACCATCTATAATAAATAATTTTCCATCTGCCTTAACTGGGCTCTCTCCATTTTTTATTTTTACAGGAACATGGCCATTTATAATATGCCCCTTGTCCCCGTCTAAGCCAAACTCATTTAAAATATTTATACAAGTCTCAGCTTCTCTGGAATAATTATAGTAGTCATTATAGTTTTCCACATGCAATGACTCATCTTCTAGATAATATCTCTCGAAAAATGCCATCTTATCTTTTCCATAAA